>NZ_JBHRWI010000028.1:0-146312 GCF_042647905.1 Amycolatopsis halotolerans
CCCAGGGCCTGAAGACCTTGGCCGACAAGGCCTACCACGCCGCCGGCACCGGCATCCTGACCCCGGTCAAGAAAACCACCGGCCGACCGCCGCTCACCCTCGACCAGCAGAGCTTCAGCCTGCTCCACACCCGGCTGCGCTGCCTCGGCGAACGCGCCGCCGCAATGCTCAAAACCCGCTGGGCAGCCCTGCGACACGTCACCCTCTGCCCG
Source organism: Amycolatopsis halotolerans (assembly GCF_042647905.1). Taxonomy (NCBI): domain Bacteria; kingdom Bacillati; phylum Actinomycetota; class Actinomycetes; order Pseudonocardiales; family Pseudonocardiaceae; genus Amycolatopsis; species Amycolatopsis halotolerans. The sequence continues at coordinate 213 of NZ_JBHRWI010000028.1, forward strand.
AAACGCATCGGCCACATCACCCAAGCAGCCCTCGTCCTCACCCACCACGAACACCACGGACGCTACTGAGAAAACCTCATTGGGTGCATCCGACGCACTCAACGCCCCATTGGGGCGCTTGCCACCATAGGCAGCCAGGCCGGCGACCGCTCTAACCGGCGGGAACACTCACGACTCGAGATCTCCGGGCAGCAGATGGGGGACCTCGCTCCGGCGGCGCAATGCGAGGTGCATCATCGCGCGGCCGCCGAGTTCGAGGTCGTCATCGAGCGCCTTCAAAGCCGACTCGCCGCCGACGCGGAGTTGGCCGACGAGATGCCGGTGCGTCGCCGCCAGGTGCTCCGCCGAGGACTCGGCCCGGATGGTCGCGAGCATGCAGTTCAGTTCGTTCGCACAGGCCCGGTGCGCGGCGACCACACGAGGGTTTCCGCTGGCCGCCACGATTTCCGTGTGCACCGCGCTGTGCGCCTCGATCACGTGCCGCCACGGCGTTTCGGCGGTCATCGATTCGAGGCGCCGCACGGCCTCGTCGACGGCGTCGAAGTCCGCGTTCTGGAGGAGCGCCAGGCGCAGCGCGCCCAGTTCCAGGATCGACCGGTACGAGCACATCGCGTCGATGCGGTCGGCGGTCACCGCGGGCACGACGATTCCCTTGTTGCGCTGGTGTTCGAGAAGCCCCTCGGACACCAGCGTCTGCAGCCCGGACCGCACCGAATGCCGTCCGGCGCCGAACCTCGCGCTCAGCGATTCCTCGGTGAGCCGCGTCCCGGGTTCGAGGACGCCGTCCAGGAGGTCGTCGCGGAGGGCTTGCGCGATGCCGCCTGGCGTACTGCCTGCCTGATCGCGCACGTCGCCACTCGTTTCAGCAGAACTTCCCACAGCCACTGCCGATCTTAGCCGAGCCCACCGTCAAATCCGGGCGGGCAGGCGAAGGGAGGCGTGTTCCGCGTTGATCTCGTCGGTGCGCACGACGCCGAGAAGCCGCAGCGTTCGCGTGTACTCCGCGCGGAGGATCTCGATCGCGCGCTCGACGCCTTGCTCGCCCGCCGCCATCAGGCCGTACAGGTAAGCCCGGCCCACCATCGCCGCCGACGCGCCCAGTGCCCGCGCGGCGACCAGGTCGGCACCGGTCCGGACGCCGGTGTCGAGGATGATCTCGCAGTCGCCCCCGACCGCATCGACGACGCGCGGCAGCAGTTCCAGCGGGGTCGGCGCGCGGTCGAGCTGGCGGCCGCCGTGGTTCGAGAGCACGAGCGCGTCGACGCCGGAACCGGCCATCTCCTTGGCGTCCGCGACGCTCTGGATTCCCTTGACGATCAGCTTTCCCGGCCACAATTCGCGCAGCCACCGCAGGTCGTCGACGGTCAGGGACGGGTCGAACATCGTGCCGATCAGCTCTTCGACCGTGCCGTCGAAGTTGCTGAGCGCGGCGAACTGCAGCGGTTCGGTCGTCAGCAGGTTCATCCACCAGGACGGCCGCACGGCGATCCCGGCGAGCGTGCGGACGGTCAGCGTGGGCGGGATGGTCAGTCCATTGCGGACGTCGCGCATCCGCGCCCCGCCGATCGGGGTGTCGACGGTCAGGACGAGCGCTTCGTACCCGGCCCGCGCCGCGCGGTCGATCAGCGCTTCGCTCGCGGCGCGGTCTTTCCAGAGGTAGAGCTGGAACCACTGCCGCGCGGACGGCGCGCACGCCCGGACGTCTTCGAGATCGGTGGTGCCCATCGTCGAGAGCACGTACGGGATTCCGGCGCGAGCGGCCGCGCGGGCGACGGCGATCTCGCCCTCGTGGTGCATCATGCGCGTGAAACCGGTGGGCGCGAGCACGAGCGGCAGAGCCGACTGTCCACCGAGGACGGACGTCGACGCGTCTACCTCGGTGACGTCCTGCAGCACGCGCGGATGCAACTCGACGTTCTCGAACGCCCGCCGCGCCCGGCCGATGCTGATCTCCTGCTCCGCCGCGCCGTCGACGTAGTCGAAAACCGGACGGGGAGTGCGGCGGCGCGCGATCGTGCGCAGGTCGCCGATGGTGTGCGCGCTGGCGAGGCGGCGCTCGCGGACGTCGAACCTCGGCTGCCGGAACTTGAGCAGCGGGCGGATCTCCGACGGCCGGGGCAGCCGCCGCTTGATCGGCCGCCGGGGCAGGTGCTCGGGTTCGAACGTGGTCATCCGCTGCCTCCTGGCCGCCGAGAAATCGGTACACAATGCGTGAGACGCAAAAGACTTACTGCGCCGCCATTTCCGGAACTTGTGGGCACGGCGAGTCAAGCATGGTCCCGTCATGATCGCAAGGATTGTGACACAATCTGCTCAGCGGTGCGCGGCCTCCAGCGCGCCGAGAGTGTCCAGATCGTGCTCGAGCGCGTGCCGGGCCAGTGCGGTCCGGTTCGGACAGTCGAGCTTCACCAGCGACGACTCGACGTGGCTGCGCACCGTCCGGATCGCGATCCCGAGCCCCGTCGAGATCCGCTCGTTCGACCATCCGCGCGCCACCAGCCCGACCACGTCCAGCTCCCGGCCGGTCAACGGCCCGGGCTCGGGCACGCGGGAGATCCGCAGCAGCACGCCGTCCGGCCGACGCACTCGCGCCAGCACTCGCCACCAGACACCGTCCGCGTCACGGTGGCGGAATCCGGTCCGCTCGGTCAACGCACACTGCGCGGCGAGCCGGAACTCGCGCTCGCTGAGCGGCAGCTGATCCACAGCGGCAGCGCGCACTTCGATCTGAGTCCGCGAGACGAGCAGTACGACGTCGGCCGCGGACTCGCCCGGTTCGGCGCCGGGGTCGGCCAGCGCGGCGAAATCGTGCGACAACATCGTGAGCGCGAGGACGGATCCGTCGTCCAGCGGGCGGTCGTGCGTCGAACTCAGCGCTACGAAACTCCGCTCCGGACCAGTGCCCGGCGCGAGCGGCAGCGTGACGCCCTCGCGGAAACCGTAGGGCTGAATGCCTTCCCGGTACGTCCTTGTCTCGTGGACCTCCGGGATGTCAACGAAACGCAGCGGCAGACCCAACCGGGCCGCGCGCGAGTGGATCGGGCATTTCCACCGGTAGGTCGTGGTCAGGTAGCCGAGCATGTCCGCCGGGTAGCCGAGGTTGACCGTCGCGGTGCGCTGTTTGCTGCCGCTCACCAACGCGACGCAGGCGAAACCGAGTTTGTCCCGCACCGCGCGGAGCGGGGTTTCGACGGGCAGTTCGCCGCGCCCCGCCGCGCGCACTTCCCGAGCGAGCCGAGCCCACCACTGCACATCCGCGGCCATGTTCCGAACCTCCGCTGCCGGACGGAGCATGAACGCCCGCCGTCCGGAATGTCAACGGGGCGCACATCGGCGGCGCGGGCGGAACGGCTTTTAGGCCGATGCGACGACCAACGCCCGCTCGTACCGTTCCGGATCCCGGCTGAAGGAGACTCGATGAACCTCGACGAATACGCCGCCCTCGACGCGACCGCGCTCGCCGCGGCAATCGCCTCCGGCGAGGTGACTGCCGAGGAGGTCGCCGCGCTGGCGGTCGAGGCCGTCGGCAAGGTGAATCCGGAGCTGAACGCGGTCGCCGACGGCCCGTTCGAGCGTCCGCTCGACTACTCGCCGGACGGCCGGTTCGCCGGGGTTCCCTTCGCGATCAAGGACCTCGTCCTGCACGCCGCCGGAGTGCCGACCCGGATGGGCACGCGGCTGCTCGGCAAGGGCGTCGTGCCGCCGGAGGACACGCACCTGATGGAGCGGTTCCGCGCGGCGGGCCTGGCGACGCTGGCCGTCACGACCACGCCGGAGCTGGGGTTCAACGGCAATTCCGAAGCGCTGGCCTACGGTTCGACGCGCAATCCGTGGAACACCGGGCACAGCGCCGGCGGATCCAGCGGCGGTTCGGCGGCGCTCGTCGCGGCCGGGGCGCTCCCGATCGCGCACGCCAACGACGGCGGCGGGTCGATCCGCGTGCCCGCCGCCTGCAACGGCCTGGTCGGGCTGAAACCGTCGCGCGGCCGGGTGCCCGCCGGGCCGGACTTCGCCGATCCGTTGTATGGCATGGGCGTCGAACTCGCGGTCTCCCGGACCGTCCGGGACACCGCGGCGCTGCTCGACGAGGTCGCGGTGAGCTATCCGGGCGACCCGTACGTTCTGGCGCCGCCCGCGCGCCCGTGGCTGGACGAAGTCGGCGCCGATCCGGGTCGGCTCAGGATCGCGGTGCACACCGAATCCTGGGCGGGCAGCTACGTCGACCCGGAGGTGGCGAGCGCCGTCGAGGCAGCCGCTGAGGTGCTCGAAGCAGCGGGCCACCACGTCGAACGCGCGACGCCGGTCTTCGAGTGGGAGCCGTTCCTGCATGCGAATCACGTGCTGTGGTGCGGATTCCTGGCCGGTGCGGTCGCCGGGATCGAAGAAATGACCGGGGTCGCGGCCAGCCCGGAGAACCTCGAACGCACCTCGTGGGCGTGCGTCGAGTACGGCCGCTCGGTCAGCGGAATGGAACTGACGGCGGCGCTGGGCGCGATGAACGTCGTTTCCCGTGCGGCAGGACGGTTCTTCACCGGATACGACCTGCTGCTGACCCCGACGACGAACACCCCGGCGCTGCCGCTGGGCCGCCTCGACGCGAACGCCGATCTCGCTGCCGCCGATTGGACCAGGCAGCTGTTCGACGCCTGCACGTTCACGCCGTTGTTCAACCAGACCGGCGCGCCCGCGATCAGCCTTCCGCTCGGGCAGTCCTCGCGGGGGCTGCCGATCGGTGTCCAGCTGGGCGGTCCGGTCTGTTCGGAATCGCTGCTGCTGCGGGTCGCGGCGTTCCTGGAAGAGGCGATGCCGTGGGCGGACCGGCGGCCCGCGGTGCACGCCGCCGGGTGACTCACTGGGCCCGGCAGGTCCGGAGGTAGCTGAGGAACGAGGACTGCAGGCCAGTCACGTGCGTTTCGCGCAGGACCGCGGTGGTGACGTTTCCGCCGCGCGCCTTGAGGCGGTGCAGGAAGGTCGCCGTGTGCTTCGCGAGGCTTTGGTACACGGCGAGGTCTCCGAACAGCTCCTGGTCGTTGACCGTCACGTGCAGCTTGGCGGCAGGCAAACTGTCGCCGAGCTCGGCAAGCTGGGCGAAAACCTGACTGTCCTCGCCGATGACGCCAGGGCTGCCCGCTCCGATGCTCTCGAAGAGCGGGCAGCCGCTGAGCCAGGCGTAGAGGCTGAAGAGCCCGCCGTAGGAATAGCCGAAGAGGCCGTGGCCGCTCGGGGCGGCGTGGTAGGCGCGTTCGATCCGCGGGTGCAGTTCGTCGGCGAGGAAGGCCAGGAACGCGTCGGCGCGGCTGTCGCGCAGTTCGGCGAGGTAGGCGTCGGCTTCCTCTCGGGTCATCCTGCCCGTTTGGACGCCCATCTCCACAGCATCGACGAACTCCGGGGCGATGGGTTCGCCGGGAGGAACGAGATCCCGGTTGCGCAGCCGCGTCCAGTCCTGCGCTTCCTCGCCCGCGTAGCCGACGCTGACCTGGAGGTAAGGCTGGATCTGCTGCATCGGATCCGCCTGGGTGACGATGAGCGGAGCCGTCATGCCCACGGCCCAGTTGCCGTCGAGCACGTACACGACCGGCACCCGCGTCTTGGTGTGGTCGTAGCCCGGCGGCGTGGTGACCCAGATGCCGTAGGTGTGCCCGCTGCGGGACCGCATTTCGAAGTAGTCGGTGTCGGCGAGGCAGCCTTGCCACAGAGTGCTCATCGGAGGTCCTTTACGACGCGTCCGGCTTGGACGACGACAACGGCGTTCGCGGGGTCGGCGAACAGGTTCGGATTTTCGAGCGGGTTTCCGTTCCACAACACGAGATCTGCCTGCAGGCCGGGCGCGATGACCCCCGCCTCGCCGGACAGGCCCAGGATCTCGGCGTTGGTCTTCGTGGCCGCGACGAGAGCTTCCATCGGCGTCTCCAGGTCTGCGCGCAACGTCAGCTCTTCCCCTCGGCGGTCCTGAGCCGGACCGATGAGATCAGATCCGAGCCCGATCCGCACCTCGGCTTCCTTGGCCGCGGCGAGCGCCTCGGCCATCCGCTCGCGAACGCCGAGCGCCCGATCGCGGATCGACTCGCCGAGACCGGCTTCGGCGGTGTCGCGCAGCAGGTGCTCGACGACGGCGAAAGTGGGCACCAGGGCAACGTCGTGGGCGGCCATCAGGGCGGCCGTGGACTCGTCGATGTCGGTGCCGTGCTCGACACAGCGCACCCCGGCCTCGACCGCGTTCCGGATGCCTTCGTTGTTGTGGGCGTGCACCGTGACGTAAGTGCCCCGGGCCGCGGCTTCCTGGACGGCGACGGCGATTTCTTCCACGGTGAACTGGGTGTCGGTCAGCTTGTCGTGCGCGCTGACCACGCCGCCGGTCACGCAGAGCTTCAGGAAGGACGCCCCGCGACGGAAGGCCTCGCGCACGTTGCCACGCAGCTCGTTCGCGTTGCCCGACATCATCGACAGGGCGGCCAGACCGGGAATGTGATGGCCGTTCCACAGTTCGGTGGGCTCCCATTCGGCGCCGTAGTAGCCGTGCCCGCCGGTCTGGCACTGGACCGGTCCGCACGACAGCACGCGCGGACCCCGGACCTTGCCCTTGGCGATCGTCGTGACCACGCCGCCGTCGATCCCGCCCGTGTCGCGGACGGTCGTGAATCCCGCGTCAAGGGTGGCGCTGGCGGTGGCGAAGATGTCCGCCGCGATCTCGGCGGCGCTGAGCTGGAACGAGAACTGCGGCTGGATCGGGCTCGACAGGCCCAGGTGAACGTGGGCGTCGATCAGGCCGGGCGTCATGGTCAGCCCGGTGGCGTCGAAGCGTTCGCCGGAGCCGCCGGGCTCGGTGATCAGCCCGTCCTCGACGGCGACGGTGACGTCCTCGGGATCACGACCCGATCCGTCGAGGACTGTCGCGCCGACTATCTGAAAACGTCCCACGAGCCGTTCCCTCCGCCGTTGCCGCTTTCTTTTCCAATGGATAAACTGTGCGAGTGAGCCTGTCAAGCACGGAAGGCAGAGGCGACGCCCGCGAACGTCTCCTGGCCCGGCTTCTCGATGCCTTCGACGGGACACTTCCGTCGCCGGAGGTGTCGCTTCGGGAGGTCGCCGCCAGGGCCGAGACCAGCCACGCCCTGCTGCGCTACCACTTCGGGTCGCTCCCGGGCGTCTTGGCGGTCATGCTCGGGGAGCAGCGGTCCCGGGACAACGAGGAGCTTTTCAAGACTGCCCGGCAGGGCACATTCGAGGATCTCGTCGTGGCGATCTGGCGGACCTACACGCGCCCGGAGCAGCTGTCGCGGGTGCGCGGGTTCTTTCACGTCACCGGGCTGGCCGCGTACCGGCCGGAGGACTTCCGCGAGTTCATCGATTCGCTCGACGACCTGACCAAGATGCTGGCCTCGCTCGCGGAACGCGAAGGGCTCGCCGCCGAGGAGGCGCTGACCAGGGCCGCTGTCACCGTCGCCGCGATGCGCGGGCTGCTCTTGCAGGAGGTCCTGACTCCCGGGGCTTATTCGGAGGAGGCCCTTGCCCTGATCCTGCGCCTGGGCAACGGGAAGTCCTGATCAGGTTTCGGAGACGGTCCGGGACAACGCCAGCGCCACCGTCCGGACCGCGGGCGCGACCCGTTCGGTCCGCATCCGGGTCGCCCATCCGGAGATCGACACCGCGGCCACGGCGAGCCCGTTCGCGTCGACGAGCGGGCTCGCCGCGCACACCACGCCCACCCCGGATTCCTCGCGCTCGAACGCAATTCCTTCTTCCCGGATGCGCGCCAGCTGCCGCCGCAGCAGCCCGGGCGCGGTGATCGTTCGAGGGCTGACCCGGGGGAGTCCGGCATCGATCACCCGGGTCACGACGTCGTCGGGGGAGCAGGACAGAATCGCCTTCCCGACGCCAGTCGCGTGCGCGGGAAACCGTCCTCCGGTCCGCGAAGGCAGATCCGGCGCGTCCGGCCCGCGCAGCACATCGAGGTAGACCACCTCGGTGCCTTCCAGCACCGCGAGATGCACCGTGTTCCGCGTGGCCTCCCGCAGATCCGCCAGGTACGGCCGAGCCGCTTCCACCAGGCCGCGGCGGCGCACCGCGAGCTGGCCGATCTCGAACAGCCGCAGCCCGAGCCGGACTGAGGTGCCGTCGCGTTCCAGCAGGCCGGTCTCAGCCAGATGCCCGGCCAGGCGGTGCACGGTCGTCTTCGCGAGGCCGGTCCGGCGGGCCAGTTCGGAGACGCCCAGTGCGTCGTCGCCGGGGCGGAAGGCTTCCAGCACGGCGGCGACGCGCGCGGTCACGAGCCCGTCGCCGTTCCGTCCAGTGGTACGCATGGGTTGAGTGTGCCCCATCCCGGCGAGCACCGTGGCGGCATGGCGGAACGCAAGGTGACGGCCGCGATCGTCGGCCCGGGCAACATCGGTACGGATTTGCTGGCAAAACTCCAGCGCAGCGAGCACGTGGAAGTGCGTTACATGGTGGGCGTCGACCCGGCGTCGGACGGGCTCGCCCGCGCCGCGAAGCTCGGGCTCGAGACGTCCGCCGAGGGCGTCGACTGGCTGCTGTCGCGCGCGGAACTGCCGGAGCTGGTGTTCGAGTCGACGTCGGCGAAGGCCCACAAAGCGAACGCGCCGCGGTACGCCGAGGCCGGCATCCGCGCGATCGACCTGACGCCCGCCGCGATCGGCCCGCTCACGTGCCCGGCGGTGAACCCGCCCGACCAGCTGACCGACCGCAACGTCAACATGATCACCTGCGGCGGCCAGGCGACCATCCCGATCGTGCACGCGGTTTCGCGGGTGACGCCGGTGTCGTACGCGGAGATCGTCGCGTCGGTGTCCTCGCGGTCGGCGGGTCCCGGCACGCGCGCGAACATCGACGAGTTCACCGAGACCACGTCGCACGCGATCGAGAAGGTCGGCGGCGCGGACAAGGGCCGCGCGATCATCATCATCAACCCGATGGACCCGCCGATGATCATGCGCGACACGGTGTTCTGCGCGGTCGACCCGGACGCCGACTTCGACGCGATCAGCGAATCCGTGCACCGCATGGTGAAAGACGTCCAGCAGTACGTGCCGGGCTACACGCTCAAGGCCGACCCGCAGTTCGACCCGCCGCGGCCGGACTGGAGCGGCAAGGCCCGCGTGGGCGTCTTCCTTGAGGTCGCGGGCAACGGCGACTACCTGCCCAAGTACGCGGGCAACCTCGACATCATGACCGCCGCCGCCGCGCGCGTCGGCGATCTCTTCGCCGCTCAGGAGGTGGCCGCGTGAACAACACCGACGTCCGGCTGGTCGACACCACTCTGCGCGACGGCAGCCACGCCATGGCGCACCAGTTCACCGAAAAGCAGGTCCGCGATACCGTCCGCGCGCTCGACGACGCGGGCGTCTCGCTGATCGAGGTGACCCACGGCGACGGCCTCGGCGGCTCGACCTTCAACTACGGCTTTTCCTTGGTGGACGAGCGAAAGCTCATCGCCGCCGCGGTCGACGAGGCGAAGCAGGCGAAGATCGCCGTGCTCCTGCTGCCCGGTCTCGGCACGGTCACCGACCTGCGCGCGGCGGCCGACCTCGGCGCGGGCGCGGTGCGGATCGCGACCCACTGCACCGAGGCCGACGTGTCCATCCAGCACTTCGGCGCGGCCCGCGATCTCGGCCTCGAAACCGTCGGATTCCTGATGCTGTCGCACATGTCGACGCCCGACGACCTGGCGAAGCAGGCCCGGATCATGGTCGACGCGGGCTGTCAGTGCGTGTACGTCGTGGACTCCGCGGGCGCACTGATCCTGGACGACGCCTCGGAACGCGTCGCCGCTCTCGTCGCGGAACTCGGCGACGAAGCTCAGGTCGGCTACCACGGGCACCAGAACCTGAGCTTCGGCGTCGCCAACTCGGTGCTCGCTTATCGCGCGGGGGCCCGGCAGATCGACGGTTCGCTGGCCGCGCTCGGCGCCGGTGCGGGCAACTCGCCGACGGAGGTCCTCGCGGCCACCTTCGAGCGGCTCGGCATCAAAACCGGCGTGGACAAAGACGTTCTGATGGAAGCCGCGGAGAACGTCGTGAAGAAGTACCTGACCCGGCTGCCGGTGATGGACCGGTCGTCGATCATCCAGGGCTACGCCGGCGTGTACTCGAGCTTCCTGCTGCACGCCGAACGCGCGGCCGAGCGCTACGGCGTCCCGGCGCACGAAATCCTGTACAAGGTCGGCGAAGAACGCTACGTCGGCGGCCAGGAGGACATGATCATCGACATCGCGCTGCGGCTGCGCGACGAGCGGGCAGCCGCTCAGTGAGCCCCCGAGTCGAAAGCGTCCGCGCCGAGCACGAGCTTCACGCAGTGCTCGACGAGACGCTCGCGGCTCACCTTCAACGTGCCGTCGAGGTAAGCGATGAACACGTTGCTGAGCGCGCCGACGAGACCGATCGCCACGAGCTGGCGACCGGTTTCGTCGCCGCGCGACAGCTGTTCGCCGACGAGCGTGGCGAACGCCGGGAGGAGGTGCAGCCCGCGGCTGGTCAGCGCGGGATCGGTCAGCGGCGCGAGCAGCAGCACCCGGCCCTTGCGCGGGTCGTCCAGCACGAGTTCCACGAACGCCGTGACCGCGCGTCCGGCCCGGCGGCCCGGATCGGCTTCGCCGGAAACGGCGTCGGCGAGCGCTTGCCGGGCTTGGTCCCCGACGTCCTCGTAAACAGCGGCGACCAGGCTCTCCCGGTCGGCGAAGCTTTCGTAGAAGTACCGCTCGGTCAGCTTCGCGGACCGGCACACCGCGCGGACGCTCACCGCCGCGCTGCCGTGGCTGCCGAGCAGGTCGAGCCCGGCGGCCAGCAGCTGCGCGCGGCGCTGGGCCTTGCGGTCGTCCAGCGTCGTGCCCGCCCACGTGCGGCCCGGCATACCCGCTCCCGTCCCGAGTTGACCACAGATGTTGTCACATCCTAACCTGACAACAGCTGTAGTCACTTCGCCGACCCGCCGAGGAGCCGCGATGAGCAGGGAAGCACCTGAGCCGCTGGGGCCGGACTCGCTGACCTGGAAGTACTTCGGCGACTGGCGCGGGCTGCTGATCGCGCTGTGGGCGGGGTCGATGCAGAACATGCACCCGGGACTCGGCGCGGGCGTCGAGGAGCATTCGCGGTTTTTCGAGGAACGGTGGCAGCGGCTCTTCCGCTCGCTGTACCCGATCGGCGGGGTGGTCTACGACGGCCCGCTCGCGTACCGCACGGCGCTGGAAGTGCGCGGCTACCACGACCGCATCAAGGGCGTGGACAAGAAGGGCCGCCGCTACCACGCGCTCGACCCGGACACGTATTACTGGGCGCATTCGACGTTCTTCGTCAGCACCATCCTGATCGCCGACAATTTCATGGGCGGCATCGGCGAGGAGGAAAAGCGCACGCTGTTCGACGAGCACGTGCGCTGGTGGCGGATGTACGACATGACGATGCGGCCGGTGCCGGAATCGTGGGAGGACTTCCAGCGGTACTGGAAGCACATGTGCACCGAGGTACTGGAAGACAACAAGGCCACCCGCGATGTCCTCGACCTCGACGGCATCGCGAAACCGCCGTTCCTGCCTTGGCTGCCGGATCCACTGTGGACGCCGGTCTCGAAGATCATCGCCAAACAGTTCGTGTGGCTGACTGTCGGCCTGTACGACCCGGAAGTGCGCGATCTGCTCGGCTTTCGCTGGTCCGCACGGGACGCCCGGCGGCACCGCCGCGTCGGCAAGCTGATCAACGCGGCGTTCGCGCTGCTTCCGCACGATCGCCGCTACCATCCGCGGGCACGGGCGGGCTGGCGGCGCGCCCGCGGCGCACTGGCCCCGGGGACGCCGCCGGTCGAAACCCCGCGCCGCAATCTTCCCCCGCTCGCCGAGCGCGGGAAACCGGAGCACTACTCGCCGGACGTGCCGTGAGGGGAACCCTGAGGGAATCAGAGTCCCTCAGGGTTCCCCTCACGGACTTCGGAGATCAGGAGGGCTTGATGAAGCTGGGCTTTCACCTCGGGTACTGGGGGAGCGGGCCGATCCCGGGCGCGCGGGAGACCGTGCTCGAAGCGGAACGGCTCGGGTTCGACTCGGTGTGGTCGGCCGAGGCGTACGGGTCGGACGCGTTCACGCCGCTCGCCTGGATCGGCGAGGCGACCAGCCGGATCAAGCTCGGCACGAACATCGTGCAGATGTCCGCGCGCACCCCGACCGCGACGGCGATGACCGCGCTGACCATGGACCACCTCTCCGGCGGCCGGTTCGTGCTCGGGCTCGGCGCGTCCGGGCCGCAGGTGGTGGAGGGCTGGTACGGCCAGCCGTATCCGAAGCCGCTGGCGCGCACGCGCGAGTACGTCGAGGTCGTGCGCAAGGTGCTGGCCCGCGAGGAACCGGTGACCCTCGACGGGCAGTTTTTCCAGCTGCCGCTGCAGGGCGGGACCGGACTGGGCAAGCCGCTCAAGCCGACCGTGCACCCGCTGCGCGCCGACCTGCCGATCTACCTCGCCGCCGAAGGCCCGAAGAACGTCGCGCTGGCCGCGGAAATCTGCGACGGCTGGCTGCCGCTGTTCTTCTCGCCCAAGTCGGACGCGTTCTACCGGACCGCGCTGGAGGAGGGTTTCGCCCGCCCCAGCGCGCGGCGGAGCGGCCTGGACGGTTTCGAGGTGGCCGCGTCGGTGCCGGTGATCGTGCACGACGACGTCGAGGAGGCGGCGAGCTTCATCAAGCCCGCGCTGGCGCTGTACATCGGCGGAATGGGCGCGAAGAGCGTGAACTTCCACCACGACGTCTTCGCCCGGCTCGGGTACGCGGACGTGGCGGACAAGGTGCAGGAGCTTTACCTGGCCGGGCGCAAGGAAGAGGCGGTCAAGGCGATTCCGACTTCGCTCGTCGAGGACACCTCGCTGATCGGGCCCGCAGAGAAGATCCGGGAGGAACTGTCCGCTTGGGAGGCGACGGTGGTGACGACGCTGCTGCTGCGCGGGGACGCGGGATCCTTGGCGAAGGCGGCGAAAGCGCTGTCCTGACCCCTCGACCCCTCGGGGCGACCCCGCGTATTTCGTCGGCACCGCGAGCACCCGGCGTGCGTCAAAGCGGCGGTCGCGACGCTGCCGCACGTGGTCAGTGTCGAGAGCAACTACCGGACGAATGTCGGCATGGGCCGGACCGGCAATGTGGTGATCGATGCCGACACCGACGACGAGGCGGTGCGGCGGACCGTGCTCGCGGCGGCGTTCCCGGCGATCGTCAAGGCCGCCGACGGGGACCCCGAGGCCAGTCTCGGCATCCAGGTCGTCTCGGCGTCGAGCGGCACCGCGGTCACGCCGGCGGACCTCGGCTACTCCGGGACCGGAACGCTCGGCAGCTACCGGGCCTTCCTCGCCGGACACCCTGAGCTGCACCCGTGAAAGGCCTGTCCGGAAAGCAAGGCGGTAGTCGGCCCGGTACGGCCGGTGCATCACGACGGTGGCACGATTCCTCCCGACCACTACCGGGAACCGGCGAAGATCCATTAGGCATGCGTTCGTCGTTCCGCCTTCGAGGAGGACCTTTGGCGTCGCTGTCCCGCCGCACGAGATTCCGCTACTCGCTCGGCTCCTTCGTCACCGGCGGGTTCGGCACGGTGCCGGGGCTGCTCCTGCTGCCGTACCTCACCGACACGATGGCCGTGCCCGCGGCGGCGGCCGGGGTGATCGTGTTCGTGCCCAAGGCGTGGGACGTGGTCTTCAACCCGATCGCCGGACGGCTGTCCGACGCCGACCTCGCGCGCACCGGCAGCAGGCGGCGGTTCCTGCTGCGCGGCGGGATCGGCGTCGCGATCCTGTTCGCCGCGCTCTTCGCGCATCCCGGCTTCGGCACGCCGGTGTGGGACGCGGCGTACGTCGTGGCGATGTTCTTCCTGTGCGCCACCGCGTACGCGTTCTTCCAGGTGCCGTTCAACGCGCTTCCGGCCGAGCTGACCGATTCCGCCGAGGAACGCACGAAACTCACCAGCGTCCGGATCGGCGTGCTGGCGGTCGCGGTGCTGGTGTCCGGCGGCGGCGCCCCGGCGATCACCGACCTGCTGCCCGGCGTGGCGGGCTACCGGGTGATGGGCCTGGTGATGGCGGTGATCATCCTGGCCGCCACGCTCGGCGTCTACTTCGGCCTGAAGGGCGCGCCGGTCGGCTCGCTGCGGCCCAACACGGTGCGGCTCAAGGAGTTGGCGCGCACCATCGCGCAGTGGCGTTCGTTCCGGTGGCTGCTGGGCGTCTACTTCATCCAGGCGCTCGGCATCGGCACCGTGCTGGCCGCGATCCCGTACTTCGCGCAGCACGTGCTCGGCGACCCGAGCTACCGCACCTACCTGTTCGTCGGCTTCGTCGGGCCCGCGCTCGTCACCATGCCGGTGTGGCCGCGCCTCGGCGCGCGCTGGGGCAAGCTCGTCGGATTCCGGATCGCCACCACGTCGTTCTTCGTCGGCCTGGTGGCGATGTACTTCGCCGACAAGCTCCCGTTCGCCGCGACGCTGGTGTTCGTCGCGCTCGCCGGCGTCGGCTACGCGGGCATTTCGGTGTTCCCGCTGGCGATCCTGCCGGACCTGATCAGCGCCGAGGAGGAACGGACCGGCGAGACCCGGGCGGGCGTCACCGCCGGGGTGTGGACCGCGTCCGAGACGCTCGGGCTCGCGCTCGGACCGGGACTGCTCGGCATCGTGCTGCAGGCCGGGAGCTACGTGTCGAGCACCGGCTCCACTGCCGTCCCCCAGCCGCCGTCGGCGATCACCGCGATAGTGATCGGCGCTTCGGTGCTGCCCGCGGTGCTGATCGCGCTCGGCATCCCGCTGCTGCGCCGTTCGGTGCTGGAGAAGCGGCCGTGAACGACGTCCTCGCGCGGCTGCGCGAACTCCGCTCCGGCGACCTGCCGACGCACGGCGGCCGCACGCTGGCTTACGTGTACGACAGCGGACTGTCCGAAGTGGACGAAATCGCCGCCGCCGCGCACGCGCTGGCCAGTTCGGCCAACGGACTCGACCCGACCGCGTTCCCCAGCCTCCTGCGCATGGAGAACGACCTGGTCGCCCGCGCGGCCGGACTGCTCGGCGGCACCCCGGACACGGTCGGCGCGGTGACGTCCGGCGGCACTGAATCGTGCCTGCTGGCGGTCCTCGCCGCCCGCGACTCCCGGCCGGACATCGAGGCGCCTTCGATCGTGCTGCCGGAAACCGCGCACGCCGCGTTCCACAAGGCGGCGCACCTGTTCGGCGTCCGGAAGGTCGTCGTGCCGGTCGATCCGGAGACCTTCCGCGCGGACCCGGCGGCGGTGGCCGAGGCGATCGACGACTCCACCGTGCTCGTCGTGGCGAGCGCGCCTTCGTACGCACACGGCGTCGTCGACCCGATCCCGGAAATCGCCGCTGCGGCTTCGGCGCGCGGAGTGCGCATGCACGTCGACGCGTGCATCGGCGGCTGGGTGCTGCCGTACTTCGCGAAGCTCGGCGCGGACCTGCCGCCGTTCGACTTCCGCGTCCCGGGCGTCACCAGCATTTCGGTGGACCTGCACAAATACGCCTACTGCGCCAAGGGTGTCTCGGTGCTGCTGCACGCTTCCGCGGAACTCCGCCGGACGCATTTCTTCGCGAGCGCGGCGTGGCCCGGCTACACGATGCTCAACCCGACGCTGCAAAGCACCCGTTCCGGCGGTCCGCTCGCCGCCGCGTGGGCCGTCGTGCACCACCTCGGCGAGGACGGCTATCTGAAGCTGGCCTCGCGCACGCGGGAAGCGGTGGACCGGATTCGCGCGGGCGTGGCTTCGATTCCGGGTCTGCGCGTGCTGGGCGACCCGGTGTCGACGCTGGTGGCGTTCACCGGCTCGGACGGCTTCGACCTGTTCACCGTCGCCGACGAGATGAAGGCGCGCGGCTGGTACGTGCAGCCGCAGTTCGCGCACGGGACTTCTCCGTTGAACCTGCACCTCACCGTCACCGCCGCCAACCACGGCAGCGAACCGGAATTCCTCGCTGATCTAACGGCTTCCGTCGAGGCGGCGCGCGCGGACGGTCCCGTGCGGGTCGATCCGGACGTCGCCGCGTTCGTGGCCGCGCTGGACCCGGGGACGCTGACGTCCGAGCAGTTCGGCGGGCTGCTCGCCGCGGCGGGCCTGACCGGTGCGGCCGGGCTGCCGGAGCGGATGGCGCCGGTCAACGCGCTGCTGGCGGTCGCGCCGGAACCGTTGCGGGAGCGGCTGCTGGTGGAGTTTTTGGGCGCGCTGTACACGCCGTCGCGGGACTAGCACAACCGAACGGCCGCTCGCCCGTCCAGTGATCATGGGGAGTGCTGAGGAAAACCGAAGGCCGGACCTGGTGCTGGCCGCGGTCGTGTTCCTGCTCGGCTGGCTGCTGGCCGCCGCCGTGAGCTACTTCGTCGTGCCGATCAGCGGCGTGATCCCAGTGCCGGTCATCGTGCTGACGGCGGGAGCGTGGCTGACCGCGGCGACGGCGACGGGCATCAGCGCGTGGCTGGTGTGGCGAGGGCTGCGCTGGCCGGGCCTCGCCGGATACGCGGTGCTCACCGCGGCGTGCGCGGTGCTGATGGCCAGCACCAACTGGGTGCACTTCTACGCCGCTACCTGGTACTCGATGCACCGGGCGGACTATGCCGACGTGCTGCGCTCCCTGAACGGGCTCAAGAGGGGCGAAAAGCCGCCGCCGGCGATTTCGCGGATCAACAACGACCCGGACCGGCCGGTGTGGTTCGTCCGCGCCTGGGCGGGGATTCCCGACTGCGCCGCCGGGTTCGCCCACTTCAGCGGTTCCCCGGAGAAGTACCTTCCCGGCCGTCCCGTCGACTCGTACGACTACCTCGACGGCCTGGGCTGTGCCGTCCGCCCGACGGTCGACCTGGGCGACGGCTGGTGGTGGGTCGAGTAGCCGTTTCGCAACCGGGCTGGCTGCGAAACGGCCCAGACCTCAGAGGGCCCGGCTGAGGAGCGGCAGCAGCCGTTCCCAGTGGCGTCGCAGGCCATCGGCGTCGAAAGAATCGGTGTCGGCCATGGTGAATCCGTGGATGGTGCCGGGGTAGATCTCTGATGTGTAGCTGACCCCTGCCGCATCAAGAGCTTCATTGAGTTCGCCGAGCGTCTCCGGCGTCAGGTCGGAAGCGGCGTGTCCGAAGTGCGCCTGCGCGGTGAGCCG
Organism: Amycolatopsis halotolerans; assembly: GCF_042647905.1. NCBI lineage: Bacteria > Bacillati > Actinomycetota > Actinomycetes > Pseudonocardiales > Pseudonocardiaceae > Amycolatopsis > Amycolatopsis halotolerans. Next base: position 17,339 of record NZ_JBHRWI010000028.1, read on the forward strand.
AGCGAAACTCTCCGGCCCGGCAGCGCCGACCGGCGCGTGGAAGCCAGCGACAGCCGCCACCTGATCCGGGTGGGCCGCCGCGGTGCGGACTGCGTGGAGGCCGCCGACGCAATAGCCGGTGACCCCGACCGGTCCGGCGCTGACTTCCGGCTGAGCGGTGAGGAAGTCGAGGTACGCGCTGGCGTCGCGCAGCACCAGTTCAGGGGTGTGCGCTTCGATCAACGGCATCACCTGGGCGAAGACCCCGGGGCGCTCGTCCGCCCCGATGAACTCCGGAAGTTCGAGCACGGGCGCGGGGCCCTGCCGATAGAAATAGTTGGGTACGAGCACGTAGTAGCCGTGCGAGGCCAGGTGGAGGGCCAGTTCGCGCAGTGCGGGCCGGATGCCGAAACCGTCGGCGTACATCAGGACGCCTGGGTGCCGCTCGCCGTCGTCGGGGAACGCGGCGAAGGCGTCGGCTTGGCCGTCAGGGGCGGGGATCAGCAGAGTCTTGCTGGGCATGAATGTCTCCTGTCGTCGTTGAGGTGCCTGTGGTCACGACGAAGGAGGCGGGGCCCGCGCGGCGCTCAGAAGAGTGCCGGGTAGCCGATCCGTGAGTGGCGCGAAGCCGTCCCGGTAGTCATCGCTGATCAACCTAGCCCACCGGGCGGCGCCGGTCGAGCCGGTATCCCGGCGCTTGACGTCAAGTCCGCTTGATGTCGAACACTGGCGGCGATCGACACGAACGCTGGAGGCAGGCATGAGCAAGGCGATGGGGTTCCGCGAGCTGGGCGGGCCGGAAGTGCTGCGGCTGGAGGAGGTGCCGGAGCCGCATGCCGGACCGGGGGAGGTGCGGATCCGGATGGAGGCCGCGGGGCTGCAGGCGTTCGACGTCGCGGTGCTCGCCGGGCTCATCCCGGTGCCGGAACCGGGCGCGTTCACCGTGCCGGGCAACGAGTTCGCCGGGGTGATCGACGAAATCGGGGAAGGCGTCGAAGGGTTCGCGGCCGGCGACGAGGTGCTCGGCTTCGGCAGGCTGGGCGCGTATCAGGAACTGGTCGTCGCCGGGCGGGACCAGGTGGTGCCCAAGCCGCCGGAGATGCCGTGGGAGGTCGCGGGCGCGTTCACCGCGGCGGCGCAGACTGCGGACATCGCGGTCGAGGTGATCAACGTCGGCCCCGGTGACACGGTGCTGGTGCACGGCGCGGCAGGCTCTGTCGGGGCGATGGCGGTGCAACTGTCGCGGCTGCGCGGGGCGAAGGTGCTTGGGGTCGCGCGTCCGGCGTGGCACGAGCAGGTGCGGGCACTCGGCGCGATTCCCCTTGCCTACAGCGAGGATTTCGTCGAACGGGTGGCTCCGCACGGCGTCACGGCGTCGATCGACGGGGTCGGCGGTGCCGCACTGGAATACACCTTGGAGCTGATCAAGGACCGGTCCCGGATTCTCACCCTGGTCGAGCATGACCGCGCCGACGAACTGGGCGTCCGGCTCACGGTGAACGACCGCTCGGCGGCCCGCCTCGGGCGGCTGGCGGGCTTGTACGCGAAAGGCGAGCTGACGCACCGCATCATGGCGACCTTCCCGCTCGCCGAAGCCGCCGAAGCGATGCGGACCTACCAGGCGGGCAACATCCACGGCAAGATCGCGCTCACGATGGACTGACCTGGTCCTGGTGGAAGTACCGCTTCCCCCGTGACGCCGACGCCAGCGCGGCGACCAGCGCCATCGCCGCGGCCGCGACGAACACCGTGACCAGTCCGTCGTGGAACGGCCCGGAAATGAGGGTCGGGAAGAACTCCTTGCCGGTCAGCGCGGCGGAATCGGCGGGGGAGAGCTGGCCGAGCACGCCGGGGCCGACCAAGTGCGCCACCGGGTTGCTGCCCAGGAAAGCGGCGAAGAGGGTGCTCACCGGCGGCAGTTGGGCGATGTTCGCGGCGACGTCCGCGGGGACGCCGTGCGCCTGCAGCCCGCCGGTGAGCGTCGACGGCAGCGAGCCGGCCAGTCCGGCGATCATCAGCGAGAAGAACACGCCGATGGACAGCGACGTCCCGGAATTCTGGAACGTCGAGCGCATGCCGGACGCGACACCGCGCTGGTTGTCCGGCACGCTGCTCATGATCGCGGAGGTGTTGGGCGCGGAGAACATGCCCTGTCCGATCCCGCTCAGCACGAGCAGCGCCGCGAACGCCGGGTAGCTGAAGTCCACCGGCAGCGCGAGCAGGCCGAGGAAGGATCCGGCGACCAGCAGCAGCCCGCCGGTGGAGAACAGCCGCGCGCCGAAACGGTCGGAGAGGAATCCGGAGACCGGACCGGCGATCAGGAACCCGGCGGTGAGCGGCAGCAGGTAGATCCCGGCCCACAGCGGGGTCTGCTCGTAGTCGTAGCCGTGCAAGGGAAGCCAGATCCCCTGCAGCCAGATGATGAGCATGAACTGCATCCCGCCGCGCGCGATCGCGGTGAGCAGCGCGGCGAGGTTCCCGGCGGTGAACGCGCGGATGCGGAACAGCGACAGCTGGAACATCGGCGCCGGCACCCTGGTCTCGATCACGCAGAACGCCGCGAGCAGCGCGATCCCGGCGCCGAGCCCGCCGAGCACCCACGGGTTGCCCCAGCCGGTCGCCGCGCCGCCGTAGGGCTGGATGCCGTAGGTGATCGAGGCGAGGACGACCGCGGTGCCGAGCGCGAAAGTGACGTTGCCGCCCCAGTCGATCCGCGACCGCTGCGGACGGCTGATCTCGCGGAGGCTGCGGATCGACCAGACGGTGCCGAAAACGCCGAACGGCACGCTCACCCAGAACACCGCGCGCCAGTCGAGTTCGGCCAGCAGGCCGCCCGCGACGAGACCGAGGAACTGCCCGGCCAGCGCGGTGATCTGGTTGACGCCCAACGCCATTCCCCGCTGTTCGCGCGGGAACGCGTCGGTGAGGATCGCCGCGGAGTTCGCGGTGAGCATCGCGCCGCCGACGGCCTGCACCACCCGCCAGCCGATCAGCCAGAGCGCGCCGCCGCCCGCGTGGAACGGGTCGAACGACAGCGCCACCGAGGCGGCGCTGAAGATCACGAACCCGACGTTGTACATCCGGACGCGGCCGAACATGTCGCCGAGCCGCCCGAGCGTGACCACCAGGACCGCGGACACCAGCAGGTAGCCGAGGATCATCCACAGCAGGTAGCCGATGTTGGCCGGGGCCAGCGGGTCCAGGCCGATGCCGCGGAAGATCGCGGGCAGCGAGATGATCACGATCGAGCCGTCGAGCGCCGACATCAGCACGCCGAGAGTGGTGTTGGAGAGCGCCACCCACTTGTACCGCCCGCTGTGCCGCGTCTGGGTTTCGCTCGTCCGGTCCGCCACAATCGACAGTCTAGACTGATAAACCTAGCCTGTTCAACTGGTGCGAAACGGGTATCCCGGACGAACGGGCTCGTGAGCGGCTATGCCGGTTCTCACCGGGTGGTTCTCACCGGGATTGCCACTCACGAGCCCCTAGTGGACGTGCACCGGTTCCCAAACGGGGAACGGGTCGGCAGCGGCCGCCGTGTCAGTCAGGCAGCTCTCGAGCGCGTCGAGCAGCGCGGCGTGCTGAAGCCCGACGCCGATGAACACCAGTTCCTGCCGGGGTTCGTCGGCGACGCCCTGCGGTTCGAACCGTGCGACGCTGCCTGCCTGTGACCACAGCCCGAGCGTGCCCGGCCGGGTGCTGAGGCTGAAGAATCCCTTCGACCGCAGCACCGTGCCGAACTCGCCGGAATCGAGCCGCGAGGTCACGAACTCCCACAACCGCACCGGATCGAACGCCCGCGCGGAGCGGAACACGACGCTGGAAATGCCGTACTCCTCGGTCTCCGGCACGTGGTCGCCGTTCAGCTCCGCCACCCAGCCCGGCGCCTGCTGCGCGCGTTCAGCGTCGTACCGTCCGGTGCCGAAGACCCGTGCCAGCGGCACCCGGCCGAACTCCGCGGACACGACGTCGGCCGCGGGGTTGAGCCGTCGCAGCGAGGCGAGCAGGCGGTCCCTTTCGGGCGGCGTGACCAGGTCGGTCTTGTTGAGCAGCAGCACATCCGCGAACTCGACCTGGTCCATCAGCAGGTCGCTGACCGTCCGCTCGTCGCCGTCGTACTGGTCCAGCCGGCGCTCGGCCAGGCTGTCCCCCCGGGCCAGTTCGCGAGCGAAGTTCGCCGCGTCCACCACGGTGACCATCGTGTCCAGCCGCGCCGACGACAGCACCGGAGTGCCGTCGCCGGCGGGGAAGGAGAACGTCGCGGCCACCGGCATCGGCTCGGAGATCCCGCTGGACTCGATGAGCAGATGGTCGAACCGCCCGTCGTCGCACAGCCGCGCGACCTCCTCGAGCAGATCCTCGCGCAGGGTGCAGCAAATGCACCCGTTGGTCATCTCGACCAGCCGCTCGTCGGTCCGCGACACGCTGTCCCGCACGAGCGCGGCGTCGATGTTGACCTCGCTCATGTCGTTCACGATCACCGCGACGCGCAGGCCGTCGCGGTTGGCCAGGATCCGGTTGAGCAGCGTGGTTTTCCCGGCGCCCAGGAATCCGGAAAGGACAGTGACCGGGACGCTCACCGCTCAAGCCGCTGGAAGTGCTTGATCAGCTTGCGCGGCACCAGCTTCCGCTCGCCGTCGACGACGATCGGCACCAGGTCCGGCACGGCCGCCTTCCACTGCGAGCGCCGGGACCGGGTGTTGCTGCGCGACATTTTCCGCTTCGGGACGGCCATCAGCGCGCACCCCCGCTCCGGCGCTGCCCGTAGCGGCGGTGGAACTTCTCGACCTGGCCCGCCGAGTCGAGGATCCGCTGGGTGCCGGTCCAGAACGGATGCGACCACGCGCTGATGTCGACCACCACGAGCGGGTAGGTGTTGCCGTCGGACCAGTCGATCGTGCGGTCGGAGGTGGCGGTGGAGCGGGTCAGGAACGCGTCGCCGGTCGACGAGTCCTTGAAGACCACCGGGTGGTAGTCGGGGTGGATGCCGGGTTTCACAGGGTTTCGTCCTTCTGGTTGGCGGCGTTGGCGTGCCGGTCGGGTTCTTCGGTTTCTTCACAGGGGTCTTCGTGCCAGTCCCCGAACGGGTCGGGGTACGCGCGCCAGGCCGCTTCGCCCTCGGCCAGTTCGGCGTCGGTGAGCAGGGCTGCCCGCAACGCGCTCTCGATCTCCGCCGGCGCGGCCTGGTCGGCGACGATCACCAGTTCCTGCGCGCGGTCGCCGTGCACCGGGTCCCAGCGCAGCGAGGCGAGCGTGCGGCGTTCGGGGGAGACGTCGGCCCAGTCCGGTCCGTCCGGCGAGGCGAGCCACGGCCCGGCGTGCCCGATGCCGAGTCCGCCGCCCGCCGATTCGATCCAGAACGCGACGTCCGGCTGGCTCGCGACCCAGGCCCGGCCGCGGGTGCGGACCACGCCGTCGAGCAGCACGTCGATCGCCTCGTGCAGCCGCTCCGGGTGGAATGGGCGCCGCGCGGTGAACCGCAGCAGTTCGATGCCGCAGTCCGGGTGCAGCGGGGGCGCACCGCGCAACAACGCGCCGTGCAGGTCGGTGACCTCGCCGCGCCGGGCGTCGGCGGGGATCGCGGCGAACAGTCTGGCGGCGTCGGTGCGGGCCAGCTCGACACGGGGCACGGACGGCGCGACCCGGTCCAGCACTGCCGAGGATTTGGCTGCACACCAAGCATCCGGGGCGGCTCCGGCGAGCACGACCACGTCCGCGGATTCCACTTGGGACAGTGCGACCTGGGCGACCGTCCGCTCGTCCTCGGGGCTGCCGTGCAGGCCACGCTCGGCGAGCAGGTCGTCGCCGGTGACGTCGGCGAGCCAGGTTGCGCAGTCGAGCACGGTGAAGACCGCTTCGAGCTCGACGTCGTCGCTCACCGGGCGGTCGCCGACCAGGACGTTGCGGATCGCCCAGCTCACCGGTTCCGGCTCCATCGCCTCGTCGAGCCGCACCACGATGCGGTCGACCTGAGGCATCCGGGCCAGCCGGCGCAGCAGCGGCAGCAGGTCCTCGCGCAGCGTGCAGTTGACGCAGCCGTGCGCGAGTTCGAGCGGCGTCAGCTCGTCGCGGCCGCGCAGGCGGATCCGGCGGCGGACGACGCCGGACCCGATGTCGCGCAGGTCGTGGTGGACGACGGCGGTGCCGGGCCCGGCGCGGAGCAGGAGGGCGGCGAGCGCATCGTTCGGGGCCGGGGCGATCCCGCTGCAGAGCACGAGCGGGACACGCGGACGTGGGGGCACTGGATCTCCAGACGACGGGGCGGGTACGGTGACGAGCGTAGTTGAACATGAATGTCACTATCAACTTGGGAGGGTCCGTGTCAGCCGTGTGCCAGGTCACCGGCCGCAAGCCGGGCTACGGCAAGCAGGTCTCGCATTCGCACCGCCGCACCTCGCGGCGCTGGGAGCCGAACCTGCAGACGCGCCGTTACTACGTGCCGAGCCTCGGCCGCTCGGTGCGGCTCAAGGTGTCGGCGAAGGGCATGAAGACGATCGACAAACGCGGCATCGACGCCGTCGTCGCCGATCTCGTGGCGAAGGGAGTGAAGCTCTAGATGGCGAAAAGCACCGACATCCGGCCGATCGTCAAACTGCGGTCGACCGCGGGGACCGGCTACACGTACGTGACGAAGAAGAACCGCCGCAACAATCCGGACCGGATGGTGCTGCGCAAATACGACCCGGTGGCGCGCAAGCACGTCGAATTCAAGGAAGAGCGCTGATGGCGAAGAAGTCGAAAATCGCGAAGAACGAGCAGCGGAAAGTGATCGCCGCGCGGTATGTCGAACGCCGGCGCGCGCTCAAGGCGGTGATCGCGTCGCCGTCCGCGTCGCCGGAGGAGAAGGCCGACGCAGTCGTGGCGCTGCAACGCATGCCGCGTGACGCCAGTCGCACGCGCATCCGCAACCGCGACGCCGCAGACGGCCGCCCGCGCGGCTACCTGCGGAAGTTCGGGTTGTCCCGGGTGCGCATGCGGCAGATGGCGCACAACGGGGAGTTGCCCGGCGTCTCGAAGTCGAGCTGGTGAGCGCCATGCCTAAACCAGACCGTGCGCCGCGCCGCCGCCCGAACCCCTTCCACACGGCCGGAATCACCAGGGTTGACTGGAAAGACGTCGACCTGCTGCGGAAATTCATCTCCGACCGCGGCAAGATCCGGGCCCGCCGGGTCACCGGATTGACGCCGCAGCAACAGAAACAGGTGGCGACCGCGATCAAGAACGCGCGGGAGATGGCGCTGCTGCCGTACCCGACGGCGGCGCGGAGCTGAAAAACCGGATGCGGGCAGCGGGCACGGCGCGCGACCATGGCCGGGTGGAGTGGTGCCGGTGCCGGATCGACACCGCGGCAACGGAAACAGGCGGCGATCGTGGTCAAGAAGCACCGCCGCCGGATCCGGCAGCAGTGCAGGGCTGAACCCGCGGACGCGGCTGGGCGGACGCGGGGCCCGTCCAGCCGCGGCCTGCTCCTACCCGAGTTTCCAAGCCACCGCGTGCGTCTTGTAGCCAGTGGTGTCCGCGCTCCCGACCACGTACCCGCTGTCGGTGATCCACTCGCCCTTGCTGTAACTGCCGCCCGGCAGAATCCCGAACCGCACGGTGTTCCCGTTGTCGTACCAAACAGTCGCGCGGTTCTGCGAAGCCCCCACCGCGTTCCCGTTCGAGTCGACCCCGGCGACGTCCCCGTCGATGAGATACACATTCCCGTCCGGATCCCACAGCACCGAATCGCGGTCCGGCGGATAGAGATAGCCGCTCCCGGTCACGTACCCGGCGGGGCTGACCTGATTGAGCCAGACCGGATGCGGGCTCGGCCATTGCAGGCGCCGCACGACCCCGTCGCGGTCCCAGGTCACCGGCGCGGAGTTCCCGTGCTCGACGTCGGTCAGGTGCCCGGCGATGGTCCCGTTCCGGTTCATGACGTTGTTCGCGCTGGACCACGCCGTCGGGGCCAGGTCGGTGATCGGACCGCCGTTCACCCATCGCACCGAGTGCGCCTTCGCGGGGTTGGAATCCTGGCCCGAGACGATGGCGCCGTCGGCCGAGATGCCGGTGGCGATGGCCCACGTGTCGCCGGGCAGCGTGCCGAGGTCGGTGACCTGGCCGTTCGGGTCCCAGCGGAACGGGTGCTGCAGGCCGTCCGGCGTCTGCCATTCGCCGACGACCACGCCGGTGTCGCTGATCTTCTCGCCCATCGCGTTGTGGTAGCCGGGCGGAAGCGACATCAAGGTCACCTGACCGGCGGCGTCCCAGCGCGCGGGGATGGCGATGGTCGGCGTCAGCACGTACCCGGCGGCGACGCCCTGGCTGTTGATGGCGCGTGCCTGTCCCTGAGTGGCGCCCGGCGTCGGCAGCGCGGTCGGATGCCCGGCGGTGTCCCAGCGGACCGGGTGGTCGAGGCGCGGGTCGCGGCCCGCCGACGACGTGCCGACCGCCGTCCCCGCCTCGTTGACCGCCAGCGCCAAGCTTTGGTCGTCCCCGGGCAGCGGAGCGAGGTCCGTCGGCGCGAGCGGATCGGCCTGCGCGGTCCCGGTCGTCGCGCCCGCGAACACGAGCAGGGCGGCGGCGAGCGAGCACGCGCGTCTTCGTCTGGTCGCACTGTTCCTGGTCATCATGACTCCCCATCTGATCCGGCAGTGTTTGATCCGGCACTGTGCGACGAGAAGTCGTTTCCCCAGGGACCAGTGGTACGACCCGCGCGCGGAATTACTCCCGTGACGCCGGATTTGCCTGCGGACAGCCGACGCATTTTTGCCGTCGTGTTAACCCTGGCGGCCTAGCGGCGTGGCATGACCCACGCCCGGCGTGCGAACCGGTGCCCCGCCCATAACTCCGCCTTCCTCCCCTCCTCCGCCCTCAACGGAGGCGCCGTGCGCCGCTGTTAGATTCCTGGCATGGACGACCCGCACTACCTTTCCGGACTGAACCTGACCGGCCGCCGCGTCGTGGTCTTCGGCGGCGGTTCAGTCGCTCAGCGCCGGCTGCCCCGGCTGATCAGCGCGGGCGCCCGCGTCGAACTGGTGTCGCCGCACACGACGCCGTCGGTGCAGGGGATGGCGGACGCGGGGGAGCTGGTCTGGCATCAGCGTCGCTACACCGAGGGCGACCTGCGGGACGCCTGGTACGCGCTGGCGTGCACGAACAGCCCGGAGACCAACGCCGAGATCTGCGCCGAGGCGGAGCGCGAACGCGTCTTCTGCGTCCGCGCCGACGAGGGCGAGTCCGGTTCGGCGGTGACCCCGGCGACCGGACGGCACGGCGGCCTCCTGTTCGGCGTCCTGTCCGGCGGCGAGCCGCTCCGCTCGGCCGCGGTCCGCGATTCGATGCTGGACGGCCTGCACGCGGGCACGATCGAGGACGGCCGCCAGCCGCGTCCGGAAGGCACGCTGCCCGGTGTCGCGCTGGTCGGCGGCGGGCCCGGCGACCCGGACCTGATCACCGTCCGCGCCCGGCGGCTGCTGTCGCGCGCCGACGTCGTGGTCGTCGACCGGCTCGGCCCGCGCGATCTGCTGGACGAGCTCGCGCCGGAGGTCGAGGTCGTCGACGCGGCGAAGATCCCGTACGGCCGCGCGGCGAGCCAGGACGTGATCAACCGGACGCTCGTCGAGAAAGCCAAGGAAGGCAAGTTCGTCGTCCGGCTCAAGGGCGGCGACCCGTACCTGTTCGGCCGCGGCTTCGAAGAGGTCCAGGCGTGCGCCGAAGCGGGCGTTCCGGTGACCATGGTCCCGGGCATCACCTCGGCGTTCGCGGTGCCCGCGGTGGCGGACGTCCCGGTGACCCACCGCGGCGTCGCGCACGAGGTGGTCGTCGTGTCCGGGCACGTCGCGCCGGGCGACGAGCGGTCGCTCGTGGACTGGTCGCTGCTGGCCCGGATGCGCGGCACGATCGTGCTGATGATGGGCGTCGAACGGCTGCCGAAGTTCGCCGCCGCCCTGCTCGAAGGCGGCCGTCCGGGCGACACGCCGGTCGCGGTGATCGAGGACGGGACGATGCGGACCCAGCGAGTCCTGCGGTCGACGCTCGCCTCGGTGGCGGACGAAGCGGCCGCCGCGGGCGTGCGCCCGCCCGCGGTGATCGTGTTCGGCCCGGTCGCCGGACTTGACCGGAATGAGGCCGGATAACGCCAGGCAGCGTGCCATTCGCGCGCGAAGATGTCCGGCATGACCCTGCCTGCCTTGCCTGAGGAGTCCTTCCAGCGCGTGCTCTGCGTCGTGGCGCACCCCGACGACATGGAGTACGGCACGTCCGCGGCCGTCGCCCGCTGGACGGCGCGCGGCATCGAGGTCGGGTACCTCCTGCTCACCCGCGGCGAGGCAGGCATGCCGAACCCGCCCGAGGAGACAGCCCGGCTCCGCGTCGCCGAGCAGCGCGACGCCTGCGCGGCCGTCGGCGTCGAGCGGCTGACCGTCCTCGAACATCCGGACGGCGTGCTCGTCTACGGCCTCGACCTGCGCCGCGACATCAGCCGCGAGATCCGCCGGTTCAAGCCCGACGTCGTGCTCGGCTGCGGGTTCGACGTCGAAACGCCCTACGGCTTCGACCAGGCCGACCATCGCGCAGCCGGACTCGCGACGCTCGACGCGATCCGCGACGCGGGCAACCGGTGGGTCTTTCCGGAGCAGATCGACGACGAGGGCCTGGCTCCGCATTCAGCGCGCTGGTACCTCGTGCCGGGGCTCGCCGGTTCGGGCGCGACGCACGGCGTCGACGTCACCGGCGAGCCGTTGCGGCGCGGCATCGCTTCCCTGGAAGCGCACGCCGCGTACCTGGCCGCGCTGCCGGACCACCCCGCGCCCGCGGACTTCATCCCGCAGTTCGCGGCGATGAGCGGCAAGGACCTGGGTGTCGCGCACGCGGTCCTGTTCCGCGCCCACGACCTGCAAGCGCCGCCCGCGTTCCCCGACGCCGACCAGGAGTGACCCGCGACGTTCCGTGAAGGACTCCTTGAGGGAATCAGATTCCCCCAAGGAGTCCTTCACGGAACGTCGGGCTACGGGGCTAGGCGGGGTAGCGGCGGAAGGCGAAGTCCCGGATCGCCGCGCTGAGCCGCTTCGGGTCGAATCGCAGTTCGACCGGGCTGCGGGCCCGCACGAACTCGGCGTTCGGCAGGTCCTCGGCGAGGCTGCCCGCGTCGCCGAACGGGTGGATCGGGTCGCCCTCGTGGCCGATCACCAGCGTCGGCGTCGTGATCGTGCCGCGGATCGACTTGGGCGGCGCGATCCGGCCGAACAGCACGCCGTGCAGCAGCGCGGCCATCGGCGCCGGGTCCTGGCTCAGCGTGTCCGTGATGACGTCGACCCACTGATTCCCGTGCGGCACGAGATGGGCGGCCAGCGACACCCCGCGCACCGTCGCGGGCAGGAAGCGCGCGGCGAACAGCAGCGGCGCGAAAGTCAGCAGCCCGGCGACGATCGCGTTGTCCAGCACCGGCATCTCGACCACCAGTCCGCGCGCTCGCGACGGCGCGGCGACGGCCACTTCCAGCGCCACGTTCGCGCCCAGCGAGGTCCCGCCGACCACCGCGTCCTCGATCTCCAGATGGTCGAGGAGCGCGACGGCCTGCTCGCCGAACGCGGGCATCGAATAGCGCCACGACTGCGTCGGCCGGTCGGAATCGCCGTGGCCGAGCAGGTCGAGCGTGACCACGCGGAACCCGGCGCGCGCGAGGCGCCGGGCCAGCGGCGCGTGCATCCGCCGGGTGAACATGATCCCGTGCATCAGCACCACGACGCGGTCGCCGCTGCCGTATTCGGTGTAGCACAGGCGCTGGCCGTCGTGCCGGAACGAACCGGACAGCTCGATCGGCCGGGCCTTGCGGGCCGCCGCGGGTTCCGCCGGCGGGGCGTCGGCGACGGGCACGGGTGCCGGATCCATACGGGCGCCTCCCTCTCCACCTCGGGTCTCCAGGAAAGCATCCCGCAGCCGCGTTGGCACAGTGTCAACCGGATGAGCTGGGGTCGGCCCGATGAGTCAAGATGACCGCATGACCGAACCAGTAGCCGCCCTTCCCGAACTCGCCTCGCTCCGCGTCGACCTCGACGGCCCGGTCGCCGAGGTGACCCTGCTCGGCCCGGGCAAGGGCAACGCGATGGGCCCCGACTTCTGGCGCGAGCTGCCGCAGGTGTTCGCCGCCCTCGACGCCGACCCGCGCGTGCGTGCCGTGGTCCTCGCCGGAAGCGGCAAGCACTTCTCCTACGGCCTCGACCTGCCCGCGATGATGGGCAGCTGGGCTCCGCTGCTGGCCGGCGACGCGCTGGCCGGGCCGCGCACCGAGTTCCACCGCGAGGTCCAGCGGCTGCAGCAGGCGGTCAGCTCGATCGCCGAGTGCCGCAAGCCGGTGGTCGCCGCCGTGTCCGGCTGGTGCATCGGCGGCGGCGTGGACGTCATCACCGCCGCCGACATCCGCCTGGCCAGCGAGGACGCCAAGTTCAGCGTCCGCGAGGTGAAGGTCGCGATCGTCGCGGACATCGGCAGTCTGCAGCGCCTCGCGCCGATCATCGGCGAGGGCCACGTCCGCGAACTCGCCCTGACCGGCAAGGACATCGACGCCGCCCGCGCGGAGAAGATCGGCCTGGTCAACGACGTGTACCCGGACCAGGAGACGCTGCTGGCCAAGGCTCGCGAACTGGCCGCGGAGATCGCCGCGAACCCGCCGCTGGTCGTCCAGGGCACCAAGCAGGTGCTCTCGACCAACACCGAACGCCAGGTCGCCGAAGGCCTGCGCTACGTCGCCGCGTGGAACTCGGCGTTCCTGCCGAGCAAGGACCTCCAGGAAGCCGTCCAGGCCTTTATGGAGCGACGGGCGCCGGAGTTCAAGGGCGAGTAAAACAGGCACGGGAAAGCGAGCACGAGGAGTACGACGTGAGCAACGGCGCTGAGGTCACCGGCTACCAGGCATTCCGCGCGGCGCGGGACTATCTGCAGGCCCATCGCGAGGACTACGAAACTGCCTATCGCGAGTTCGCGTGGCCGCGGCTGGACGAGTTCAACTGGGCGACGGACTGGTTCGACGCCGTCGCGGCGGATCCGGCGAACGCGCAGCGGTACGCGCTGTGGATCGTGGAAGAAGACGGCTCCGAGAACCGCTGGACGTTCCCGGAGATGTCCGCCCGGTCCAATCAGGTCGCGAACTGGCTGCGCGGCCTCGGCGTCTCGCGCGGCGACCGGGTGATCGTCATGCTCGGCAACCAGGGCGAGCTGTGGGAGACCATCCTCGCGGCGATCAAGCTGGGCGCCGTCGTGATCCCGGCGTCCACGCTGCTCGGACCGGCCGACCTGGTGGACCGCGTCGAGCGCGGCAACGCGAAGCACGTCGTCGTGCGCGACGTCGACGCGGAGAAGTTCGCCGACGTCGCGGGCGACTACACGCGGATCGCGGTCGGCGAACCGGTTTCCGGTTGGCACGCCTTCGAAACCGCGTACGCCGAGCCGGCCGAATTCACCCCGGACGGGGTCACCCGCGCCGAGGACCCGCTGCTGCTGTACTTCACCTCGGGCACCACCGCGAAGCCGAAACTCGTGCAGCACACGCACGTTTCGTACCCGGTCGGCCATCTGTCCACAATGTACTGGATCGGGCTGGAACCGGGCGACGTCCACCTCAACATCTCGTCGCCGGGCTGGGCCAAGCACGCGTGGAGCAACTTCTTCGCGCCGTGGAACGCCGAAGCGACCGTGTTCCTGTACAACTACGCGCGGTTCGACGCGGCCGCGCTGATGGCGCAGATGGACCGGTGCGCCGTCACCAGTTTCTGCGCGCCGCCGACGGTGTGGCGGATGCTGATCCAGGCCGACCTCACCGCGCTGCGGACGCCGCCGAAGAAGGTCGTCGGCGCGGGGGAGCCGCTCAACCCCGAGGTGATCGAGCAGGTCGAGAAGGCGTGGGGCGTCACCATCCGGGACGGCTTCGGGCAGACCGAAACCAGCGTCCAGGTCGCGAACACGCCGGGCCAGGACGTCGTGGCCGGTTCGATGGGCCGCCCGCTGCCCGGGTTCGCGGTCGCGCTGGTCGACCCGGTCACCGGCGAGCGCGCGACCGAGGGCGAGATCTGCCTCGACCTCGCGCACCGGCCGGTCGGCCTGATGGCGGGCTACGCGGACGACGACGAGCGCACGTCGGCCGCCTTCGCGGGCGGCTACTACCACACCGGCGACGTCGGTTCGGTCGACGAACGCGGCTACATCACCTACGTCGGCCGCACCGACGACGTCTTCAAGGCGTCGGACTACCGGATCTCGCCGTTCGAGCTGGAGAGCGTCCTGCTGGAGCACGAAGCGGTCGCCGAGGCGGCCGTGGTGCCCGCGCCGGACCCGATCCGGCTGGCCGTGCCCAAGGCGTACGTGGTGCTCACCTCCGGGAACGAGCCGGACGCCGAAACCGCGCGGGCGATCCTCGCGTACGCGCGCGAGCACCTCGCGCCGTACAAGCGGATCCGGCGGCTGGAATTCGGGGAGCTGCCGAAGACCATCTCGGGCAAGATCCGCCGGGTCGAACTGCGCGGCAGGGAAGGCGGCGAGCGGCCCGAGGGCGAGTTCCGCGAGGACGACTTCCCGGATCTCAAGTCCTGAGCCGCGGCGGTGGCACCGGTCCTATTCGGCCGGCACCACCGCCGCCAGCACGGTCTGCTCGCCCTTGCTGCACGTCGTGCCGCCCTGCGCGGCGGGCGGGCCGGAAACGCACAGCCAGCCGTCGACGGTCGCGTTGACCGGGTTGTTCGAGCCCGCGGCCTGCCGGCCGTTGATCGCCTGGTGGAACTTCTTGACCAGCGCCATCGCGTCCGCGCACGGGATGGCTTTGTTGTCGTACACGTACAACGTCATCCCGCTCGCCGCGGTGACAGTGCCGCAGGTGCCCGGATTGACCGGCGGAGCCTGTTTCGACGGCTTCGGCGCGGCCGCGGTGCTGCTGGGGGCGGCCGGCGGGCTGCTCGCGCCCCCGGTCGCCGGCAGCGGCGGGGGAGCGTGCGTGCTCGGCGCGGCCGAGGCGATCGCGGAGGGCGCCGACGGGGCGGCCGCCGGTGGCGCTTGATCCCCCGAACAGGCGGTGAGCGCGGGCAAAACCACCACAGCCGCGCACAGCGGCCCGTACACGGTTTTCGACGGGAGCACCGCGATCCTTTCGCCGGGGTCGCGCCCATTCTGGCCCCTCGCGCCTCGCTGAGCGGCACCGACACACCGGAGCGGGCGTCGTCCAGTCTACTGTGGACGGTTGTTTTCCGGTTCCGGACCGGGAAATCCGCATCGCCGGGGCGCATCGTTCGGAGGAATCCGGCCCGCGGCGGTTAACGCTCGGCGGTCCCGCGCCGACGTAGAGGGCAGGCGCCCCGCGCGTTCCAGGTCCCCGAAGCCCGACGCCAGAGAGCACGAGTCACCGAAAGCATGAGCACCGAAGCCGCCCCCGCAGCCGAGACCGACCTCCCGACCGATCCGCCGACCGAACCCTGCAGTGTGGTGTGGTGCGGCGGCCGCCCCTACGTCCTCGAGGCCGGGGCCGTGCGCCCGCGCTGGGTGGGCACCGACGGCCGCGGCCGTCCGGAAACGCTGAGCACCGCGCAATTGCGGCGCCGCGGCTGGAGCCACCGCCGCGCGGCCGGCCGCCGCCGCTCCCGCTGAGACTTCCGCCGGGGTCGCGTCCGGAACCGGGGAGGAGTCCCGGACGCGGCCCGGCGGATCCGCCGGATTCCCCGTCACCGCACCGATTCGCCCGCGCCGTGAGCGGAATCGTTCCAGCCGCGCACCGGCTCCGCCGGATCCCCGCACAGAGTCCCGCACGAGGTCTCGCGGCGGAACATGGCGTTCCGTATAGCGGAACAGTTCGCGCCGGCCTCCCCTCCGGCGGCTGTCCTCGCAGCTTCGACGGCCGCCGCGGCACAACCCCGGCCCCGCCGTTCACCCCGCCGGGACGAACGCCGCGGCTCCGCCCGCTCTAGGCTGGCCGCGTGACCACGGTCCCCGACGAGCCCAAGACCGAGCCCTCCCTGTGGCGGCAGGCGCTCACCATCCCCAACCTGCTGTCGCTGCTGCGGCTGGCGGGCGTCCCGGTGTTCCTCTGGCTGCTGCTCGGCCCGAAAGAGGACGGCTGGGCGCTCGCCCTGCTGATCTTCTCCGCGCTCACCGACTGGCTCGACGGCAAGCTCGCCCGCTGGCTGGACCAGATGTCGCGGCTCGGCCAGCTGCTCGACCCCGCCGCGGACCGGCTCTACATCCTCGCCACGCTCGTCGCCTTCCTGATCCGCGACATCATCCCGTGGTGGGTCGTCGTCCCGCTGGTGCTGCGCGAGCTGGTGCTGGGCGTCTGCGTGATGCTGCTGCGCCGCGGCGGGTTCGCGCCGCCCGAGGTCACCTACATCGGCAAGGGCGCGACCTTCGTCCTCATGTACGCCTTCCCGTTCCTGCTGCTCACGCAAGGCGGCTCGGACGTCGCCGCGGTCGCGCGGCCGATCGCGTACGCGTTCATGGTGTGGGGCGGCGTCCTGTATGTCTGGTCCGGCGCGCTCTACGTCGTGCAGGCGGCTCGCGCGCTGCGCACCCGGTGATGGAAGATTGCCGTCAGCATCGCGAGCACAGTCGGCACCAGGAAGGGGAGCGGCGTTGACCACTCCGGAAGAACTGCGCTACACCGAGGAGCACGAGTGGGTCGCGACCCGCGAGGGTTCGCTCGTGCGGGTGGGGATCACCGAATACGCGCAGGACCAGCTCGGCGACGTCGTGTTCGTCGACCTGCCCGAGGTCGGCAGGCAGGTCGGGGCGGGCGACGCCTTCGGCGAGGTCGAGTCCACGAAGAGCGTCTCCGAGCTGTTCGCGCCGGTCGGCGGCGAGATCGTCGCGGTGAACTCCGCGGTCGCCGAGTCGCCCGAGCTCGTCAACTCCGACCCCTACGGCGAGGGCTGGCTCGTGGAGATCCGGCTCGACGACCCGGCCGGTCTCGAGGCGCTGCTCGAGGCCGAGGCGTACGAGGCTCTGATCAAGGGCTGAGCCGCTCGGCCCGGCGCCGGAGCCTCAAGGGGAGCCCGAGGGTTCCGGGCCGGTCGGGCACGGTACGTTGACAGCTACACGTTCTTGGTCGATGGCAACACTTCATGCGTAGAGGAGAGCTCAGGTGAGCACGAACGACGGGCCCGGCGTTCCCCCGGAGCAGTCTCCGGAGCGGACCTCTGTCTTCCGGGCCGATTTCCTGGCCGACATGGAAGGCCAGCAGGAGTCCGCGCCGGCCGCCGAGGCACCGGTGCAGGGCGTCGACGCCCTGCCGCCGGGTTCCGCCCTCCTGGTCGTGAAGCGCGGGCCCAACGCGGGCTCCCGCTTCCTGCTCGACCGCGACACCACCAGCGCGGGACGGCACCCCGACAGCGACATCTTCCTCGACGACGTCACGGTTTCCCGCCGCCACGCGGAATTCCGGCGCGAGGGCGGGGAGTTCGTCGTGATCGACGTCGGCAGCCTCAACGGCACCTACGTCAACCGCGAGCCGGTCGACCAGGCCGTCCTCGCCGGCGGCGACGAGGTGCAGATCGGCAAGTTCCGCCTGGTCTTCCTGACCGGCCCGGGGCACGGGGGCCAGGGGGCGCAGTGACGGCGGCCGGGCAGCCCGGTCGTCAGGAGGCCCGGCGGGACGGGTTGAGCATCGGGGCGGTGCTCGCGCAGCTGCGCGGGGACTTCCCCGATGTCACGATTTCCAAGATCCGCTTCCTCGAGGCGGAGGGCCTGGTCCGCCCGGGCCGCACGCCCTCGGGGTACCGGCAGTTCGCGCCGGCGGACGTGGAACGCCTGCGGTACGTGCTGTCCGCGCAGCGCGACCACTACCTCCCGCTGAAGGTCATCAAGGAGCAGCTCGACGCGGCCGACGCGGGCGCGCAACCGCCCGCGCCGGTCCCGTCGGCTCCCCAGCTGCCGCGCCGGCTCGTGCCGCTCGGCGACGGGAGCGATCCCGCCGGACTGCCCGCGGCGGCGGACTTCGAGACCGGGCCGGAGCTCCGGCTCACCCAGGAAGACCTGCTGGAGCAAGCGGGAATCGACGACGCGACGCTGGCCGAGCTGTGCCAGTACGGCCTGCTGCGCCCCGGCGCGGCGGGTTTTTTCGGCCCGGAATCGGTGCTGATCGCCCGCACGGTCAAGGCGATGACGGAGTTCGGGCTCGAGCCGCGGCACCTGCGCGCGTTCCGCGCCGCGGCCGACCGCGAGGTCGGCCTGCTGGAGCAGATCGTGACCCCCGCGTACCGGCATCGTGACGCGGACGCGAAAGCCCGCGCGGACGAGGTGGTGCGCGAACTGGCCGCGCTGTCGGTCACCCTGCACACGCTGCTCGTCAAAGCCGGCATCCGCGGCGTCGCCGGCGACTGACCCTGTATGCCCGAGACGCGTTTTCCGTCACTTGTCAATGACTGAACCTCAGCGCCGGGATGCCGTACCGTGAGAGACGGTTCGCGAGACCACGAACCGAGAATGTCCGCTGCGAGCGAGCACAGCGCCCGGATGACGGGTAGCGTCGGAGACAACGGTCGTCAGCCGTCGCCAGCGCTGCGGCCCGTGTGCACGAGAGGGAGGCGAAGCCCGATGAGCGAGATGCGCGTCGTCGGAGTGCGGGTCGAGTTGCCCGCCAATCAGCCGATCTTGTTGCTGCGGGAGACCGAGGGCGAGCGGTACCTGCCGATCTGGATCGGCTCGGTCGAAGCCACCGCGATCGCCCTGGAACAGCAAGGCGTCCGGCCCGCCCGGCCGCTCACCCACGATCTGCTCAAAGAGGTCATCGGCGCGCTCGGCCGCGAGCTCGAGCAGGTCGTCATCACCGACCTCAAAGAAGGCACCTTCTTCGCCGAACTCGTCTTCGACGGCGACATCCGCGTTTCGGCCCGCCCGAGCGATTCGGTCGCGCTGGCGCTGCGGATCGGCGTCCCGATCCACGCGGTCGACGCGGTGCTCGAAGAAGCCGGCCTGATCATCCCGGACGAGCAGGAGGACGAGGTCGAGAAGTTCCGCGAGTTCCTCGACTCCGTCTCCCCGGAAGACTTCCGCGGCGCCGACACCTGAGGCGCCCCCGCCCGGCGGTTTCCCGCTGGGCGCGAGCTCATCGCGCGGTGGCGCGGGCGAACAGGTCGGCCAGCTCCCGGCCGTAGCGGTCCAGGTCCACCTCCGGATTCGCGGCGTAGGCGGCCGCGACCCCGTCGATGGCCTGTGCGATCGACAGCGCCACGATCTCCGGCGAAATGTCGCCGAACGCCCCTTCCTTGCGGCCCTGGTCCAGCTGCCGCTGCAGCGCGCCGGTGCGCAGCTGCCCGACCATGACGCCGGTCATCGCCCAGCCGTCTCGGTCGTCGGCGTGCGCGGCCATCTCGACCAGCACCCGCTCGCATTGCGGGTAGTCGCGCAGGAACGCGACCGAGGTTTCGATGTACGCGCGCAGGTTCGCCGGCCGGTCCGCCGGGTCGACGCCCTCGCTGCGCTGGCGCAGGTATTCCGATTTGGTCTCGGACACCGTGCTCAGCACTGCCTGCATGAGGCCGGCCTTGTTGGTGAAGTGGTACGAGATCAGCCGAGTGCTGCTGAGCCCGGCCCGCTCCTTGATGCGCGCGAAGGTGGTGCGCGCGTACCCGTGGTCGGCGATCGTCGCGATGGTCGCGCCGATGATCTGCGCCCGGGTGGTGGCCTCGGTGACGCTGAGGCCGAGTTCGGCTTGCGTGTCGATGTTTACTTGCATGAGTAACAAATTATCTGGCTGAGTAAAAAATGTCAATCCCGTACGGCGAACGGGCCAAAGCCTCGACACGGCCTTGAGGTCCGCCGCGCGTCGCGTTGACCGGCTCGCGGCGCAGCCTTACCGTCAAAGGCGGTAAATCGCCACGATGTGATTCGCCGACCCGGCGTGCTCGTGGCAGTTTTCCCCGGCCGATCCCGATCCTGGGCTCGACCGGCCTGTCGAACGCCCTGCCGCGAGGCCGGGCGAGGGGAGGCTTGCGGTGGTCGAGGCTGGTCGTCCGGAGATACCTGCCGGACCTGTCGCCGACGGCGAGCAGGGCGAGCTGTTCCCCGACGCCTCGCTGCCCGACGAGCTGGTCGGCTACCGCGGTCCCGCGGCCTGCCAGATCGCCGGGATCACCTACCGCCAGCTGGACTACTGGGCGCGCACGAAGCTGGTCGCGCCCAGCATCCGGACGGCGCACGGTTCGGGGTCGCAGCGGCTGTACTCGTTCAAGGACATCCTGGTCCTCAAGGTCGTGAAACGCCTGCTGGACACCGGGGTCTCGCTGCAGAACATCCGCGTCGCGGTGGACCACCTGCGCGTGCGCGGGGTGCGGGACCTGGCGAAGGTCACGCTGTTCTCCGACGGCACCACGGTGTACGAATGCACCTCGCCGGAGGAGATCGTGGATCTGCTCCAGGGCGGCCAGGGCGTGTTCGGCATCGCGGTCAGCGGGGCGATGCAGGAGATCAGCGGCACGATCCACGAGTTTCCGGCCGAGCGCGCCGACGGCGGTCTCGTCGAGGCGGTCGTGCCGGACGAGCTGACCCAGCGCCGCAACGCCCGCCGCACCGGCTGATCTTCCCCCGCGCTAGACTGGGCGCGCGATCGACGATCCCGCGCGGGAGAGACCGGACCGGCATCCCCGGACCGGCGCCGAAGGAGCAAGTCCTCCCCGGAACCTCTCAGGCACCCTGGACCGCGCGGACGAGACGCCTCTGGAAAGCGCATCGGCAGGAGACCACCAGCCGGTGCCGCCGACGGTGCAAGCCCGGGTATCCACGCGGGTGAAACTCTCAGGCGCCCCTCGGGGTACGGACAGAGTGGGGAGGGCCTTCTTCGCGTGCGCGCCGGTGAGGTTCAGACCTCCCGGGTGGTCTGAACCTCGTGCATGTGGTCAAGACCACATCCCGGCGTTGTCCTCGGGTCAGCCCGGAATCTTGTCCAGGAAGCCGTGCACCTTGGCGATCCGGCCGTCGGCGATCTCCACGACGTCGAACCCGATCGCGATCGGCTCGGGGTTGCCCGGGGCCGACAGGTGCCACTGGAACCGCGCGAGATCGTGGTGCGCGTCCGGCTCCGCGGGCAGGCTGAAGGCCAGTCCGGCGAACTGCGCCTGCGCGCCGCCGATGAACCCGTCGATCTCGTCCTGTCCGGCGACCGCGCCGAGCGGATCGGTGTAGGTCGCGCCCGGCGCGAAGACCTCCGAGACGAGCTGGCGCCGCCGCTGCGGGTCGGTCTCGTTCCAGACCTCGAGGTAGCGGCGGGCGATGGCGGCGGCGGTCGGGGCGGTGGTGGTCATTTCGAGGTTCTCCTTGCGTCGTACCGTTTTCGGTAGGGCCAAGCCTGTCGGAGGAACGGCGGCTGGTCGATTACGCGGGAGGTAATCGGTTCGCCGTGCTAAACCGGGGCATGGACTACGGCCGCCTGCCGATCGACCGGCAACTGGGGAAATTCCGCGAGATCGTGACGCGCAACGAGATGGTGCCGGAAGTGCTCGCCCGCGCGGCGGAGCTGGCTCTTCCCGGCTGGTACCTGACGGCGGGCTGCCTGTGCCAGACCGTGTGGAACGTGGTGACCGGACGCCCGCCCGCCGAGGGCATCAAGGACTACGACCTGTTCTACTTCGACGACTCGGATCTCAGCTGGGAAGCGGAGAACTCGGTCATCGAAGAGGGCGCCCGGAGGTTCGGGGATCTCCCGGTCACGGTGGAAATCCGGAACGAGGCGCGGGTGCATCTCTGGTACGAGGACCGCTTCGGCGTGCCTTGCCCGCCATATCCGTCTACCGAGACGGCCATCGACTCCTTTCCGTCCACGACGCCGTGTCTCGGGATTCGGCTGGACAGCGAAGGGGAGTGGCAGGTCTACGCGCCGCACGGGTTCGCCGACATGTTCAACCTCGTCGTGCGGCCCAATCCCGGGCACGCGCCGCGGAGCAGTTACGAGGCGAAAGCCCGGCGGTGGCAAGAACAATGGCCGACGTTGACCGTCCTGCCGTGGCCCGGTTGACGCGTGCCTAGGGTGCGGCGTACTTTCGATACGAAACGGTAGCGTATCGAAAGTAGGTTCGGGTGTCGGACTCGCCAGTCGTGGGCAGACCTCGCGATGCCCGTCGGGACCTCGCGATTCACGAGGCAGCTTTGGCGGTGCTGACTGAGGTCGGCTACGACCAGTTGTCCATCGAGGCGATCGCGGCGCGGGCGGGCGTGGCCAAGACGACGATTTACCGCCGGCACCGCGACAAAGCGGCGTTGGTCGCGGCGGCGGTCGAGCAGCGGCAAGGTTCTGCTCCGCCCGAACCCGTCGCCGGGGGATTGCGGGAGAACCTGCTGGCCGTCGTGGGTTGGCTGGCGCGCGAGATCGAAGAGCAGGAGATCGGATTGCTGGGCGCGCTGTTCGCGGGCATGCGCGGCGATGCCCGGCTCGCCGACGAGATGCGCCGGATCCTGCGCCGGGACCAAGCCGCGATGACGGATCGGCTGCCGGGCGAGGAGCTGGCGCCGGGCGCGGCCGAGTTGTTCGCCGAGGTCGCGCCCGCGGTGATCGTGCACCGGATCGTCTTCGCCGGAGAGCGGTGCGACGAGCGGTTCGTGCGACACCTCGTCGACGACATCCTGCTTCCCTTGCTGCGGAAAGGAATCCAGTCATGATCGTGATCACGGGGGCGACCGGTGCGCTCAACGGGGCGACCGTGGAGCATCTCCTCGAGCGCGTCCCGGCGGAGCGGATCGGCGTGTCCGTCCGGGATGTCGCGAAGGCGCAGCACTTCGCCGAGCGGGGCGTGCGGGTGCGGCAGGGTTCCTACGAGGATCCGGCGGCGCTGCGGAATTCCTTTGCGGGAGCCGAAAAGGTGCTGCTCGTTTCCTCGAATGACCCGCACGCGGACGGGGCGAGCTTGCATCGCGCGGGCATCGAGGCGGCGGTAGCGGCTGGGGCGCAACGGATTCTGTATACCAGTCACCAGAATTCCCGAATGGACACTCCTTTCCCGCCGGGGCCGGAGCATGCCGCGACCGAACGGATTCTCGCCGAGTCGGGGGTCGCGTGGACGGCGCTGCGCAACGGGTTTTATGCGCACAGCCTAGGTTGGCTGCTCGGGAACTGGCGGGAGACCGGGGTGATCTCGGCACCGGCGGACGGGCCGGTTTCCTGGACCCATCGTGCCGACGTCGCCGAAGCGGCGGCGGTCATTCTGGCCGGGGACAGGGCGTTCGACGGTCCGGTGACTTTGACCGCGCGACGGGCGGTGACGTTCGACGACGTGGCCGAGATCGCCTCGCGGGTCAGCGGACGCGAGGTGAAGCGCGTGGTCGCGGACGACGAGCAGTGGATCGCGGGCGAGTCAGAGGAGATGGCGCGCCTGAAGCTCACGATGTTCCAGGCGGCCCGCCAAGGCCACTTCGCCGAGACAAGCCCGGTGCTGGCCGAGCTTCTCGGACGCGAACCGAACGACATCACGCTGTAGACCCGAAAAACTCCCGGCAGAAGGTCCGGAACGTTTCCGCGCGCCGGGTCAACCGGGCACCCTCCGCGCGGGCCAGCACGACCGGCGTCGTCGGAACCCGCTCGCGCAACGGACGCACGGCGAATGGCGTGCCTTCGACGGAAAGCTCCAACGGCGGTCGCTGCACAGAGAGCGTGTAGCCGAGCCCTCGCGCGACCAATGCCCGCGCGAGTTCGAAGCTCGTCGTGCGGTGTGCGACCGGCATCGGAAGTCCGACGGAGGCGAACACGTCGCGGAAATAGCGCTCCGACGGCGGTACGTCCAGCAGGACGAACGGCTCGTCGGCCAAGGCGCGCAACGAAACCGTCTTGCGGCGCGCCAGGGAATGGTCCGGCGGGAGGAGCACGCTCGGCGGCTGGTCGTACAGCTGGTCCACCGCGATTCCCGGCACGAGGTCTTGCCGGTACAGCACGGCCAGGTCGCAGCGGCCCTCCAGCAGGAGATGCTGCAGGTCAGGCAGGGTGCCTTCGACGAACGTGACGTCGACTTCCGGGTGCTGGGTGCGGAAGGTCGCCAGCGCGGCGGGCACGTGCAGCGGCGCGAGAGGTGTGTAGCAGCCGAAACTCAGGCGTCCGGCGAGGTCTTGGCCGTAGTCGCGGGCCGTGGTGCCGAGTTCGGCGACGGACGTGAGCACCGCGCGGGCCTCGCCGACGACCTGGCGGCCGGCGTCGGTCAGCGCGGTCGTCCGGCCGGGGCCGCGAAGGATGAGCTGCACGCCCAAAGTCCGTTCCAGCGAAGCGATCGCCAGCGACACCGCCGACTGCGACACGTGACAGCTGTCCGCCGCCGCGGTGAGACCGCCGGTGTCCGCGACCGCGACCAGATACTCGAGCTGGCGCAACGAGGGAGACATGAGCTCACCTTATGTCCTTCACCAGAAATGTGAACTGGACCGATGACCGTCGACGCGGCAGGGTCGGAGCATGACCCGGCACCAGCACCCGTTCGTCCCGTACGCGCCGCCCCGGCTGTCCCCGGAGGAAAGCCTCGCGCGCGGGCAGGAGCTGTACCGGCTGCTCGACCAGCGCCGGTCGGTCCGCTGGTTCTCGCCGGACCCGGTGCCGCTCGAAGCGATCGAGACCGCGGTGCGGATCGCGAACACCGCGCCGAGCGGCGCGCACCACCAGCCGTGGACGTTCGTCGCGACGGCGGACCCGGACGTGAAACGCGCGGTGCGCGAGGCGGCCGAGATCGAGGAACGGAAGTTCTACCGGGAGCGCGACGCGCCGGACTGGCACGCGGCGCTCGCCCGGCTCGAAACCGACGAGCACAAGGAGTTCCTCGAGGTCGCGCCGTGGCTGGTGGTCGCGTTCGCGCAGAAGAGCACGCCGCTGCCGGACGGTTCGCTGCGGAAGAACTACTACGTCAACGAGAGCGTCGGCATCGCGTGCGGCATGTTCATCACCGCGCTGCACACGATGGGCCTCGCGACGCTCACCCACACCCCGAACCCGATGGGCTTCCTCAACGAGGTCTTCGAGCGCCCGGCCACCGAACGCCCGTACATCCTGTTCCCGGTCGGCTATCCCGCGCCGGACTGCGAGGTGCCCGACCTCGACCGCAAACCGCTCGGCGAGGCGCTGGTGGTGCACGCGCCGTTACCTCGGGGGTAATGGTCTCCCGGCCGGCGACGCCGTAGCGTCGGACGGGTGACGACTACGGTGAAGGCCCCGGTCGGCGAACTGCTCCGGGAATGGCGCGACCGCCGCCGCATCAGCCAGCTCGACCTCGCGATCTCGGCGGACATCTCGACACGCCACCTGAGCTTCGTGGAGACCGGAAGGTCCAAGCCGAGCCGGGACATGGTGCTGCGGCTGGGCGAGCACCTCGACATCCCGCTGCGGGAACGGAACCGCCTGCTGCTCGCCGCGGGCTACGCACCGGCCTACGGCGAGTCCGACATCGGAGCACCGGAGATGACCGTGGTCCGCGAAGCCGTCCGGCGCCTCCTCGCCGGCCACGACCCGTACCCGGCGGCAGTGGTCGACCGCGGCTGGAACCTGGTCGACGCCAACCTGAGTCTTGGCGTGCTCACCGAAGGCATCGCACCGGACCTGCTGACCGGGCCGGTGAACGTCCTGCGCGCGACGCTGCACCCGGACGGGATGGCCCCGCGGGTGCTCAACCTAGGGGAATGGCGGGCGCATCTGCTGGGGCGGTTGCGGCGTCAGGTCGAGCAGACCGCGGATGCCGGGCTCGCGGAGCTGCTGGAGGAGCTGCGGGGCTATCCGTGCGACGACGAGGTTCCGGAGGTCGAGGTTCCCGGGCCGGGCGACATTTTCGTGCCGCTGCGGTACCGGCAGGGGGATCTGGAGCTGACGTTCTTCAGCACGGTGGCGACTTTCGGGACTCCGTTGGACGTCACGGTCGCGGAGCTGGTGATCGAGTCGTTCTATCCGGCCGATCCGGCTACGGCGGCTTTCTTGCGCGAGCGCGTAACAGGTTGAGGCACGTCGCGGGCGGTTTGCGGACGCCGGGCTTGAGTCGCGTGGCCATCCGTGCGAGGACGAGGTTCCGGAGGCGGAAAACCGGCGACCGCTGCTGTGAGCGGATCGCGACTGCCGGGGTTGGCCGAGTTCGCGGGGTGCGGCTGTCCCCTCCGCCATCGACGTTCCGGAAGCGGTCCGCCGCCCTTCTGCGCGAGCGCGTGACCGGCTGAGCGCCGTTACGATCGGGGCATGCGGGCGTTCGTGGTGACCGGACCGGGGGAGGCTGGTCCGGCCGAGGTGCCGGAGCCGGTCGCCGGGGTCGGCGAGGTGGTCGTCGACGTGGAACGGGCCGGAGTCTGCGGCACGGACGTCGAATTCTTCACCGGCGACATGCAGTACCTCGCCGACGGCCACGCCCGGTACCCGATGCGGCTCGGCCACGAATGGTGCGGCACGGTGTCCGAGGCCGGTCCCGGCGTGCACCCGGCGTGGGTCGGCCGCCGCGTCACCGGCGACACGATGCTCGGCTGCGGGGACTGCCGACGCTGCCGGGGCGGCCACCAGCACGTCTGCGAGAACCGGCAGGAGGTCGGCATCCGCGGCGGCCGGGCCGGGGCGCTGGCCGAACGTCTCGCCGTGCCGGTGCGCTCGCTGCACGAACTGCCGGACGCGCTGGATCCCGTCGTCGGCGCGCTGGTCGAACCGGGCGGCAACGCGTGTCGCGCGGCGCGGGCGGCGGCGGGGGAGCGAGTGCTGGTTCTCGGGCCGGGGACGATCGGGTTGCTCACCGCGCTGTTCCTCCAGGCCGCGGGCAGCGAGGTGCATCTCGTGGGCGCGACGCCGTGGTCGGTGGAATTCGCGCGTGGCTTGGGTTTCTCGGCTGGCACCAGCGTTCCGGAGCCGCCCTTCGACGCGGTCGTGGACGCCACCGGCGATCCCGCGGCACCGGCGCTCGCCGCCGAGGTGGTCGAACCGGCGGGGCGGGTCGTCTACATCGGACTCGCGGGGCGGCCGAGCCTGCTCGACACGCGGGCGTTGGCGCTCAAGGACGTTACGGCGATCGGTGTGCTGAGCGGCTCGCCGGGATTGGCGCAGGCGATCGACGCCTACGCTTCCGGCGAGGTGGATCCGCGGCCGTTGGTGGCGGCGACGGTAGGGCTGGCCGAGGTCGCGGCGGTGCTGGGCGGGGAACGGCCGCCGGGCGCGCCGAAGATCCACGTCGACCCGCGCCGGTAACCAGGTTGCTTGGCGGGCGCGGAAACGAGAGGGTCGGGGCATGAGCGCCGACCTGACTTTCCGCCAGCCGACCGAAGCCGACCACGCCCGCGTGCTTGCCGCGCTGGGCCCGTGGTGGGGCGGGCTGAAGGGCGAAGCCGGTGCGCGGGAGCGGGCGTCGCTGGTGCCGCGCCTGTACTTCCAGCACTTCACCACGTTCAGCCGCCTGGCCGAGCGTCCGGACGGGACGCTCGCGGCGTTCCTGATCGGCTTCGTCTCGCAGACCGACCCGTCCGTCGCGTACATCCACTTCGTCGGCGTCGACCCGCAGTTGCACGGGCAGGGGATCGGCCGGTCGTTGTACGAATGGTTCTTCGGCCGGGTGCGGGAATCGGGAGTACTGAAGGTCAAGTGCATCACGAGCCCGCAGAACACCGGCTCCCGCGCCTACCACGCCCGGCTCGGGTTCGAGGTGTCCGAGGTGCTGCCGGACTACGACGGGCCTGGGCTGGACCGGGTCGCGTTCACTCGCAGCCTGGCCGCGGAACCAGCCTGACGGTGCTGCCGGGCTCTCACTCCGCGTTGAGTGGTTCGAGGAAGCCCGCGACGGCGGCGGAGACCTCCTCGGGCGCGAGCTCGGCCATGTGGTGCCCGGAGTCGATGCCGTGCCCGCGGACGTCCTCGGCCCAGCCCCGCCAGATGCGCAGGGGATCGCCGTAGAGGTCTTCCAGGTCGTCGCGCAGGGACCACAGGACGAGCACCGGCTGCTTGAGCATGCGGCCGGCGGCGCGGTCGGCGAGTTCATCGCGGTAGTCCGCGGTGAGACCGGCGCGGTAGTCCTCGAGCATGCCGCGGACGACTTCCGGGTCCCGCATCGCCGCGCGCCATTCGGCGTGGTTCTCGCTGCCCATCTTTTCCGGATCGCCTCGATACCACGAGTCGGGGTCGGTGTTGATCACGCGCTCCGGGGTTTCGGGCTGGGCGAAGAAGAACCAGTGCCACCACGCGGTCGCGAACCGCGGGGTGATCCGGCCGAGGTGCTCGCTGATCGGCAGGCAGTCGGCCAGCACCGCCCGGAGCACCCGGTCCGGATGGTCGAGGGCCATGCGGAGCGCGAGATAGCTGCCCCGATCGTGCCCGACCACGGCGAACTGTTCGTGGCCGAGTGTGCGCATCACCGCGAGCAGCCGACGCGCATTCGCCCGTTTGGAATGCGGCTCGTGGTCGTCGGCGGGTTCCGGCTTCCCGGACCGGCCGTATCCGGGAAGGTCGGCGCACACGACCGTGAACCCGCGCTCCGCCAACCGGGGCGCGACCCAATGCCAGGTCGCCGAGGTGCGGGGATGTCCGTGCAACAGCAACACCGGCGGGCCGCTTCCCCCGTGCCGCACGAAAACGGGGCAACCGGCGCCGTCCAGCGTCTCGGTCGTAAAACCATCGAACATGAATTCACTTTCCCCGGGTTCCCCTGCGGTGCGCCGTGACCGCGTCGGCGACCGGTCTTGTTCCGCTGTGCGGCAAACGGTTCCGGCGGTGCTCAAGAGCCCGGGGCAGCCCGTGTTCTCGGCCGCCGGATGAGGATGTCGCGCCCCGCAAGGGCAATCGCGCCGTGGTCAGCGGGCTTCGATGACGGTCCGGAACTGCTCGGCGGCCCGCTCGACCTTCTTCTGCGGGTCGGCCAGCAGCGACGCGACCGCTTCGCCCAGTTTGCCCGCCGGGGGCTCGTACTCGAGGGAGATCTCGACGCCGGTGCGTCCGTCGCCCTTGTCGTCGAACCGGACGACGCCGGAGTTGCGCACGTCCGGGTCCGCGTCGTCCACAGTGGTCCACGCGATTTTGCGCGGCGGCGAGTCCTCGGCGATCCGGGCGTCCCATTCCACTGTGGACCCCGCCGGTCCGTCGACCTTCCAGCGGGTGCGCGTCTCGTCGCCGTCCACCGGCTGGACTGACCGGACGTCGGAGAACAGTTCCGGCAGCCGCGTCAGGGGCCGCCACCAGTCGTAGCAGGCCTGGGCGGGGGCGTTGACTTCGAGGTAATGCGCTGCGGCAGCCATGGGGCCTTTCCTTGGAGATTTCGCGGAGTCTTGCCGAGCTCTCCGGCTACCCGGCCGGGCGGGGGAGCAAACGCGCCGGGCGAGTGCCCAGCGTGCCGCGCTTCCGCGGAACGCCGTGCCGGGTAGGCTTTTTCTTCGGTCGTTAAACAGGCAGCGTCCACCACCCGCTGGTCGCGGCGTGCCCTGCGCCCGGTCCAGCCCGCTCCGAGGAGTGCGTGTGGCTGCCGCCGAGTGCCGAACACGTTGTACAGACCAGTCCGACCCGGGCATCGCGGGATCCGGCTCCGCGGGAAACGCGGGCGTGCGGCAGCCGTGACCGACCTGAAGATCATCCCCCGGCAGGTCGGGGACGCCGTGGTGCTGACCTTGCCGGGCCGGCTGGCGGCGACCAGTCCCGCCCAGATCGCCGAGGCACTGCACAGCGCGGGCGGCGGCGTCGCGCCCGGAACGCGCCTCGTGATCGATCTGCGGAGCGTCGGCTCGTTGCCCGGCTGGCTGGCGCGGACGCTGGTCTCGTTCGCTCGCGATCGCGATTGCGTGCTGGTGGCGGACCCGGAGCAGGCCGAGTCCGTTGTAGACGGTCCCGGTGCCGCCGTCCGGCAGGCAGCCTCGCTGGGGGAGGCGCTCGCCGAGCCCGGCGGCGTGCGGCAGCCGTTCCCGGCGAGCGGCGCGGTGAGTTCGCTGGCGTTCGACAGCGACGATCTCGGCCGCACCGAGGCGTTCCTGAGCAGCGCGTACGCGCCGATGCGGATCGGCAGCGACACCGGGCACGCGGGCACACGCATCAGCAGGCACTCAGTGGACGGGCTGAGCGCCGACCGGCTCGATCTGTCGTTCGAGATGACCTACGACGTCGAGCCGCTGGGAACCATCTGCCTGTGCGACGTCGAATCGGGCACGATCGAGGAC
The DNA here is from genome assembly GCF_042647905.1 of Amycolatopsis halotolerans. NCBI lineage: Bacteria > Bacillati > Actinomycetota > Actinomycetes > Pseudonocardiales > Pseudonocardiaceae > Amycolatopsis > Amycolatopsis halotolerans. Next base: position 47,384 of record NZ_JBHRWI010000028.1, read on the forward strand.
CATCGGGTGGACGGCTGGGCGGAAACGGAAGCGTTCGGCCCGGGGGATCTGGTGTCCTTTTCGCCGCCGGATCGGCCGTACACCGGACGGGTCGCGCGCGCCAAGTACAGCATCACGATGTTCGATCCGGCTCTGCTGAGCCAGGCGGCGGGCGTCGACCAGCCGGTGCGGTTGCTCGGCCACCGGCCGGTCGAGGCCGGTGCCGCCCAGCATCTGCGGACTGCCATCGCGCACCTGCGCGACGACGTCCTCGGAGTGCCCGGCGTCGGGGAGAATCCGCTTGTCGTGGCGGCGGTGTCGCGTTACCTCGCCGTGGCCGTGCTGAACGCGTTCCCGCACACGGCGTCCGGCGAGCGGGCCGGAGACGGGCTCGACGCCCATTCGCGGACGCTCCGCCGCGCGATCGCGTTCATCGAAGCCAACCTCGACCGGCCCGTCGACATCGCGGAGATCGCCGCAGCGGCGCGGGTCTCAGCCCGGGCGGTGCAGCTGGCCTTCCGAAGACACCTCGGCACCACTCCGATGGCCTACCTGCGCCGAGCCCGTCTCGACCGCGCCCGGGCAGAACTGCGTACCGCGGTGCCGGAGCAGGACACCGTCGCCAGGATCGCCGCCCGATGGGGCTACACCCCCAGCGTGTTCGCCGCGCACTACCGGGCTGCCTACGGCGAGCCGCCGTCAGCGACGCTGCACCGGGAAGCAGGCCCGCGAGTTCGTTCTTCCGGCAGCCCGAGTTTCGTCCGGGCGGGGAACGAGCAGAGAAGCGAAAACCGTGCGGCGAAAACGAACACGCCAGCTACCGGCCGGGAGAGCGCCGCGCCGGACGCCGGATCTGCCTCGCCGGCCAGCGAGCCGGACCTGGCTGCCCTGGGCGAGTTGGCATCACTGACGAGGATGTCCGCGAGGTCGGTGACCGACGTGGTGCAAAAGGTCGTCGACGTGGCCGCCGCGGTGGTCGAGGGCGCGGACCTGGTCAGCGTCACGGTGCTCGCGCCCGACGGCCGGTTCAGCACCGCGGCGCGGACCGGCAAGGCGGCCGCCGAACTCGACCGGATCCAGCACCGCCGCGGAGAAGGCCCCTGCGTGGAAGCGGCCCGCGCGGACGGTCCGGGCTGGGTCGTCAGCTCGGACTTGACCACCGAGACCCGGTGGCCCCGGTTCACCGCCGCCGCGACCGCGCTCGGCTGCCGCTCGGTGTTTTCCGCTCCGCTCCCGCCCGGACCAGGCCCGGACCGGCTGGCGGGAGCGTTGACCGTTTACTCCCGCAGCCCGGACAGCCTGACCGAGGCCGACCGCCGGGCCGTGCTGCTGCTGGCGACACACGCGTCGCTGGCACTGGCGAACACGCAGCTGAGGAGGACGGCCGAGGTGCGCCGCGCCCAGTTCGCGCGTGCCGTCGACACTCGGGACGTCATCGGACAGGCCAAGGGCATCCTGATGAACCGGGAGGGCCTCACCGCCGACGAAGCGTTCGACCTGTTGCGCCGGATGTCCCAGGAGCTGAACGTGAAGCTGGTCGATTTGGCGCGCACTCTCACCGGGCGGCACGGGGAACTCGACGAGAGGTGACCGGCGCCCGCCGCGGCAAGGCGAACGTGGTCAGGAATCTCGGTGCTGCTGGGCGTTCTCGGCCGCCGACCCGGTGAAATGGGCGAGGAGATTCGTGCGCCTGAGCAGCCGGTCGAGTTCCGGCGACCGGTTGTCCAGCTGCAGCGCGGCACCGGCTGAGCGGACCAGCCGGTCGACCATCAGCAGGGCGGCCAGACCTGACGAGTCGCAAAAGGACAGTCCGCCGCAGTCGAGGCGGACGGAGCGGCAATCCGGTTGCGCGGCCAGCATTTCCCGGGCGGTGCGGACGAGTGCGGGCTGGCTGTCGTAGTCGAGTTCGCCGGTCACGGTCAAGCGCGCGACCCCCGGGTACGGCATGCTCCACGTGCAGGCGAGCGGGTGCGGCGGCATCACGCCCGGCTTTCGGGATCGAGGCCGTCGGCCGCGCGGACGAGGGTGGCGCGGGCCCGGGGGAAGTCCCGCAGCTCCTCGCCGAGGACGTCCAGCGCGGGCGTCAGGTATCCGGCCGGGACGCCGCGGGCGGCGAGGATGCCGGCGGTCCAGCGCAGGAAACCCGTGAACAGCCCGGGATCGTCGACGTAGACCGACGTCTTGAGGTAGTCGACGATGCTCGCCAGGTCCTCGACGGTGTGCTGCAGCTGGAGTTCGTCGTAGCGGGCCACCGCGGGGACCCGTTCGCGCAGTCCGGCGAGCGCGGCCTTCACGAGCTGGGGCGAGGTCCGCGAGATCATGGTGTATTCCTGGTCGAGCAGGTGCGGCAGATCGTCCACGGCCTGGTGTGCGCCGCGGGGCGCGCCTAGCGGGTTCCCGGCGAGCAGGTCGGCGGCGGCGCGAGCGTCGGGCGCCCAGGCGTCGGCGCCGAACAGGCGGGCGTAGCGGCCGTCCGTTCCGAACGCGGCGCCGCCCGCGATGACCGGGACACCGGCGGCTTGGCACGCGGTGATCGTCGCGTGCGCCGCGGGCAGCCGCGTCGGGATCGAGCCGGACAGCGCGACAGCGTCCGGGCCGGTGCGGTGCACGTCGGCGATCAGGTGCGCCGCCGGGACCTGCGCCCCGAGGTAGTCGACCTGGAACCCGCGCGATCGCAGCACCTCGGCCAGCAGCCGGGCGGGCAGCGCGTGCCATTCCCCGTCCACGCAGGCGACGGTCACCCGGGCGAGCGGGGGACGGGACGCCGGGCCGGAGGCGAGGCTCACGGCAGCGACCACCCGGTCGTTGATCGCGGTGACGGCATGTTCCCTGGTCACGGTCAGCCGGTTGGCCGCCCATTCCTCGCCGACTTTCCGCTGCACCGCGCCGATCACGTCGAGCAGGACGGTTTCGGTGTCCATCCCGGACTCGAGGGCCCGGAGCGCGATGCCGCCCGCCGCGTGCTCGTCGCCGTCGGCAGCCGCGGTCCAGAGCTGGTCGGCGACGTCCGCGACGGACAGCGACGGGTCGGTGCGCGGCTTGCTCGAGGCGGTCATGCGGCGGTGTACCTGCCGCGGCCCGAGCCGCCGACCGCCGACAGGTGCTGACCGCGAGGCGCGGCGATCACGACGACAGCCATGTCGTCGTGCTCGCGTTCGCGAGCCCATTCGGCCGCGAGCATGTGGACGTGCTCGGCGATCGCCTCCGCGGGCATGCCCGCGCAGCGGGTCAGCGCCTCGTGCAGGCGCTCCTCGCCGAACATCTGATCGCCCAGCGGACCTCCGCGCGCCTCGGTGATGCCGTCGGTGTAGAGCAGGCAAGCCTCGCCGGGCTCCAGCATGACTTCGACCGTGGTCGTGTCGATCTCGGGCAGGACGCCGACCACGGTGCCGACCGTCTCCACGATCTCGACCGCCCCGCTCGCGCGGACGATCAGCGGCGGCAGGTGACCCGCGCAGGTCAGCCGCAACCGCAGGCCAGCGGCCAGCTGCGACACCGACGCGAGAGCGAGGGTGACGAAACGGGTGTGGTGGGAACTGAGCAGCGCGTCGTTGAGCATGCTGAGCACGCGATGGTGGTCCGAGGCCAGCGGCAGCAAGGCGTGCAGCGTGTTGCGGACCTTCCCGGTGAGCACCGCGGCCTCGACGCCTTTGCCGCACACATCGCCCAGCACCACGAGCGATTCCGGGCTGTCGCCCGCCGCCGGGTAGACGTCGTAGAAGTCGCCGCCGACCCGTTCCGAATCGAGCGCGGCGCGATACCGTCCCGCGAGCTCCGCGCCCGCGACCTCGTGCAGCACGGGCGGAAGCAGTTCGCGCATCAGCGTTTCGGTGATCGACGACTGCTGGGCGAACATCCGCGCGGCGGACATCGCCACCCCGGACCGGGCCGCGAACAACCGGGCGAAGATCTCCTCGTCCTCGCTGAACGCCGCGCGCTCGGCCTTCCGCAGGAGAACGAGCGCCCCGGCCGGGACGCCGTGGCCGGGCAAGGGCGTCACCACGATCGAGCCCACGTCGCCGAATCCCGGGGGGATCAGCCACGCCGGCGCGGACGCCGGGTCGATCCAGCGCGACGGGACCGGCGGAAACCCTTGCAGCGCCTCGGCGAGCCCGGGCACCTCGGCCAGGTCGGCGGCCAGTTCGATCTGCTCGGGTTCGCGGCCGCGCACGCAGAGCACCGCCGGAACGCTGCGTTGTGCGGCCGGGGTGATCAGGAGCGCGGCGTCGGCGAGGTGCTGCACGGCCAGCTTTCCGGCGACCTGCATGCACCGCTGCAGGTTCAGCGACCCCAGCAACGCGGTCGACGCCTCGGCCAGGAATTGCGCCCGCCGCCGCTCGGTGCGCAAAGCAGTCTCGGCGAGGCGCGCTTCGGTGTTTTCCGTCAACCACCAAGTGATCGTTCCGTCATCGTGCGTCACCGGGTGCACGGCGTAGCTGCGCTCCCAGCTGTCAGCGGCACCGCGTACGCCTTCGATGACGCCGTCGTGGAGGCCGACCGGCCACCCGGTTATCGCCCCAGCGAGCACCACGCCCGGCGCAGCTTCCGGAAGCAGTTGCTCGGCCGCGGCATTGCGCGCGACGACCCTGCCGCCGGCGTCAGTGACCAGCACGGGGCAGGGCGCTGAACTCCACCGCGATACGACGTCCGCGGAAAGGTCCGCCCGTTTCAGATCCGCCACGAGCGGTCCTTCACCCCGTTTTCGTCCAAGGGGGCGGTCAGCGTCGCCAACCGCCCCGAGAGCCGAGGCCCCGGATACCCGCCCGCGGCGGTCTCAAACCTCGTTTTCCGGGCAGCGGCCCAGGCGGCTCCGCCGGCTTCGGGTCTTGACCGGCGGAGCCTGGAGCCGGGTCTCCTGCGCGCCGAAGACCCACTCTGCCCACGGGCTACCCGTTCGTCGGGAATTCACGCGACCCGTCCGGGTTCAGACGTCGAGCTCCCGGTGCCGCTCGGCCACGGTGTGGGCGAGGTCGACGAGTTTGACGTTGAGGTCCTGGGACGTGCGGCGCAGGATGTCGAACGCCGCGTCGGCCGAGATCCCGCGGCGGTTCATCAGGATGCCCTTGGCCTGGCCGATCAGGTCCCGGCTGTCGACGGCGCGCTTGAGATGGATTTCCTTGAGCGCGGCGGCGGTGTGCGCGGCCGATCCGGCGAGGGCGAGCGACGCGTGGGAAGCCAGCACGAGCGCGTTGTCGACGGCGTCCTCGTCGAAAGCCCCGGCCCGGCGGCTGTAGAGGTTGATCGCGCCGGGCGGCAGGTCGGACGCGAGATCCGGCAGCAGGGTCGAGGCCAGCAGGGAGCCGAACCCGAACACCCCGGCGCGCCTGCCGAATTCGGGGAACGCCTCCGAGTCCGGGAGGTTGTTGGCCAGCGCGTACCCGGGCCGGCCCTGCAGCGCGGCCTCCAGGCACGGTCCTTCCCCGGTCTGGTACTGGACGCGGTCCAGTTCCTCGGCGGTCGCGTCCGTGCAGACCGGGGTGTGGAACCCGCCGTCGGCCGAGCGCAGGGTGATGCTGGCCAGGTCGGCCTCCGGGACGATCCGCAGCGCGGCGGACACCACGCGCTCCATCGCTTCGTGCAGGGAGCCCGCGCCGAGCAGGTGCACCGCGAGCGCGCCGAACCGCTGCGCCAGCGGCCCTTCGGCGGCGACCCCGGACCGGGCCCAGCCCGCGACGGCCGGTTCCGCGCAGAACGCGATCCGGTCCGCCTCCCAGTCTTCGGCGTCTCTTATGCCGACGTCAGTCACTGCGGCCTCCTCTTTCCCTGCCCAGCAGCACCGCCGTACTTTACCGGCCCGCGGGAACGGACCGGCGGACCGACGACCGGCGCTTCCTCGCGGCGAGGCGGGAGGCCGCGACAGAGCGGCGGCCGGAACCGAAGTCCCGGCCGCCGCTCGGTCCGCAGGCGTCAGTCTTTCACGCCCTTGACGGCGTCCTTGACTTTTTCTCCCGCCTGCTTGAGGGCGCCCTTGGCCTGTTCCGCTTTCCCCTCGGCCTGCCACTGCTCGTTCCCGGTGGCGTTGCCGAGTGCTTCCTTGGCCTTTCCCTTGATCTCCTCGGCCTTGTTTCCGGCGGTGTCGCTCATCTCGATTTCCTCTTTCTTTTCAAGGGTTCGGGAAAAAGCGTTCCCGGCGATGCGATAAACGGGGGGTACCCGCGTCGAGTGCCGGTCAAACCGGCTGTCCCGGCCGGTGCTCGGCCTTCGCCGCGGCGATGTACTGACTGGCCTGGGGGAGAAAGGACAGGACGACGCCGACCAGCGCGAAGACGGCGCTGACGGAGCCGACCACCGTGGCCTGGCCCGCCAGCAGGGAGACGACCTGGAGCGCGGTGAGCACCGTGAGCACGATCCTCGCCCAGTTGCGGCCCGCGCGGAGTTTGAACGCGAACAGCAAGTGCAGCAAGGCGAACGCGATCGCGAGCACCGCTCCGACGACGATGCCGATCGTCACCGCCTGGTCGATCTGGGCGTCGGTGAGGCGCGCCGCGTTCTGGCCGTTCGCTCTTCGCATCGCGTCCGCCAGCGCGTCTCGCGAGAAGAACAGGAACACGGCTCCGGCGACGCCGACGAGGGTCGCGGCCACATACGCCCAGAAGGCGCCGGCGATCGCCGCCGGACGCGGCCGCGCTCCGGCCGGATCGGCGGAATGTCCAGCGGAAGGGGATGGATAGGCAGGGAGATCAGTCATGGGGAAAAGGTGGCACAGCTCGCGGAACTTCGCGCGGCAAAGAACGGAAAAGTGGACCGGAAAACCTCGCTGAGGGTCCGTTGGATCTCATTTCCCGCAGTTCTGGTTTGGCGCCTCCGGCCGGTGGGTAGTCGATATTCTCAGGCAAGGGGAACGGACGACGTGCATTCGAGCAGGGGGCTCGCCGGGGGAGCGACTGGGGTGGAGCGGGCCCAGGAGGAGGTCAAGCGTGAGTGTCGACGAGGCTCAGCACAGCCGGTCGCCCGCGGGAGCGGCGCCGCTGCGCTTGGCGTTGGACCAGGATTTCGCGATGCTGCGAAGGATCCGGGACCGGGCGGCGGCGTTCGTGCGGCGTCATCTCCCGCACGCCGGCGCGGACGCGGTGGCCGACGTGCGCCTGGTGCTCGACGAGATGGCCTGCAACGCGCTGCGGCACGCCCGCCCGCCGTGCGAGCTGACCCTGTCGTTGCGGGGAGACCGGATCCTGATCGAGGTTTCCGACTCTCTCGCGGACCTCGCCAGGTACCGGGAAGGCTACGAGGGCGGGGGACGCGGTTTGGCCTTGATCGACGCTATCGCCGACCGCTGGGGCCAGACGCCGCTGCCCCGGGGCAAGACCGTCTGGGCCGAACTGGCTCTCTGCTCCGATTCCCGCCGGACGGAGTCGCCGGAGCCGCGGTGAAGCTCAGCGCGCGCCGGACGGGACGGCGGATGTGCAGCTCGGCAGGGGGTTCCGCCTGCCCTGACTGTCCACTGTGGATTCTCCCGTTCGCCCGGACACCGCCAAGCGGGGCGGAGCTCACGAGCTGCGGGCCCTGTCATCGGCCGTCGCCCGCCCGGTTCGGCCCGGTTGGCCCGTTACGCCGGTTCAGGGGCGGGTAGCGGAAGCACGACGGAAACATTCCGGTAACACCGCGCGGTTAGCTTGATCGGCCGGACGAGACGACGAGGAGAGTCCGACCGTGGTCGATACCGGAAGCACGGCGTGGTTGCTGGTCAGTGCCGCACTGGTCATGCTGATGACACCGGGTCTCGCGCTGTTCTACGGCGGGATGGTGCGCGCGCGGAGCGTGCTGAACGTGATGGCGATGACGTTCGTCTGCCTCGCGACCGTCGGCCTGGTCTGGGTGGCTTACGGGTACTCGCTCGCGTTCGGCCCCGACTGGTTCGGCGGCCTGCTCGGCACCTTGGGGCTGGCCGGGCTGCACGGGCTGGCCGACCAGACGACCGGGCCCGCGGGAAACCAGGTGCCGTTGTTCGCGTTCGTCGCCTTCCAGATGATGTTCGCGGTCATCACGGTGGCGCTGCTGGCCGGCGCGATCGCCGAGCGCGCCCGGTTCTGGACCTGGACGGTGTTTTCCGTCGTGTGGGTCACCGTGGTGTACCTGCCGGTGGCGCACTGGGTCTTCGCGCCCGACGGGTGGATCGCGGCGAAGCTGCACGTGCTGGACTTCGCGGGCGGCACCGTCGTCGAGGTGAACTCCGGGGCGGCCGCGCTGGCGCTCGCGATCGTGCTCGGCCGCAGGCACGGCTGGCCGAAGCAGGCCGTCCGGCCGCATAACCTGCCGTTCGTGATGTTCGGCGCCGGGCTGCTGTGGTTCGGCTGGTTCGGGTTCAACGCCGGTTCCGCGCTGGCCGCGAAGAACCTCGCGGCCACCTCGTTCCTGAACACCACTGTCGCGGGAGCGGCCGCGGTGCTGGGCTGGCTGGTCGTCGAGCAGTTCCGCGACGGGAAGCCGACCACGCTCGGCGCCGCGTCCGGGGCGGTGGCCGGGCTGGTGGGGATCACGCCCGGATGCGCTTACGTCGAGCCGATCGGCGCGATCGCGATCGGCGTCGCGGCGGGCGTCGTGTGCTCGTTCGCGGTGGGCCTGAAGTACCGGTTCGGCTTCGACGACTCGCTCGACGTGGTCGCGGTGCACGGTCTCGGCGGGTTTGTGGGAACGCTGCTGATCGGCCTGTTCGCGACCGTGGGCGTGGCTCCCCAGGGCGCGAACGGCCTGTTCTACGGCGGCGGGTTCGACCAGCTGTGGCGCCAGACGGTCGGAACGCTGGCGGTACTAGGGTATTCGCTGGCGATGACCTTCCTGATCGGCTGGGTCATGCACAAGTTCATGGGATTCCGGATCGACCGCGAAGCCGAGATCGACGGCGTCGACGAGGCCGAGCACGCCGAAGGCGCGTACGAGCTGGCAGTCCAGTCCGGACGCCGGGGGAGCGCGCCCGCCGGTGTGCTCGGATCGCACCGGCCAGCGCGCGAGGAGAACCGATGAAGCTGCTGACCGCCGTCGTCAAACCGTTCGTGCTGGACGACGTCCGGATCGCGCTGCAGGAACTCGGCGTCGCGGGGATGACCGTCAGCGAGGTCCGCGGATACGGCAGGCAGAAGGGCCACACCGAGATCTACCGGGGCGCGGAGTACGCGGTCGACTTCATCACCAAGTACCGCCTGGAGATCCTCCTCGACGACGACCAGGTCGACGCCGCGCTGCGGACGGTGCAGGACACCGCGCACACCGGCAAGATCGGCGACGGCAAGATCTGGGTCACGCCGGTGGAGACCGTCGTCCGCGTCCGCACCGGAGAACGCGGCCGCGACGCGCTGTAGCTCGCGCCGGACGGTCAGTCGCCTTGGGGCACGCGCACGACCTCGCCAGGGCGGATGAGGTTCGGATTGGTGATCGTGCCGGGGTTCGCCGCGACGAGCCGGTAGTAGAGGTTGCCGGAGCCGTAGTACTTCCTGGCGATGCTCCAGAGCGTTTCGCCTTGCGCCACGGTGTGTTCCAGGTAGTTGCGGTAGCCAGGAACGATTTTCGGGCCGAGGACGACGGGCGTGACGGCCTTGTCCAGTTCGGCGCCGTCCTTCGGGGAAACGTGGAAGACCTCGACGAAGAGTCGGTTGAGCTGGAAAGCCGCGCGGCTGACGTCGACGACGTGCTGGAACTGGTTGTGCCCGCCCGAACCGTCGCCGGCCAGGAAGCTGCCGGTCACCTCGTCGTGGCCTTCGTGGACGCGGTAGGCGAAACCGGCCTCGAACGCGCCGCCGGCCACGTGCCGCTCACGAGCTTTCCGGTCGGTGAGGGGAACCCCGAGGGAATCAGAGTCCCTCGGGGTTCCCCTCACGGACGGCGTCAGGAGCGGGCCAGGTACTCCGCCGCGGCGCGCAGGCTCACGTAGGAGCCGCTGAAGGTGTCGAGCCGCGGCCCGGCACCGGTTTCCGGCCCGGGGACCCCGGTTTCGACCCGGATGTAGTCCACAGTGGACAGGCCGGCCAGGAACTCCCGCACCGCCGGATGCCGGTGCGCTTCCCGGGTCACCACCACGACGCTCTCCACCGACGAAGCCTCCGCCACGACCGTCGAGACGTCGTCCGGCGAAACCGACAGTGTCCGAGTGCCTGGCACCAGCTCCGCCAGGTGAGCCCCCAGTCCCCACGGCATCGGCCCAGCGGCGATACCCGGTTCGGTCTGCACATCCACCACGAGCGCGCGGCCCTTGAGCCGCGGCTTGCCGGTGACCCGCAAGGCGGCCCGCGCAGCGGACAGACCGAGCGAGTAGTCCACCGGCTGCACCGTCGCCGGAGCCGGGGCGGTGCCCAGCGAAGCTGTCCGGACAGCGGCGTCGGCCAACCGCTCCAGGGGAAGCCGCCCGCTGGCCACTGCGGCGACGATCGCCGCCGCGGTCCGGTCCAGCGTCTCGGCGTCGAACGGGGCCCCGCCGAGGCAAAGCGCGTCAGCGCCGCCCAGGAGAGCCCGGACCGAAGCCTCGCCGATCCCGTCGTGCCGCCCGTACGCCCCGGAGATGGCCCCCATCTCCAACGCGTCCGTGATGACCGTCCCGGTGAACCCCAGTTCGCCGCGCAGCACGTCGACGAGCGCGGTCCGGTTGAACGTCGCCGGCTCGTCGCCCCATTCCCGGACCACGAGGTGCCCGGACATGACCGTCCGGACGCCCGCCTCGATCGCCGCGGCGAACGGGACCAGTTCGACTTCCCGGAGCTCGGCCGCGGTCCGCGGCAGCACCGGCAGCGAGAGGTGCGAATCCTCGGTCGCCGCGCCGTGGCCGGGGAAGTGCTTTGCGCACGCGGCGACGCCGTACTTCTGCATGCCGGTCACGAACGCCGCGACGTGCGGCGAAGCCGCCACCGGATCCGAGCCGAACGCCCGCACGCCGATGCCCGGGTCCTCCGCGGCGAGCGTGAGGTCCGCGCACGGCGCGAGGTTGACCGTCACGCCGCACGCCGCCAGCCGCTCGCCGAGAGCGGCCGCGACGGACGCGGTCAGCTCCGGGTCCCCGGCCGCGCCCAGCGCGAGCGGGCCGGGCACGAACGAGCCCTTGCCGACGTCGAGGCGGGTGACGTCGCCGCCTTCCTCGTCGATCCCGACGACCACGTCGTCCCGCTCGGACCGCAGCGCGGACGTGAGCGCGGCGACCTGCTCGTCGTCGACCACGTTGCGGCCGAACAGGATCACGCCGCCGAGGCCCTCGGCGAGCCGGCGGCGCACCCAGTCCGGCGCCGTGGTGCCGGCGAATCCGGGCAGCAGCACGGCTTCGGCGAGCCTGCGGGGGTCGGACACCCCGGACACCTCGGAGAGGTCAGCCACCGTCATCCCTTCACCGCGCCGGCGGTCATGCCGGACACGAGTTTCCGTTGCACGATCAGGAAGAAGATCACCGCGGGGATCGCGTAGATCACCGAGGCGGCCATAACGCCGCCCCAGTCGATCGAGAACGCCGTCTTGAACGACGACAGCCACACCGGCAGCGTCTGCTTCGACTGGTCCCGCATGAACACCAGCGCGAACAGGAATTCGTTCCACGCCGTGATGAAGCTGAACACCGACGTGGTCACCAGGCCCGGGCCGAGCAGCGGCAGCGTGACCCGGCGGAACGCGCCGGCCCGGCTGCAGCCGTCGATCATCGCGGCTTCTTCGAGGTCGTACGGGATGCCGTTGACGAACCCGTAGAGCATCCACACGGTGAACGGCAGCGTCGTCGCGAAGTACATCAGCAGCAGCGACGGCAGCGTGTTCAGCAGCCCGATGTCGCGGATCAGCAAGTACATCGGGATGAACAGCGCCGAAAGCGGGGCCAGCTGCGCGATCAGGATCAGCAGCAGGAACCCCTTGCGGCCGCGGAAGCGGAAACGGGCCAGCGGGATCGCCGCCAGCACGCCCACGATCAGCGCGGCCAGCACCGCGCCGAGCGTCACGATCAGGCTGTTGGTCAGGTACGTGACGAATCCGGGCTTGGTGAGCGCCGACGCGAAGTTCGACAGCGTCGCCGAGGTCGGGATCAGGTCGTACTTCGACGACAGCACGTCGCCCGGCGTCTTCAGCGACGTCGTGAACATCCAGTACGTCGGGAAGAGGAACAGCAGCGCCACGAGAACGCCGGCGACCGACACCAGCGTTCGGGCGGCCAGGGACTTTTTCACGCGATCTCCCCGTCCTTCGTCCGGACCAGCAGCTGCACGTACCGGCCGGTGACCAGCAGGAGCAGCACCAGCATGATGGTGGCGATGGCCGCGGCCGAGCCGAAGTGGCTGCCCGCGATGCCCTTGAGGTACTGCAGGATCGCCAGCGTGGTGCTCGCGCCGTCCGGGCCGCCCTGGCGGATGGCCCACACCTGGGCGAACATGTTGAAGTCCCACAGGATCGACAGGAACGTCACCATCGTCAGGATCGGCCGGATGGCGGGCCAGCTGACCGCGCGGAACGTCTGCCACGGCCCGGCCCCGTCGATGCCCGCCGCCTCGTACTGCTCGCGCGGCACGCCGAGAAGGCCCGCGTAGAGCGTGAACGCGACGAACGGCACGGCCTGCCACAGCACCAGCAGCCCGATCACCACGAGCGTGCTCGTGCCGGTGGAGAACCACGAGTAGCCGATGAACGAATGGAAGCCCAGCCGGTCCAGGGTTTTGTTGAGGATGCCGTACTGCTGGTCGAAGATCCACTGGAACACCGTGGTGGTGGCGATGACCGGCACCGCCCACGCGAGCACCAGGGAAATCTGCACCAGGATGCGCAGCACCGGGTTGAGGTGCCGCATCAGCACCGCGATGAACAGCGCCGCCAGCAGCGTGCCGGCGACCATCGCGCCGGTGAAGAGGACCGTGCGGACCGTGACTGCCCAGAACTCGGGGTCGGACAACACGTCGGTGTAGTTCTTGAAGCCGATCCACACCATCTTGCCGGTCACCAGCTCGCGCAGGTCGAGCTGGCGCAGGCTGATGCCGAGCATCTGGACGGTGGGCCAGCCGAGCAGCACCAGCACGGCGGCGAGCGCGGGAAGGATCAGCAGGTACGGCATGAGCCGCTCGCTGAACCAGCCGTTGCCACGCCGTCGTGCTGCCCCGACGTGCGCCGATGCCGGCGGGGTGGCCCCCGCCGGCATCGGCTTGTCCTTCGTCGCGGTCATCCGCCGATGATCTTGTCGAGGGCAGTGTTCGCGTCAGCCGCGGCCTGGTCGAGGGTCTTCTTCCCGGTCAGGTAAGCGGTCAGCATGTCCTTCAGCGGGTTCTGGCCGGATTCGACCTCGCCCCACTTCGGGCTGGCCGGCATCGCGTGGCCGGTCTTCGAGGCCTTCGCCATCACCGAGCCCAGCGGGTCCTTGTCGAGCGCGCTGAGGTCGGTGGAGGTGCCCGGCACGTAGCCGCCGGCGGCCAGCTGCGTCATGTACTTGGTGCTGGTCAGCAGCTTCAGGTAGTCCTTCGCGAGGTCCTGGTGCTTGCTGTTGAGCGGGACGACCAGGTTCGAGCCGCCGAGGAACACCGGCGCGCCCTGGCCAGCGGTCTTCGACGGGATCGGGAACGCACCGGTCTTGGCGGTGATGCCCGGGTCCGTCTTGGCCGCGGTGGCGACCTCGTTCGGGGTGCCGATGAACATGGCGACCTTGCCCGCGGCGTAGATGCCGGCCTGCTGCGGAGTCGCCTCGTCGTTGTCCTTCGGCGCGGTGGTGCCCGAGCTGTCCACGAGCTTCTTGTAGAACTCGAGGCCCGCCTTGGCTTCCGGCGTGTTCAGCGAGGACTTGAAGGACTTGCCCTCGCCCTTGGCGATGTCGCCGCCGTTGTCCCAGATGAACGACGACAGCGCGTACCAGTTCTGGCCCGGCATGTAGAGCGGCTGGAACTGCGGGTCGCTGCCGAACTTCGTCTTCAGCTTCGCGATGTCGGCGAGCCATTCGTCGTTCGACGCGGGCGGCTGGGTGATGCCTGCCTGCTCGAACATGTCCTTGCGGTACATCACGACGCGGTTCGCGGCGTAGAACGGCACGCCGACGGTTTTGCCGTCGTACTGGCCGGATGCCTTGAGCCCGGCGAGCCACTGCCCGCCGTTGAGGTTGTTGACGTCGCCGGAGAGGTCGGCCAGCACGCCCTGCGCGGCGAACGCGGGGGTCTGGGTGTTGCCGACCTCGATGACGTCCGGCGGCGTGTCGCTCGCCAGGGCGGTGGTCAGCTTCTGCTGGATGCCGTTCCACTGCTGGATCTGGTAGTCGACCTTGACGCCGGGGTGGGCGGCCTCGAATTCCTTGTTCAGGGCGGCGGTCAGGCTGTCCGGCGCGGAGCCGGTCATCAGCCAGACCGTCAGCTTGCCGTCCTGCGCGCCCCCAGCGCTCGAGGCGTTCTCACTCCCGCCGGAGCCGGCACACCCGGCCGTGGCGAGCGTGATGGCGGCGGCTCCCGCCGCCAGCTTGAGCCAGCGCTTCACGTGTCTCGTCCTTTCGGTGCCCGGTCGTCGGCGACCGGGGCTGAATGACAAATGGTGTAGACCAATGTCCTGCAGGGTGGTCCGGACCACAGCCGGTGTCAAGCCGGTTGCCAAGATGTTGCGAAGACGTCTGCCTGGTTGACGCTGTGTGGCCGGGCGATTACCGGCGTCCGGGCGGAAAGTGCTGGTAGCGGCCGGTTTCCGCAGTGCGGGCAAGGGTTTCCGGCGCGGGGGAGTTGTTCGTGAACGGCTCGCCGGGCCGGGCGTGTCGCACTGCCCGGGCGAGTCCCCGGCGGCGCCGGACGACCGACCTTCGGCCCTTGTGCGATGACAAAACCGCGCGCACGCGGTGTCCGCCGTTCGGCTCACCGGCGTTGCTCCGTTCCGGCCGCGGCACCGTGATTACCCACTGCGACGAGTACTGGGCTCACTGCCGACAGTGACCCGGGGTGGGTGAGTTTCATCCCGCCCCGCAGCGTGCGTACCCCCGGTGACCTCGGAAAACCTCGTGTGTACCACGCGTCACATCACTCCCAGTGGTTTACAGCCGTCCCGCGTGTCACACACACTGGGGCTCGCCCAGGTGATCCGGTTCCGCTCTTGGGGAAGAGACGCGGACGGCCGGAGCGCTCCCAGGGCAGGAAAAGAAGAGGGAGTAGAGGATGACGGGCTCCGGGCGGATAGCGGCTCGGGCGGGTGCGATCGTCGCGGCGGCAGCGGTAGCTGCGGTCGGAGCGTTGGGGCTGCTGCACGCGCCCCAGGCGGCGGCAGCGTCTGCCGAGGTGCCGGGCATGGACGTGTCCGGGCACCAGGGCAATGTGGACTGGAAGGGCGCCTGGAACGCGGGCGCGCGCTTCGCCTACGTCAAGGCGACCGAAGGCACCGGGTACCTGAACCCGTACTTCGCGCAGCAGTACAACGGTTCTTACAACGTCGGGATGATCCGCGGCGCGTACCACTTCGCGCGTCCGGACGTGTCCGACGGCGCGACGCAGGCCGACTACTTCGTCGCGCACGGCGGCGGCTGGTCCGCGGACGGCCGCACCATGCCGCCGATGCTGGACATCGAATACAACCCCTACGGCTCGACCTGCTTCGGCCTGTCGCAGTCGGCGATGGTGTCGTGGGTGCGGTCGTTCTCCGAGCGGCTGCACGCGAAAACGTCGCGCTGGCCGATGCTCTACACCACGACCGACTGGTGGAAGACCTGCACCGGCAACTCGAACGCGTTCGGCGACACGCATCCGCTGTTCATCGCCCGGTACGCGCAGAGCGCGGGCCCGCTGCCCTCGGGCTGGCGGTACTACACGGTGTGGCAGTACTCGGATTCCGGCGCCAAGCCCGGCGACCAGGACTCGTTCAACGGTTCGATGGAGCAGCTGATCAAGTTCGCCGGCGGCGAGGCTCCGAAGAGCGAGGCCCCGGCCCCGCCGAAGCCGACGACGTCGACGAAGCCGCCGACTTCGGCCACGCCGACCACGAGCGCGCCGCCGAACTCCTCGGCGACCAAGACTCCGACCAAGACGCCGACGAGTTCGGCCACCACGTCGCCGTCGACGACCACGAAGACGAGCCCGACGACGTCCAGCAGCCCGGCGTCCTCGAGCACCTCGGCGAGCAAGCCGCCGACGTCGACTTCCTCGGCCACGCCGAAGAAGGACATCAGCGGTCTCGTCTGGGCGGGCGGCAAGCAGGCGAACCCGCCGGGGTCGCTGTCGGATGCCAAACACGCCGACTCGCTCACCGCCTGGGTCCACGAAGTCGCGAAGGTGACGCCGAAGGCCTCGGCTCCGGAGAAGGTCACGACCAGCCAGCCGACACAGACCTCCGCGCCGGAAGCTTCGCAGCCGAAGCAGCAGGCACTGGCGAAGACCGGCGTGAGCACCCCGCGGCTCGCTGTGTTCGGTGCGGCGCTGCTGGTGTTCGGAGCGATCCTGATGACGCTGTCCCGAATGGTGGCCCGACGCTGAGTGCGGCCGGGTCCGCGACTCCGCGCACGGAGCGCGGGCCCGGCCGTTAGGCTCCCAGCGTGACCACCACTCGACCCGAATTGCGCGGTTTCCCCGGCGCGGTGCTCGTCATCCGCTTCCTGACCGAACTGGCGCTGCTCGCCGGTCTCGCGGTCGCCGGTGCGCGGCTCGGCGGGAATGTGTTCCTCGACATCCTGGCGGCAGTGCTGTGGCCGGCGCTGGCGGCGGTGATCTGGGGGCTCGTGATCGCGCCCCGGGCGAAGCGGCGCAGTCCGGAGCCGACGCGGTTTTTCCTGGAGTTCGGGCTGTTCGCGGTGGCCGCGCTCGGGCTGATCGCGTCCGGGTTGCTGGTCGCGGGGATCGTGCTCGGCGTCGTCGGGATCGCCGTCGCGGTGGCCGTGCGGGTGTGGGCGAAGGACGGCTGAGCGGATTTCCGGCGGGGATCGCTTGTCCGGGCAGTGCCGCGATGCGCGGCTGACCGGTCGTCTGTCCACTTGAGATCGCGCAAGCCGCCTGCCCGCACCGCGCCGAAGTCTCTCGCTGCCGGTCCTGCTTGCGCACGCCGCGCCCGTGGATGAGACTCCCGCTATGCCGAGCCCGTTCAGCGCCGAAACGGCGGAAGCGATCCAGCACGCCCGCCAGCATTCCGTCGGGGATCTCCTGCGGCGCACCGCGTTGCGCCACCCGGACAAGCTCGCGATCGTCTCCGGCGAACGACGCGCGACCTACCGCGAGTTCGACGCGGCGGCCAACCGCTGCGCGCACCGGCTCGCCGAACGCGGCCTCGCGAAGGGCGACCGGCTCGCGCTGCTCAGCCGGAACTGCTGGGAGTACGCGGTGCTCGTGTTCGCCACGGCCAAGCTCGGCGTGGTGCTGGTGCCGGTGAACTTCATGCTCGGCGCGGAGGAGGTCGCGTTCATCCTCGGCCACGCCGGGGTGTCCGGGCTGATCGCCGAGGGCGCGCTGCTCGACACCGCTTCGGAGGCGTTGAAGCGCTCCGGCCGCACCGACGTCGTCCGCGGACGGATCGGCGGCGAGGGCGACTGGGAGAGCGTCGCGGACTGGATCGACCGGCCTGGCGACGAAACCGCCCCGGCGGTGCTGGTCGCGGACGACGATCCGCTGCGGCTGATGTACACCTCCGGCACCGAATCGCGGCCGAAGGGAGTGCTGCTGTCGAGCCGGTCGCTCATCGCGCAGTACGTGTCTTGTGCGATTGACGGCAGCATGACCGGCGACGACATCGAGGTGCATTCCCTGCCGCTCTACCACTGCGCGCAGCTGGACTGTTTCCTGTCGGTCGACGTCTACCTCGGCGCGACGAGCGTGATCCTGCCCGGCCCGGACCCGGCGGCGCTGCTGGCCGCGGTGGAACGCGAACGCGCGACGAAGCTGTTCGCGCCGCCGACGGTGTGGATCTCGCTGCTGCGGCACCCGGCGTTCGACACGACGGACCTGTCCAGCCTGCGGAAGGGCTACTACGGCGCGTCGCCGATGCCCGCCGAAGTGCTGCGCGAGCTCTCGCGGCGGCTGCCGGACGTGCAGCTGTGGAACTTCTACGGCCAGACCGAAATGGCCCCGCTGGCCACGATCCTGCGCCCGCACGAACAGCTCGCGAAGGCGGGTTCGGCGGGCCGGGCGTCGATCAACGTCGAGACCCGGATCGTCGACGAGGACGGCCGCGAGCTGCCGCCCGGCGAGGTCGGCGAGATCGTGCACCGCAGTCCGCACGCGACGCTCGGCTACTACGAGGACGAGGAGAAAACCGCCGCGGCCTTCGAGGGCGGCTGGTTCCATTCGGGCGACCTCGGCGTGCTCGACGACGAGGGCTATCTGTCGGTCGTGGACCGGAAGAAGGACATGATCAAGACCGGCGGCGAGAACGTCGCGAGCCGTGAGGTCGAGGAAGCGCTGTACCTGCTCGACGGGATCGCCGAGGTCGCCGTGTTCGGGGTCTCGCACCCGCACTGGATCGAGGCGGTCACGGCGGCGATCGTGCCGCGCGAGGGGGCCACGCTCACCGAAGCCGAGGTACTCGCGCACGCCCGCGAACACCTGGCGGGCTACAAGTGCCCGAAGTACGTGGTGTTCGTGGACGCGCTGCCGAAGAACCCGAGCGGGAAGATCGTCAAGCGCGCGCTGCGGGAAGGACACGCGGCACTGGCGCAGGGATGATTCCCGCGGGAAAATGAGCTGTGTTCCTGACGATCGGCAGCGAGACTGGGCCGATGATCCGTCTCGCTGAGTCGCCCCGTCTTGTCCTGCCCACGGTTGAGGTGCGGACGTCGTACCTCGTCGGCGAGCAGGTGGACTGCCTGCTCGAAGGCCGCCCGACGGAGTGGCTGGACGCGGCGAGCGCCGACTTCGCCGAGTTCGTCGCCGCGCGGCGCGGGGTGCTGCCGCGATGGGGAGTGCCTTCCACGCTTTTCTGGTACGTCTCCGGCGAGTACTACCTGGGCACTTTGGTCGTCCGGCACGAACTCACCGCCGACCTCGCCGAGGCGGGCGGCCACATCGGGTACCACGTGGTGCCCCCGTGGCGCGGACAAGGCCACGCCACGCGAATGCTGACGGCCGGGCTAGCGGAGTGCCGCCGCCTCGGGCTCGACCGCGTGCTGCTGACCTGCGAGACGGACAACGAGCGTTCCCGCCGGGCGATCCTCTCGAACGGCGGCGTGGCGGACGGCCGGAGACGCGGCGAGGACCGGTTCTGGATCGAGCTCGGCTCGGACGCCGCCGCGTAGCCGATCAGCGGATGCGTCCCGCTCGGGCGCGCGCTGCGCGAGGGGCACGCCGGACTGGCGCAGGCGTGACGTTTCTGGGTCGGTGCCCGGTCGTCGGTCGTGAGGGGAACCCTGAGGGACTCTGCTTCCGTCAGGGTTCCCCTCACGGACAGTCGCAGCGCCGGACCGGGCACCGTCGGCACCGCGCCTGCTGTGGGAAAGCCCCAATGCGGCATTGGGTGCGTGCGACGCACCCAATGCCGCATTGGGGCGCTGGCCCGACATTCGCGGTCCCCGGCCCGCACGGCCGCAGTCAAGCCACTGGAGCAGCCACCTCGCTGCGAAGCCGAACCGCCGCTGTCGTACTCAGCTTTGGCCTGTCACCGTCCCGAGAAGTCCGTGAGGGCCACCTTCACGGACTCTGATTCCGTCAGGGTTCCCCTCACGGACCCGAAGATCAGGCGAGCGTGGCCCCGTAAGCGGCGAGCACCGGCGGCAACGGCTGGAAGAAGCTGACCTGGTTGTTCCCGCCGGACAGCACCCCGTACCCGACCCCGGCGTAGAACAACGGGCCGCCGCTGTCGCCCGCCCCGACCGGGATGTCGGTGGCGATCGTGCCGACGACCTGCTTGCCGTCGCCGAAGTTCACGGTCTGGTTGAGGCCCAAGACCTTTCCGCAGGTCTTCTTCGTGGTCATGCCGCTCCGGCACACCAGCTGTCCCACCGCCGGGGTGCCCGCGCGCAGGATCCGCTGGGTGCCGCCGTCGTAGAGGTCGACCTGGCTGTGCCCGGAACCGGACGGGTTCTCGACGCGGCCGTAATCGGTCACCGGGAAGTGGCTGTCCACGTTGCGGCCGATGTCTTTCCAGTCGAGCCCGTGCTCGGTGCAGTGCCCGGCGGTGAGGATGTACCGGACCTCCTTGACGAGGATCGCGAACCCGGCGGAGCAGTAGTACGGCTCGCGGCCGGGCCCCGGCGACACGGTGTACATCGCGTCGCCGCCGTTCACCGCCGCGGTGACCGCCGAGGCGGGAGGGCTGACCAGCAGGGCGGCCGCGGCCGCGGCGATCAGCACTCCGGTCAGCTTGCGGCGCGAGCAGCGAGACATCGGCAGGTCCTTCCGTCCACATGAGACTGGCTACGTCCGGCCAGTCCAGCGCCGAGCGGGCGGACGCACAAACGGAGTCAGCCGACGGTCCCGGGAGTGCCTCCGAACGGGTGACAACAACACTGGCCGGACGTCTGTCCGCACGGCACACTGACCCGGGCCGCGCGACTGCCGGTGACCTGCGCGAACAGTGCGAACTCCAGGGGGAGGTGCGAAGTCGGCGATGTCTCACGATCCGGGACGGGCACCGCCGTCGTGGTGAATTTCCTTCAGGTTCTTTACTGTCACGTCGTCAAGTAACGCTGATCTGCATAGGGAACCGTTGTCCGACATCCTGTCCCCGGGCGGTGCCGGGGTCCCGGCGGCCGCACCGGCCTCCCGGAACCTGTGGCGCGCGCTGCGGCACGACCGCTGGGCCCAGGCCAGCGCGGTCGTCATCGTGCTGGTGATCGTCACCGCTCTAGCGGCTCCTCTGCTCGCCCTGATCGAGGGCCAGGATCCGTACACGTACCACACTGAACTGCTCAATCCGGCCGACGGCACCGGCGCGGGATTCCTCGGCGGGATCAGCGGAAGCCACTGGTTCGGCGTCGAACCGCTGACCGGGCGGGACCTCTTCGCGGTCGTCGCGTACGGCGCGCGGACGTCGTTCCTGATCGGGCTCGCCGCGACCGCGGTGTCGATGCTGCTGGGCGTGCTGCTCGGGGCGAGCGCCGGGTACGTCGGCGGCTGGTGGGACACCGTGGTGAGCCGGGTGACCGACGTGCTTCTCGGGTTCCCGCAGCTGATCTTCATGATCGCGCTCGGCGCGGTCGCCCCGCAGTCGATCCCCCGGCCGCTGCTGCTGATCGCGGTGATCGGCCTGTTCGGCTGGCCGCGCGTGGCCCGAGTGGTCCGCGCGCAGACGCTGAGCCTGCGCAACCGCGACTTCGTGAAGGCGGCCCGTGCGCTCGGCGCGGGCGGCGCGCACGTGTTCCGCCGCGAGCTGCTGCCGAACCTGTGGGCGCCGATCATCGTGCTGGCGACGGTGAGCATCCCGGCCAACATCGGCCTGGAAGCGGCACTGTCGTTCCTCGGCGTCGGCATCCCGCCGCCGACACCGAGCTGGGGCCGGTCCATCAGCGACGCGATCAACTGGGTGCAGACAGATCCGATGTTCCTCATTTTCCCCGGCGCCGCGCTCTTCATCGCGACGCTGGCGTTCAACATGCTCGGCGACGGGCTGCGCGACGCGCTCGACCCGAAGACGGCGGTGCGCCGGTGAACCGCACTCTGCGTTTCGTGGGCGTCCGCCTGCTGGGCATGCTCGGCGTGCTGCTCGTGGTCAGCTTCGGCACCTTCGCGGTGTTCTACCTGCTGCCCACCGACCCGGCGTTCATGTCCTGCGGCAAGCCGTGCACGCCGGAGAACCTGGCGCTGGCGCGGGAGTTCATGGGCTTCGACAAGCCGTGGATCCAGCAGTACTTCGACTTCCTCGGCGGCATCTTCACCGGCCGCACGTTCGGCACCGGCGTGACCGCGATCGTCTGCTCCGCGCCCTGCTTCGGGTATTCGTTCCAGCAGAGCGAACCCGTGCTGGCGCTGATCGGGGACCGGTTGCCGATCACGGTTTCGCTGGCCATCGGCGCGTCGGTGATCTGGCTGATCGCCGGCGTCGCGACCGGCGTGTTCTCGGCGCTGCGCCGAGGCAAGTTCGCCGACCGGGCCGCGATGACGGTGACGCTCGCCGGGGTGTCCGCGCCCGCGTATCTTGTGGGGCTGCTGGGAATTCTGCTGTTCGGCTTCACGCTCGACGTGGTGCCGGTGAGCGGTTACGTGACCTTCGCGCAGAGCCCGGTCGACTGGGCTTGGCACCTCGTGCTGCCGTGGCTGGTGCTGGCGTTCATCAACGCCGCGGTGTACGCCCGGCTCTCGCGCGGCCAGATGCTCGAAATCATGGGCGAGGACTTCATCCGCACCGCGCGGGCGGTCGGCCTGCCGGAACGGACCGTCGTCGGGAAATACGCGCTGCGCAACGTGTTGCTGCCGGTCGTGACGGTGTTCGCGGTCGACCTCGGCGCGCTGCTCGGCGGCGCGGTGATCACCGAGCGGGTGTTCGCGCTGCCCGGTCTCGGCGGGCTGCTCGTCGACGCCGTGCACCAGGTGGACCTGCCGGTGCTGATGGGCGTCAGCCTGTTCGCCGCCTTCTTCGTCGTCCTCGCGAACTTCGCGGTGGACGTGCTCTACGGGGTCCTCGACCCCCGTGCTCGGCTCGGTTCTTGAGAAAGGGAACGGAAAAACCATGGATCGCAGGGACTTCCTGAAGGCGCTGGGCATCACCGCCACGGTCACCGGGGCAGGGGCGTTCCTCGCCGCGTGCAACGCGAACGAGCAGTCCGCCGGCGGGGGCGCGGTCGAGGCGGCGTCCGGCGGGACGCTGTACATCCTCAGCGACACCACGTCGCAGCACCTCGACCCGGCGAAGAGCCAGAACCTGGCGATCACCACGATCAGCCTGATCCACCGGCGGCTCACCGCGTGGAAGACCGCCGAGGACGGCCCGGCCACCGTGGTCCCGGACCTCGCCACCGACACCGGCCGGGCGAGCGCGGACGGCAAGACCTGGACGTACACGCTCAAGGACGGCCTGAAGATGGCCGACGGCACGCCGATCACCAGCGCCGAGATCAAGTACGGCATCGAGCGGTCGTTCGACTCCGCGTTCTCCGGCGGCCTGAGCTACCACAAGAACCTGCTCGCCGGCGGCCCGGACTACAAGGGCCCGTTCAAGGGCGGCGAACTGGCGTCGATCGAGACGCCGGACCCGAAGACGATCGTGTTCCGCCTGGCCCGCCCGTACGGCGACTGGCCGTGGATCGCGAGCATGCCCGCGTTCGCCCCGGTGCCGAAGGGCAAGGGCACCGACGCGACCTACGACACGAAGCCGGTCGCGTCCGGTCCGTACCAGGTCGAGTCGTACCAGAAGGGCGTGCAGGTCAAGTTCGTCCGGAACCCGAACTGGGACGGCAAGACCGACCTGGCGCGCACCGGCCTGCCGGACGCGGTCGTGATCCAGATGGGCCAGGACACCGGCGTCGTCGCGAAGCGGCTGCTGGCCAGCCAGGGCAACGACGCGTTCGCGTTCGGCTCGTCGTTCGTGAACCCGGCGCAGCTGGCGCAGATCCGCACGAACCCGGCGGCGAAGAACCAGCTCGTCACGTCGAAGTCCGGCGCGCTGGCCTACCTCGCGCTGAACACCAAGCGCGGCCCGTTGGCCAATCCCAAGGTGCGCCAGGCGTTCCAGTACGCCGTGGACAAGACCGCCTACCAGGTCGCCGCCGCGGGCAGCGCGGATCTGGCCGGTCCGATCGCCACGACGCTGATCACCGAGGGCATCGCCGGGCGCGAGGCGTACGACCTCTACCCGGCCCCGCCGAACGGCGACGTCGCGAAGGCGAAGCAGCTGCTCGCCGAGGCGGGCTTCCCGAACGGCATCGACAACCTGGACTTCCCGGTGTCGACGGCGAACAACGAGGCGGACAAGGCGCAGGCGATCCAGGCCGCGCTGCAGCGGGCCGGGATCCGCACGAAACTGCGCCCGCTCGACGACGAGGCGTGGACGACGCTGGTCACCGGCAACGACGGCAACTACGACCTGACCCTCGGCTCGTGGCAGCCGGACTTTCCGAGCGCCAACGCCAACATCGAACCGCTGTTCGGCACCTCGGAGATCGGCAACGGCGGCTACAACGAGGCGCGCTACTCGGTGCCCGAGGTGGACGCGCTGATCGCGCAGGCGCAGGGCACGGTCGACCCGGCCGCGGCCGGGAAGCTGTGGGCGAAAGCGGACAAGCGGATCATGCAGGACTCGCCGGTGATCCCGCTGATCTACACGCGCAACTCGTTCCTGCACGGCGCGAAGGTCGGCAATTTCGCGATCGGCGCGTTCCCGGCGTACCCGAACTACCTCCAGATGGGCCTGGCGAAGTAATCCCGTGTCCGAGCAGCTGCTGTCCCTGCGCGACGTCTCGATCCGGTTCGGCGACACCGCCGCGGTGCGCGAGGTGGGCTTCGAGGTGAACCCCGGCGAGGTCGTCGCCCTCGTCGGGGAATCCGGTTCCGGCAAGTCGGTCACCGCGCTGTCGCTGCTCGGCCTGCTGCCGGACACCGCGACGGTGACCGGCTCCGCGGTGCTCGACGGCCGCGACCTGTACACAGTGGACGGTCCGGCGCTGCGCGCGGTGCGCGGCGGCGAGATCGGCATGGTGTTCCAGGAGCCGATGAGCGCGCTGAACCCGGTGTTCCGGATCGGCACGCAGCTCGTGGACGCGGTCCGGGCGCATCGCAAGGTGTCCCGGGCGGTGGCGCGGGAACGGGCCCGGGAGCTGCTGGAGCTCGTGGAGCTGGACGCGCGGCGCGTGCTGCGGGCCTACCCGCACGAGCTGTCCGGCGGGCAGCTGCAGCGGGTCGTCATCGCGATCGCGCTGATCCACGACCCGAAGCTGCTGATCGCGGACGAGCCGACCACCGCGCTGGACGTCACCGTGCAAGCCGGGATCCTGCAGCTGCTGCGGTCGCTGCGGGACCGGCTCGGCACGGCGATCCTGCTGGTGACCCACGACATGGGCGTCGTCGCGGACGTCGCGGACCGGGCCGTGGTGCTGCGGGAGGGCCGGGTCGTCGAGCAGAACACCGCGGCCGGGCTGTTCGCCTCGCCGCGAGCCGACTACACCCGGGAACTGCTGGATTCGGTGCTGTCGCTGGGCTCCGCTCCCGCGGGTGCGGTGCGGCCGACGTCGGCTCCGCTGGTTTCGGTGACGGATCTGGCGGTGACCTACCGGGTCGGCGGCGGCGCTCCGCCAGTGCGCGCGGTCGACGGTGTGTCCCTGACCATCGGGACGGACGAGGTGCTCGGCCTCGTCGGCGAGTCCGGTTCGGGCAAGAGCACGATCTCGTCCGTGCTCACCGGCTTAGTCTCGCCGTCGGCGGGCACCGTGCAGGTCGCCGGCGTGGATATCGCGCGGGCGTCGGCCCGGCAGCGGCGGGAGATCCGGCGGCAGATCGGGATCGTGTTCCAGAACCCGGCCTCCGCGCTCAACCCGCGCGCGACGATCGGCGCGAGCATCGCCGAGCCGTTGGTGGTGCACGGCGAACGCGGCGAACACCGGGAGCGCGTCGCGGAACTTCTCTCCGCCGTGCGCCTGGATCCGAGCTGGAGCGGCCGGTACCCGCATGAGCTGTCCGGCGGGCAACGGCAGCGGGTCGGGATCGCGCGGGCATTGGCGCTGCGGCCGCGGCTCCTGATCGCGGACGAGCCGACGAGCGCGTTGGACGTCTCGGTGCAGGCCTCGGTGCTCGACCTGCTGGCGGACCTGCAACGGGAGCTGGCGTTCGCGTGCCTGTTCATCAGCCACGACCTGGCGGTGGTGGAGCGGGTCGCGGACCGGGTCGTCGTGCTGCATCACGGCAAGGTGGTCGAGGAGGGCCCGGTGGCGTCGGTGCTGGGCTCGCCGCGGGAGGACTACACGCGGCGGCTGGTCGCGGCGGCGCCGGTCGCGGACCCGGAACGGCAGCGGGAACGCCGCGAGGCCTGGCGCGCGCTGTCCGGCTGACCGATGAGTTTTCGGGTCGCCCGGAGTCGGTACCGGGAAACCGACACGGAAGGCACGACATGGGAAAGCTGCTGTACTCCGCCGCGATGTCGCTGGACGGGTACATCGCCGGGCCGGGCGGGGACATGGGGTGGCTCGCGCCCTACACCGGGGACGCCTCGGCGGACGAACTGGCCGCCGAGGTCGGCGCGCTGCTGGTCGGCCGCCGGACCTTCTCCGGCGACGACCCCTATCGCGGCACCGAGGCCGAGGGCAAGGCTTTCGGCGGCTTGTGGGACGGGCCGCAGGTGGTGCTGACGCGGGGTGTCGCGCCAGCGGTGCCCGGGGTGACGTTCTGCTCGTCGTTGGCTGAAGGCGTCGCGGCAGCTCAGGCGGCGGCGGGGGAGAAGACGGTGAACGTGCTGGGCGCTTCGGTCGGGCGGGCTTGCGTGGAGGCCGGTCTGCTGGACGAGGTCGCGGTGATGGTGATGCCGGTACTGCTCGGCGATGGGGTGCGGTTGTTCGAGCGGGCGGGTTCGCCGGTGCGGTTGGAGTTGCTGGCGCAGGAAGGGACGAGCCTCCGGTACCGCGTGCTGCGGTGAACCGTCAGCGTTCCCCGAACCGGGCGATCGCTTCCAGAACCGCCGTTCCCATCGACGGGCTGCCAGTGTGTCCGGCGTCTTCGATCACGACCAGTTCGGCGTCCGGCCAAGCCTGCGCCAGCTGCCACGCCTTCCGCAGCGGGGCGCTGAGATCGGCCCGCCCGTGGATCAGCACCGCCGGAATGCCATGCAGCAGGTGGATGTCGCGCAGCAACTGGTCGTCCTCGAGCCAGCCGTGGTGGCCGTAGTAGTGCGCGCAGAGACGGGCGAGCGTGATCAGCTCGTCGTCGGTGCCCTCGCTGAACTGGCCGGTGCGGCCGCCGACCCACTCGTGCGAGATCACCGCGTCTTCCCAAGCGCACCAATCCCGCGCGGCGCGCAGCTGCACGGCGCGGTCCGGGCTGGCCAGGAGCTGCGAATACCCGGCGAGGAGGTCGCCGTCCGGGTCGGGCGCGCCAGCGCGGAACGCTTCCCACTGCGCGGGCAGCAGCCGCCGGATGCCGCGGTAGAGCCAGTCGACCTCGTCCGGCGAGGAGGTGAACGCGGCGACCAGCAGGATGCCGCTGACGCGTTCCGGATGCCGCTGCGCGTAGGCCAGCGCGAGGGTCGCGCCCCAGGAACCGCCGTAGAGCAGCCATTTTTCGACGCCGAGGTGGACGCGCAGCTTCTCCATGTCGGCGATCAGGCGGTCGGTGGTCTGGTGCTCCAGGCTCACCGCCGGGTCCGCGACGTTCGGGGTGCTCCGTCCGCAGCCGCGCTGGTCGAACACGATGACGCGGAACTGCGCCGGGTCGAAGCCGGTCCGGCCGAAGTTGCCGCCGCCTCCGCCGGGGCCGCCGTGCACGGACAGGACCGGTTTGCCCGCGCCGCTGGCGTCCCAGTAGATCTGCTGGCCGTCGCCGACGTCGAGCATGCCGCTGGCGTCGGTTTCGACCGAAAACGGCCGCATCGCGGGCCTCCTCTCCGTGGCGGAAACCCGTCGAGCGTACTGGATCACGCTCGAGGCGGGTCTCCAGCGCCAATGCCGGGAGCTTGAGCCGCGTGACCTCGGCCTGCTGACCGTCCACAAAGGACGACAACGGCACCGGAATGCCCGATGTGGGACCATCTGACCGTTTGCTGAAGTCCGTGAGGGGAACCCTGAGGGAATCAGAGTCCCTCAGGGTTCCCCTCACGGACGCCTGGGCCCGCCCAGATCCTTCGACCTGGGCATCTTGCACGCGGAGCGTGCAACCGCATCGGCAGCGCCGCCTTGAGTCCCTGGCATGGGACCACTGCCCGGCGTCCGTGACCGGGGCCGCGGCCCACCGCGACCCGCCCTCACCCGGATCGAGCCAGCCGAGTTGGGGAGACACGGCAGCAGTGCGTCCACATCACAACCTTGAGTTCCCGGCATCGGGTTTACAGCGCGGACCGGGGGTCCCTAGGATCTGCGGCGCCGGAAGTGCCGCGGACGCGCGGCCCCGGCGGGGTGGAGGTCTGGATGGGGAACCCGGAGTCCGGCAGCGACCTCGAGTCGGTCGCGAATCTCGTGCGGCTGTCCGAGACGGCGCCGATGCCCCGGATCGACGGCAGCGAACCCCCGCCGCTGGTGCGCCGCCGGGCCGAGAGCGCCGCGGAAACGACCTCGGCGTTCGGCGGGGTCCTCGACGTTTCGACCGGTTCGCCGGCCGAACAGCTCGCCAAACGCGGCCCGCTGCCCGCGGCGGATCCGCCCGCGCAGACCGCGCCTCCGGCCGAGCGACGGCCCGTGCGCTACGGCGTCTTCGCCGGGGCGGCAGTAGTGCTGTGCGCGGGGCTGGGCTCGTGGGCGTTGTGGCCGTCGGCGTCCGGCGGGACCGGCCCGCAGCCGGTGCAGCCGCCACCCGCTCCGGTTCATACTTCGTCGTCGGCGCCGCCCGCGGTGAGCACGCTGAGTGCGTCCCCGGCCCCGGCCAGCGGCCAGGTGCGCGACACGATCGTCCGGGCCAGCAGCCGTCCCGCGACGACCGCGCCGCCGCCGCGCGTCCAGCCGACGCAGAACCCGCGGCAGGACGGCGGAGACCAGCCGCGCGACCCGATGGGAGACGCGTTCCGCTCGGCGGTCAGCTCGTACATGGAGCACTGGGGCGGCGACAACGGCGACAACGGCGACCAGCCGCGTCGCTGGCACGGCTGAGCGGCGGCAGTACTACTCTGAGTAGGTCACTGCCGACCGACTGCTCCGCGAGGTGTCCATGACCGGCCCGTCGTCCCCGTTGTCGCCCAGCCAGGTGCCGGTGGGGGTGGACCCGAACCGCCCGAGCATCGCGCGGATCTACGACGGGTTCCTCGGCGGGAGCCACCACTACGAGGTGGACCGCGCGGTGATGGAGAAAATCAGCACGGCGGTGCCCGAGGCGGTGCACATCGCGCGCGGCAACCGCGGCTTCCACAACCGCGTGCTGCGGATGCTGGCGAGCCAGACCGACATCCGCCAGTTCCTCGACTGCGGTTCCGGCCTGCCGACGGCCGAGAACACCCACCAGATCGTGCAGCGCTACCACCGCGACGCGCACGTGGTGTACGTCGACAACGACCCGGTGGTGCTCGCGCACGGCCGCGCGCTGCTGGAGGACAACGACTTCACGCACATGGTCGAGGCCGACATCTTCGAGCCGCAGGCGGTGCTGCAGCACGAAACGGTGCGCGAATATCTCGACTTCTCGGAGCCGATCGCGCTCCTGCACATCGGCACGATGCACCACTACGAGGGCGACGGCGCGGTCGACGTGATGCGCGAGTACATCGACGCCCTCGCGCCCGGTTCGTATGTCGCGATGGCGCATTTCTACGACCCCGAGGTGCCGGAGCTGACGGCGGTGGCGAAGCGGATCGAGGAGATCCTCGTGTCCGGCCCGCTGGGCGCGGGGCGGTTCCGGACGCGGGCGGAGATCGAGGCGATGCTGCCCGGTCTGGAGCTTCTCCCGCCGAGCCGGACGGACGGGCCTGGTCTGTCGGTCGCGGACGAGTGGTGGCAGGACGGGCCCCGCCTGAAGCCGCTGAGCGACGCGGCCCGATGTGTCGCGGGCGTGGTGGGCCGGAAGGTCTAAGCCGTGGTCGGCTGGGGGATTTCCGCGGCCGGCGCGGGTTGCCGACGGGCGATGAGATACCCGACGAACCCGAAACCGATCAGCACCGCCAAGGTTCCGGCCGTGAACAGCTCGAAGGTCAGCCGCGACACACCCCACGTCGCCTCGAAGTCGTACGGCACCCCGAGTGCCCGGTCGAGCACCCCGGGCACCACCGTCTGCCAAGCGCCGAGCAGGATCCACGCGTAGATCAGCACCGAACTCACCCACAGGCCGACCCGTCCGCCCGGCACCCGGAACGGACGCTCGACCGACGGGTATTTCCGCCGCAGCACCAGGATTGTCGGGAAGATCAGCAAGTACGACAAGAGCAACGTGCTCACCGCGATGTTGAGCACCACCGCGAACACCGCCGAAGCCGAACTGCTCTGCACGATCGTCGCCACCACAGTGAACACAGTCGCGACCACGCCGGAGAGCAGGTTGACCCGCAACGGCGTGTTCAGCTTCGGATGAAAAGCCCCGAACCACCGCGGAAACGCACCGTCGACGGCGGCCATCGCCTGAATGCGGTCCGAAGCGATCATCCACGAGCAGCCCTGGTTCAGCAGGACGAAGACGAACACGACAGCGGCGAGCGTCAGCATCGCGCCCGAAGCGCCGCCGTACACAGAGAACACCTGCCGCACCGCGTCGAGGAAACCGCCGAGCCCGTTGATCTTGTCCGCGGGCATCACCAGCACGATGCCGAACACCGGCACCAGGTAACACAAGGCCGACACCAAGCCCGAAACGCCGACGGTGACCGGGACATCGCGCCGTGGGTTGTGCATCTCCTCGGCGGCGCCATTGGGCGCCTCAAAACCCACTAGGGCGAACATCAAAACCGGGACTACGGCGAGGAATCCGCCGATGGTCGGCGAGAAGGCCAGCGAGCCGTGGACGCCATGGCGGGCCGCATAGATCGCCGCGGTGACCGCGAAGAGCACCACGAGACCGACCTTCAGCAGCGCCCCGGCGGCGATGAACCACTTCCCGTACCGCAGGCTCACCACCGCGCCGAGGATCGCCAGCCAGATGAAAACCAGCTTGAACGCGTAGTCCGCGAACCCGCCCGGCGAAGCGGGAACCAGATACTGCTGCCAGGTCGCCGCGGCGAGGAAGGTGATCGATCCGCCCAGCCACACCGGGTTGGTGATCCAGTACAGCAGCGTGCCGAGCGCGGCGGGCAGCTTCCCGAAGGCGAGCCGCAGCCAGACGAACGGCCCGCCTTCGGCCGGGAACGCGCTCCCCAGTTCGGCCATGACCAGCCCGTACGGGAACAGGAACAGCACCAGGAGCACGGCGGTCCAGGTGACCGCCTCCGCCCCCGAGGTCGCGATCTGGCCGATGGTGTCCACCGAGATGATGGCCGCGATCGCGAGGAAGATCGAGTCGATCCGGCGCAGATTCCGCCGCAGGTTTCCGGATTCGCTGTTGACGAAGGTGGGTTCGGACACGCTTCACCGCCTTTGGTGAATCGGGAGGGGGGAGGAGTCAGGCTTCGGTGTTCTCCAGGTCTTCCTTGTGCAGCAACGGAGTTCCGACGGTCTCGCGCATCGAAAACGCGGCGATGAGACCGACCGCCGCCGCGACCATCAGGTACGGCCCGGGCACGAGAGTGCTGCCGGTAGCGGAAATCAGGACCGTCATCAGGTACGGCACGGTGCCGGCGAACAGCGCGGCGGTGATGTTGTACGCGATCGAGAGTCCGCTTTGCCGGGTGCGCGTCGGGAAGATCTCCGCGGACCACACCGCGTAGGTGCCGAGGATCGCCGCCAGGATGGCGCCGAGCGCGAGCCCGCCGATCCAGGTGCCGACGAGCCCGGTGCGCATCAGCAGGTACGCGGGAGTGGCGAGGACGAACAGCGCGATGCCCGCGCCGATCAGGATGGGCCGTCGGCCGACTCGGTCGGAAAGGCGGCCGAAGAACGGTACGAGGAACAGCCCCACGAGCGAGATCACCGTGGACAGTGCCGCCGCGCTGCCGGACGAGTGGCCGAGGTAGTCGGTTTCGTAGGTGACCAGGTAGGTGAGCACGGCGTAGAACGGCACGTGCATCATGGTCATCAAGCCAGCGGCTTGGAGCAGCTGCTTCTTGTTGTGGCGGAACAGTTCCCGGACCGGGCTGCGGGGCACGTTGTCGGTCGCTTCGAGCGCCCGGTACTCGGGGGTGTCCTCGATCTTGCTGCGGATGACGAACCCGATGATGCCGAGCGGCGCGGCGATCAGGAACGGGACGCGCCAGCCCCACGACGCCAGCTGCGCGTCCGTCAGGCCGACCGACAGCAGCAGGAACACGAACGAACCGGCGAGGAATCCCAGCAGCGAACCGACTTCCAGCCAGCTGACGCCGAACCCGCGACGCCGGCGCGGCGCGTACTCGGCCAGGAAGCTCGCCGCGCTGCCGAACTCGCCGCCCGCCGCGAGGCCCTGCAGCAGGCGCAGCAGCACCAGCAGGATCGGGGCCGCGATGCCGATCGTCGAGTAGCCCGGCAGCAGGCCGATCACCAGGGTCGCGCCGGACATCACGAAGATGACCACCGACAGCGTGCGCTTGCGGCCGATCTTGTCGCCCAGCGGCCCGAAGATCAGCGCGCCGACCGGCCGGATCCCGAACGACACCGCGAACACGCCGAACACCGCGAGCAGCCCGGCGGTCGAGTTCCCCGCCGGGAAGAACACCGACGCGATGGTGCCGGCGAGGTAGGCGTAGGCGGCCCAGTCGAACCAGTGCACGAAGACGCCGACGGCACCGGCCGCGACGCTGCGGCGCAGCGTGGCGGGATCGGCGCTCTGTTCGGCGAGGTCTGGCGCCGGAGAGGCGTCGGGTGCGGTCATGAGTGGCCTCCTTGGACCGGTTCTCCGGGAGGACGCTAAGAGCGGCCCACGGCATCTAACAAGAAGTAATAAGCAAAGCAATGCATCTGTTCGGCTTATGCAGAAGCGCTGAGCTGCGCCGACACGAGGGTCTGACGGCGGCGAAACACAGCGTTCACGTGCGGGACGGCCCGCCGGTGAGGGCTTGCGGGGTGGTCAGCGCGACGACCTGGGCGTCGGTGAGCAGCTGCCGTTCCCGCACCAGTTCCAGTGCCGGACGGCCGGTCTGGTGCGCTTCCAGCGCGAGCGTGCACGCGGTTTCGTAGCCGAGCGCGGGGCTCAACGCGGTGACCAGCCCGGTCGAGGTAGCGACGAGGTCGGCCAAGTGTTCTCTGCGCGCGGTGATGCCGCGTACACACTGCTCGGCGAGCACTCGGGCACCGGCCGTGAGGTGGTCGAGCCCGGCGGTCAGCGCCCGCGCGATGATCGGTTCGAAGGCGTTGAGCTGCAGCTGCCCGCCTTCGGCGGCGAGCGTGATCGTGACGTCGTTGCCGATGACCTCGAAGGCGATCTGGTTGACCGCCTCCGGGATCACGGGGTTGACCTTGCCCGGCATGATCGACGACCCGGCTTGCCGTGCGGGAAGCGTGATCTCGCCGAACCCGGCTTGCGGTCCGGACGAGAGCAACCGGAGATCGTTGCAGATCTTGGACAATTTGACCGCCACGCGTTTGAGCACGCCGGACAGCTGAACGAACACGCCGACGTCCTGCGTCGCCTCGATCAGGTCGGGTGCGGAGACGAGCGTCGTGATCCCGGTCAGCTCGCGCAGGTGCGCAACAGCCCGTTCTCGGTACCCAGGACGCGCGTTGAGGCCGGTGCCGATCGCGGTGCCGCCGAGGTTCAGCTCGTGCAGTAGCAGCCGGGCTTCGGCGAGCCGTTGTTCGTCCTCGCCGAGCGTCGCGGCGAACGCGCCGAATTCTTGGCCGAGTGTCATCGGGACGGCGTCCTGTAGCTGAGTGCGGCCCATCTTGAGGACGTCGGCGAACTCGATCGCCTTGTCCGCGAACGCTTCCCGCAGTCCGGAGAGCGCGGCGAGCAGTTCGGCGAGATGCCGGTCGAGCGCGAGTTTCACCGCGGTGGGGTAGACGTCGTTGGTGCTCTGGCCGAGGTTGACGTGGTCGAGCGGGTGCAGGCGCGCGTAGTCGCCGCGGGCGTGCCCGAGCAGTTCGAGGGCGCGGTTGGCGACGACCTCGTTGGCGTTCATGTTCGTCGAGGTCCCGGCCCCGCCCTGGATGAGGTCGACGACGAACTGGTCGTGCAGGCGGCCGTCCCGGATCTCCGCGCACGCCTGAACGATCGCCGCGGCCCGTTCCGGGGAGAGCGCGCTGACCTCCGCGTTGGCGCGCGCGGCGGCTTCCTTGACGGTGGCCAGCGCGGTGACGAGATGCGGCCGGTCGGCGAGGGTTTCGCGCGTGATGGGGAAGTTGACCAGCGCGCGGGCGGTGTGCGCGCCGTAGTAGACGTCGTCGGGCACGCTGATCTCGCCGAGCATGTCGTGCTCGGAACGGGTGCTGGACATCGGTGTCCTTCCCGGTTCAGGGGGTCAGAAAGTACAGTCCACGCCGGTCCACGCCAGCGCGATCGCTCCGTCGAGCAGGGCCCGTTCCGCCGTGCCGCCGACGCAGTGCGCGGCGAACTCGCGCTGGTGGTTGATCGCGGGCAGCGACCCGATGCCGATGTAGGGATGAATGGCGGGCACGACCTGCGAGACGTTGCCCATGTCGGTCGACGCGCGGTTCATCCGCGAGGCCGTGCCGTCCGGAGCGAACTCGCGGCCGAGTTCGAGGGCGTTGGCGCGATAGGCGGCCAAAGCGTTTTCGTCGGCCCGGAATTCGGCGTACGGCTTGCTTTCCGGCTCCACGCTCAGCTCGCAGCCGGTGGCCAGCGCCCCGGCCTCGAAAGCCCGCATCACGCGTGGCTCCAATGCGGACAGTTCCGCCAGCGTTTCGGCCCGCACATACCACCGGCCGGACGCGTGCTCGGGGATCGCGTTGGGCGCGTCCCCGGCATGCGTGACGATGCCGTGTACCCGCGCCGAGGCCGGAAGTTGCTGCCGCAGAAGGCCGATCGCGACCTGGGCGACGGTGAACGCGTCGGCCGCGTTGATGCCGGCCTCGGGGTAAGCGGCGGCGTGCGCGGACTTCCCGGTGTAGGAGATCTTCGAGTGGCTGACGGCGAACGGCCGCGCTTCGGCGACGTCCACCGGTGCCGGATGCACCATCATCGCCAGGTCTACGCCAGCGAAAGCGCCGCGTTCCAGCAGCTCGATCTTCCCGCCGCCGCCCTCTTCCGCCGGGGTCCCGTAGACCTCGACGGTGATCCCGAGGTCGTCGGCGACCGTCGCGAGTCCCAGTGCGGCACCGATGGAGCTGGCCGCGATGAGATTGTGCCCGCAGGCGTGGCCGAGGCCGGGCAGCGCGTCGTACTCGGCACACAGCGCGATCCGCTGGGGCCCGGAGCCGAAGCTGGCGTGGAACGCGGTGTCCAAGCCGAGGTACTTCGAAGTGACGGCGAATCCGTTCCGGTCGAGCAGCTCCGGTACCGCGGCCGCCGCGCGATGCTCTTCCCACGCGGTCTCCGGATCGGCGTGCAGCCGCTCGGACAGCTGGATCAGCTCGTCGGCATGCCGTTCGACCGCGGCGCGGGCCGCCGCTTTGGGGGCGGCCATCACTCGTCTCCCGGCACGCCGTACGACGGCGCGGCGGCGGGGTTCAGGCCGCGGGTGACGTAGTCGTCGCGCTGGGGGAGCCAGACGTCGACGAGTTCGGCGAGTGCCTCGATCGGCTCGTCCGCCCAGTCCACGCGCAGATCCGTGACCGGCCACTCCGCGGCGGACACCACGACGAGCCCGGCGGACCGCACCGGACCCTCCTCGCCGCCCGCCGCGAGCCCGGCCCGCATCGCCGCGACGAGGCGCTGTTCCAGCTCGCCGGTCGCGTCAGCGAAAGCGTCCGCCATGGACTGGGGGATGTGCTCGCCAGCCAGCATGTTGCCCGCCACGACCACGCCATCCGCCGTCGCCGACGCGTGCGTGCCCAGGGTTTTCGAGCCGCTGTAAGCAAAACCGGGCCCGGTCTGGCCGAGCACGGTCAGCTGCCGGTACTCGATGTGGTCCGCCGACGACGTGACCTCGGCCAGTGCCTTCTCCGGATCCCCGTGTTCGGCGAGCCGGTCCAGCAGCCGCCCGCCGAGCCGCGGGTCGGTGATGTTCTGCGAGGCCGCCGCGCCGAGACCCGGGCGCAGGTGCGCGACACGGGCGACGACTGCGGGGCTGGACGAACTGGCCGCGATGCCGAATCGGACGGTGCCGCCGGACGTGTCGCGGGCGACGATCGAAAAGGTCACTTCTCCTCCTCCGGGATCACCGCGATGGCGTCGATCTCGCACAGCCATTCCGGCCGGGCGAGCGCGGACACGACCACGCCGGTCGAGATCGGGTGCACGCCCTTGGTCCAGCGCCCGACGGTGCGGTAAACGGCCTCGCGGTAGCGCGGGTCGACCAGGTAGATCGTGAGCTTGACCAGGTGTTCCATCCGGCTGCCCGCTTCTTCGAGCAGCATCCCGATGTTCGCCATCGCCTGCTCGGCCTGCGCGGCGACGTCGCCGATCCCGACCGATTCGCTCGTGTCGAGGTCCTGCCCGATCTGGCCGCGGACGTAGACCGTGCCGTTGGCGACGACGGCCTGGCAGAGGTCGTTGTCGAGGTTCTGCTCCGGGTAGGTGTCCCGCGTGTTGAACGGGCGGATGCGACGGTGGACAGTCACTGCGTGGCCTTCCCTGCGGCGGTCGTCGGACGCCTCAGCCTGACCGCGCGGCCGAGGTTCTGTCCAGTAGATCTTTCCGGACCAATGCATCTGTTCTGCTGATGCACTCTGCATCGGGAAATCAGATCTTGAGTGCCGGAAACATCTGTTGGACACGAGCAGTGCGGGCCGTGAGGATCCGGGGAGACGGCGCTGAACCGCGCTGAAGCCGGAGCGGAGGTCTGGGATGTCGAGCGAACAGGTGGAGGCCCTCGTCGTGGGCGGGGGACAGGCCGGCCTGGCGATGAGCGAGCACCTGAGCGAGTGCGGGGTGCCGCACGTGGTCCTCGAACGGAACCGGATCGCCGAACGCTGGCGCTCGCAGCGGTGGGACTCGCTCGTCGCGAACGGCCCCGCGTGGCACGACCGGTTCCCCGGCCTGGAATTCCCGGACGTGGCCCCGGGCGAGTTCGCGTCGAAGGACCAGGTCGCGGACTATTTCGCGGCGTACGCGGAGAAGATCGCCGCGCCGGTCCGCACCGGAGTCGAGGTGACGTCCGTGCGGCGGCACGAGGGCAGGCCCGGATTCCGCGTCGAAACCTCGGACGGAACCGTCGACGCCCGGTTCGTCATCGCCGCGACCGGCCCGTTCCAGCGCCCGGTGATCCCGCCGATCGTGCCCGCCGACGCCGGTCCCGCGCAGCTGCACTCCAGCGGCTACCGCAATCCCGGGCAGCTCCCCGAAGGCGCGGTCTTGGTGGTCGGCGCGGGCTCGTCGGGCGTGCAGATCGCCGAGGAACTCCGCCGCGCCGGACGCGAGGTGTACCTGTCCGTCGGCCCGCACGACCGCCCGCCGCGCAGCTACCGCGACCGCGATTTCTGCTGGTGGCTGGGCGTTCTGGGCAAGTGGGACGCCGAAACGCCGCCCGCCGGGGCGGAACACGTGACCATCGCGGTCAGCGGCGCGCGCGGCGGGCACACCGTGGACTTCCGCGCGCTGGCCGGGCTCGGCATCACGCTGGTCGGCATGACCGGCGCGTATGCCGACGGCAAGCTCAGCTTCGCGACGGACCTGGCGAAGAACATCGCGGCGGGCGACGAGAATTACCTTGCCCTGCTTGACGAAGCCGACGCTTATGCGGCGCGCAACGGACTCGACCTGCCGGAGGAACCGTCCGCCCGTGAGCTGGGCCCGGACCCGGAGTGCGTCACCGATCCGGTGCTGGAACTGGATCTGGCAGCGGCTGGGGTGACGTCGATCGTGTGGGCGACCGGCTTCGCGGTCGACTACAGCTGGCTGCGGGTCGACGCCTTCGACGAGAACGGACGGCCGAAGCACCGCCGCGGGGTGTCGGTGGAGCCTGGGGTGTACTTCATCGGCCTGCCGTGGCTGGCGCGGCGGGGGTCGAGTTTCATCTGGGGGGTGTGGCACGACGCGAAGTTCGTGGCCGACCACGTGGCGATTCAGCGCGGGTACCAGAGCCACTCCGCGACCGCGGACAGCCAGCGATCCGGTGCCCTGGAATGAATCCGGTGCCCGACGCCGATCGTCACCGTTTTCGCCTCCGGTAGTGCCTGTTCGAGCAACGCGTACCGGGATTGGTCGAGGTGACTCCGCGGCCCGCCCGCCAGGATCAGCGTCGGGGCGGTGATCGACGCGAGGCCGGTCCACCACTCGGGCTGAGGAGCGCGAAGGCCGGCGAGCACGTCCCTCGTCATCGCCGGGTCGAACTGCTTGCGGCGGAGGAAGGCGAGCGCGCGCAGGGCGGTCCGGCGTCGCGACGGCGGCAGGTCGCCGGCGTCGCGCGGGGGCACCGGCATCTCTTCGAGCACCAGCCGCTCGATTCGGTCCGGTTGTTCCGCGGCCACCGTGGACGCGACGAACGCGCCGAGCGAATGCCCGGCGAGCGTGAACCGCGCGAGCCCGTCGAGCGAGCGCAGGACCTCGTCCCGGAACGACGTCAGGGGATAGGACTGGAGCCGTTCGCCGCCGCGATGGCCAGGCAATGCCGGGGTGTGCAGGCGGAACCCGAGTTCGGCCAGCCCGGGCCGCAGCGGATCCCACGTTGCCGGGCCGCTCGCGGCGGCGTGCAGGCAGACCAGGTCTTTCACGGACAGGCCACGACCTGGCCCGCCCACGAGAGACCGCCGCCGAAGGCGAAGAGCAGCACCGGTCCGCCCGGCGGCAGCTCGCCGCGCGAGACCATTGTGGACAGTGCGAGCGGGACGGACGCCGCCGACGTGTTCCCCGAGTCGACCACGTCCCGGCCGATCACCACGTCCTCGCGCAGGTCGAGCCGGCCGGTCAGCGCCTCGACGATGCGCAGGTTGGCCTGGTGGGTGACGACTCCGGCCAGGTCGGTGGTGGCGATGCCCGCGCGGCGGCAGGCCTCCGCCGCGACGGCGGGCAGTTCCTGCGTGGCCCAGCGGAACACCGCCTGGCCGTCCTGGGCGAACGCGGGCCGCCATTCGTCCACGAGCCGGACCAGGTTCCTGCGTGCCGGGTCGGAGCCCCAGACGACCGGCCCGACCGCCGGGACGTCGGCCGCGCTGAGCACGGCCGCGCCCGCGCCGTCGCCGAGCAGGACGCAGGTGCCGCGGTCGGTCCAGTCGGTGACGTCGGACATTTTCTCCGCGCCGACGACCAGCGCGTGCCGGGCGGCTCCGGCCTGGACGGCGTGGTCGGCGGTGGCCAGCGCGGTGCAGAAGCCGGCGCAGCCGTTGTTGAGGTCGAAACAGACCGGGGCCGGGATGCCCAAGCGGCCCGCGACCTGAGCGGCGATCGACGGGCAGCGGTCGATCGCGCTGCAGGTGGCGACGGTGACCAGGCCGATGTCGCCCGGTTCGAGACCGGCCGCGGCGAGTGCCTTCGCCGCGGCCTCGGTGGCCAGATCGGCGACCGAGCCGTCCGCGATGTGCCGGGTGGCGATGCCGGTGCGGCGGCGGATCCACTCGTCGGTCGTGTCGACCATGCCTTCCAGGTCGGTGTTGGTCAGAACGCGGGCGGGCCGGTGGTGGCCGAGCGCGGTGACGCGGGAGCCGGGCATCTGTCCCTCCTCAAGGTCTGATCGCACTATAGCGACCGATCGTTCGTAATCTATAGTGATCCCATGAGTCCCCGGAAGTCCGTGGCCGAGTCGCGCTCGACCCGGCAGCGCATCCTCGACCTCGGCCTGGCGACCGCCTCCGCGGAGGGCTTGGAGGGACTGACCATCGGGCGGCTCGCCGCCGAGCTGGGGATGAGCAAGGCAGGCGTGATCGGGCATTTCGGCACCAAGGAGAGCCTGCAGCTCGCGGTCGTCGAGGCCGCGGCCGAGCTGTTCGTCCGCGAGGTGCCCGAACACGCCCGCGGGGTGCCGCGCGGCCTGCCGTACCTCCGCGCGGCCTGCGAGGCATGGATTTCCTACCTGGAACGCGAACTGCTGCCCGGCGGCTGCTTCTTCACCGCGGCGGCGGCCGAGTTCGACGGCCGGGACGGACCGGTGCGCGACGCCGTCGTCAGGATGAGCGCGTTCTGGCAGCGGGAGCTGCGCGTCAACATCTGGCGTGCGGTGAGCCTGGACGAACTGCCCGCGGACACGGACATCGACCAGCTGCTCTACGAGATCGTCGCGATCATGTTGGCGCTCAACCATTTCCTGCAGCTGCACGGCGACCGCCAGGCCCCGGCCCGCGCGCGCCGTGCGCTGGAACGGCTGTTGTGCCGCCGGGTCAGCGAGTTCCCGGGGCGGAGTACAGCACGCGGCACAACTCCCGGAACTCCTGCGCCCGCCGAGTGAGCCGCACCCCGCGCATGGCGACCAGGACGATCTCCAACGACGGAACCTCATCCGTCAGCGCAAGCGGCACCACACTCGCCCCCGCATAAGTCGTGTCAGCAGGCGGACGCTGGTTGAGCAACGCGAACCCGTGCCCGGAAGCCACCAGCGCCCGCACAGTCTCGTAACCACTGGTCCGATGCCGAACCTGCGGCGCCACCCCTGCGTCGCTGAGGATCGACTGCAGATACTCCCTGCTGTGCGGCAGATCGAGCAGCACCATCGGCTCCTCGGCCAGCTCCCGCAGCGACACCTTGCGGCTCTTCCGCCGAGCAAGCCGGTGGTCCTCGGAAACGAGCGCGTACGGCGCGGCCGTGCCGACCACCTCGCGGTCGATGTCGTCGTCGAGGTCGTACCCGTACAGCATCGCCAGCTCGGTCTCACCCGCCCGCAAGGCACTCTTGAGCGCCTTGTGCTCGCCCTCGCGCAGCGACACGTGGACGCGCGGATGCCGGGCCTCGAACTCGGCCAGCAGGCTCGGCAGGCGGAACGGCGCGAGCGTGGTGAAGCAGCCGACGGTCAGCGTGCCGACCAGATCGGTGCCGGATTGCCGTGCCGTCTCGACCAGCTCCGCGCCGTGCGCCAGGAAATCCAGTACGCGCTTGTAGAACTCCTCGCCGGCGGTGGTCAGGCTGAGCCCGCGGGCGTGGTGGCGCAGCAGGAACTGCACGCCCATTTCTTTCTCCAGCTGCGCGATCGCCGTCGAAACAGCCGACTGCGACACCATCAGCTCCTTCGACGCGGCGGTCATGCTCAAGTGCCGCGCCGCCGCCTCGAAGTAGCGCAGCTGCACGAGGGTGAAGGAGGGCTCGCTCATGCCGACATCCTGCCTCAGTGACAGCAATCCGGATGCCGCGGTTTCGGCGCGGGCGTGTCCAGCGCCGGGTTGGCGTCGAAGAATCCGCTCGGCTTCAGGGTGAATCCGGTGTGGTCGACGGGCATGATCGGCCAGTCCTCGGTGCGCGGGTAATGCGTGAGGCCGAAGGTGTGCCAGACGACGAGGTCGGCGCCGTCGAGGTCGCGGTCGGCCTGGACCCAGGTGTCGATGCCGGTCTTGCCGTCGTTCTGGTTGACGTACTCGCCCGCCGGGAAACGCTCGTCCTCGGCGTACGCGGTGACCCACAGGTGCTTGCGGGTGAAGGCGGCGCGGCGGGCGATCGATGACGCGTCGTCGGCGAGCAGCGGCGGCAGGCCCTCCGGATGGAGCGTGTAGCCGACGGGTTTGCCGAGCGCGTTGCGCGACTCCGGGTTGCTGATCCGCCAGGTGCGGCCGAGGTTGCCGTCGGCGAGCCGGGCGGCGTCGGACTCCTTGGCCAGCCTGGTGATCTTGCGGGTGAAGGCGTTGCCGTACGGGTTGTCCGGGCCGATCGGGACGCGCTGCGCGTCGATCTCGTCGACGGCGTTGGCGGGGCCGTCGACCATCATGTCCAGCCGCGCGGAGAACAGGTGCTGGTGGAACGGCGCGCCGATGCCCGGGGCGATTTCGGCGGCCCACGGATACTCCTGGTCCTCAGCCGGGAAGGCCGACGTGAAGACGATGCCGGTGGCCTTGCACTCGAGTTCGATGGTGCCGTCGAGGTAGAGGTACCAGTAGAAGCCGTAGTCGTAATTCCCGACCGTGACGAAGAACGAGATGACCAGCCGCCGCTGCCGACGGGTCGAGACACTCCCGTTGTAGTGGTCAGTGTGCTTCCACAGCACGCCAGCGTCTTCCTCGTGCATGCAGATCGCGTTCGTGACGGTGTGCGGCTGGCCGTCGTCGTCGTGCAGGACCGCGTCGAAGTAGCGGATCTCGCCGAGGCAATCACAACCCAGGGTGAGCGAGTTGGCTTCCTTGCCCAGCGAATACTCGCCCGCGTCGAAGTAGTTCTGCCAGAACCGGACCGGGCTCGGATCGCCGTAAGGAACGACCATCTCGGCCACCGAAGCACGGTAGACCACCGGACGGAGCCGGTCGCCGTCCTGGAAGCCGATTTGGTGCAGGGTAAGGCCTTCGACCGCGTTGAAGCCGACCCGGAACTGCCACTTCTCCCACGTGACGACATCGCCGTCCACGGTGAAGCTCGGGCCCTCGGGCTGGGTGATCACGATGGGTTTCTGGGTGTCTCGCGTCGGGCCGTCGAGGTGGTAGTCGTAGGCGGTGCGCGGGATTTCGGCCGGACCGTCGTCGATGAGGTCGTGCACGCGGCCGGCGATCAGGTCGACGTAGGCCACGACGCCGTCGATCGGGTGCGCCCAGAGGTTGTCGTCCTTGTTCAGCTGCAGGAACGCCAGGCAGCGCACGAGCCGGAGCCCGGTTTCGCCGGGGATGTCGAAGCACCCGGCGCTCAGCGCGGAGATCCGGACCGAACGCGGTTCGTCGATGCCGCGGCGGCGCATGGCCGCATTCCACGCCTCGTCCTCCCAGAGGATCTTCTCGACCAGGTCGAACTCCTCGT
Source organism: Amycolatopsis halotolerans (assembly GCF_042647905.1). NCBI lineage: Bacteria > Bacillati > Actinomycetota > Actinomycetes > Pseudonocardiales > Pseudonocardiaceae > Amycolatopsis > Amycolatopsis halotolerans. Next base: position 89,704 of record NZ_JBHRWI010000028.1, read on the forward strand.
GCAGGATCGGCGGCTGCCCCTCGGCCACGACGTCCACCGCCCGGTCGGCCACGACCTCGCCGCTGGTCAGCGACACGACCACCTCGCGCACGGCACCGGTCTGCCGGTCCAGCAGCAGCGAACGGACGCGCCGGTCCACCGGGTCGCCCGGCCGCCAGGCGAGCACCGCCGCTTTCGCCGGTTCGAGCAGCGAGACGAGCGCGAACCGGGTGCTCTCGGTCGCGATCCCGGCGCCGACCAGCAGCGCGCGGTTGCGGGCGACCTCGTCTTCGGTCAGGCGCGAGAGGGGGTGGGCCATGCGCGTCTCCTCATTCTTTGCGGTCTATCGCAAAGAATGCGTCGTGGCAGTCTGCCTGGCAAGGCCCTTACGGGGGTGTGTTCCCCGGAACCCGTGCTGGGTTTTTCGATGCACGTCATCAATAATCCTGGACGTGGCACGACCCAAGGACCAGGAGCGGCGGCGCGACGAGTTGGTGGCGGCGGCCGGGCGCGCGATCCGGACCCGCGGGCTGGCCGGCCTCCGCGTGCGCGACGTCGCCGAGGAGGCCGGGCTGTCGGCGGGCTCGGTCAGCTACTACTACCCGGACCTCGACGACCTGCTGTTCGAGCTGCACCGCGACGCGGTCGACCGGTTCTACTGGGCGCGAGCGCGCGCGGCGGAGGCGGAGGACGACCCGGCCCGGCGGCTCGTGCGGCTGGTCGACGCGGGGCTCCCGGCCGGGGAGGGGGATCCGCTGAGCCGGGTGCTGTACGAAATGCACGTCCACGCGGCGCGCAATCCGGCGCACGCGGTGCTGATGACGGCGCTCTGGGACCGCGAGGTGTCGCTGTACTCGGCGGCACTGGCGCACGGGCGGGACACAGGCGCGTTTCAGTTGCGGTCGCCAGCGGCGGACATCGCGGCGAACGCGGTGGCACTGGAGGACGCGTACGGTCTGCACCTCGCCGGGCGCAACACCAGCTTGTCCGCGGCCAGGGTGCGGGCGCTGGTGCTGGGATATCTGGCCGCGGAAACCGGGCGGGACCTCGGTCAGTAGGCCGTCCAGACCGTCTTGAGGCCGGTGTACTTGTCGAACGAGTGCAGGGAGAGGTCGCGGCCGAAGCCGGACTGCTTGAAGCCGCCGAACGGGGTCGCGGTGCTGAGCGCGTCCACTGTGTTCACCGAGACGGTCCCGGCGTGGATTCCGTCGGAGACGCGGTGTGCGCGGGCGAGGTCGCGAGTCCAGACTGACGCGGCGAGGCCGTACGGGGTGTCGTTCGCCAGCCGGATCGCGTCCGCTTCGGACTCGAAGGGCTGCGTTGTGAGGACCGGTCCGAACAGCTCCTCGGTGACGAGCGAGTCGTCGGCGGCCAGGTCGGTGACGATGGTCGGGTCCAGGAACGCACCTCGACGGGTGCCGCCCGTGACGACGGTTCCGCTGCTGGCTTCGACCGAGGCCAGCACTCGGACAGCTGCCGCCTCGTCGATCATCGGGCCCAGTTTCGTGGCCGGGTCCAGCGGATCCCCGGGCACCCACGCGGCGGCCTTTTCGCGCAGCCGGGAGAGGAATTCGTCGGCGACCGGCGCTTGGACGAGCAGCCGGGTGGTGGCCGAGCAGACCTGGCCGGAGTTCGCGCAGAAACCGAAGGCGACCAGGTCTGCCGCGGCGTCGAGGTCCGCGTCTGCGAACACGACGACCGGGCTCTTGCCGCCGCATTCGAGCCAGACCTGCTTGAGATTCGACTCCCCGGCGTAGCGCAGGAACAGCCCGCCGACCGGCGTCGATCCGGTGAAGGCGAGCACGTCGACGTCCGGATGCCGCCCGAGCGCCTGGCCCGCGGTCTCGCCGAAGCCCGGCACGACGTTGAGCACCCCGTCCGGAATTCCGGCCTCCGCAGCCAATTCCGCCAACCGCAGCGCGGACAGCGGGGATTGCTCGGCGGGCTTGAGGACCACGCTGTTGCCCGCGGCCAGCGCCGGGGCGAGCTTCCACCCGGCGATGTCGAGCGGGAAATTCCACGGCACGACCGCACCCACCACTCCGAGCGGCACCCGCCGGATCGCGGCGAAGTTGCCCGGAGGGGTGGGTGCGACCTCGTCGTAGCGCTTGTCGAGAGCTTCGGCGTACCAGGCGAAACACTCGGTGGTCGCGGGCACGTCCTGGCCGAACGTGTCGGAGATCGGACGGCCTGCGTCGAGGGTGTCGCAGAGCGCCAGTTCCGGTCCGTGCGCACCGATGAGGTCGGCCAGTTTCAGCAGGCGCCTCTTGCGTTCGGTCGCGGCGAGCCGGGACCAGCGGCCGTCCTCGAACGCTCGGCGCGCGGCCGTGACCGCGGCGTCGATCTCGTCTCGGCCGCCTTCGGCCACGTGCGCGACTGGGTGCCCGGTGGCCGGGTTGACGTCGGCGAAAGTCTTGCCGGACTTGGCATTGAGCCAATCACCGTCCACAAAGGCCGCCGTACGGGGCTGCAGCTGCGCGGCCTCGCGCACCCAGTCGCCGTGGTTCATGCTCGGAACCGCCTCTCGTCGCTTCCGTTCACTATCGCCAGCCGCAGTGGTCCGCGAAAGCAGAGCTTTTCGCTGCGCTGCATCTGGCGGATCGATGCAGGGTCACTGCGCCAGGTTCCACAGGGAGGCCCACTGTTCGGCGGTCAGATCGCGGGGGAGCGCTTGCGGGGACAGCCTTTGCCGGGCAAGCCAAGTCCGTGCCGCGCGGACGCTGAGGCGGCCGGTACGAGGCAGGATCCCGCCCAATCCGCGGCCGCGTCCGGTGAAGACTTCGCGGACGAACTCCTGGTAATCCGCCTGCTCGGCGACCAGCGGGTGCGGGCGGCGGGTGATCACGAGGATTCCGCCGTCCACGGCCGGGCGCGGCCGGAACGCGTGCGCCGGGACCCGCGCGGGCACGGCGAACTCGAACCACGGCCACCAGGCGGCGGTCATCTGGGACGCGCCGCCGATTCCGGCGCGGCGGCGGGCGACTTCCCATTGCACCAGCAGCACCGCGAGTTCCCAGTGCCGCTGCCGGAACAGCCGGCGCAGGGTCGCGGTGGTCAGGTGGAAGGGAAGATTGCCGACGACGGTGTGCGGGACCTCGGGCAGCCGGTGCCGGAGCAGGTCGCCGTGGACGACCTCGACGTTCTCCCCGGTCCGCAGCGCCAGGCGGCGGGCGCGGCGGGGATCGAGTTCGACCGCGGTCAGCGGGCGGCCGGTGCGGCTGAGCGGGACGGTCAATGCGCCGTCGCCCGCGGCGAGTTCCACGAGGGGACCGTTCGTGCGGGCGGCGGCGGTGCAGACAGCGGCGATGACGGCGGGGTCGGCCAGGAAGTTCTGGCCGAGCTCGTGCCGTCCGCCGAAGGGCTGGGCAGACATGGGGTGCGGACTCCGCGCATGAGGAAGCGACCCGGGTGCCAGGAAAGGCGGCCCGGACGGACAACGGGAGAGCGCGACGGAGCGGTGTGCTTCCGGCGCTCAGGCGTTGCGCAGGCGTGTCAATGCGTACGCGGCGAAAGCGGCACCCATGGGCGGGAGCCTAGCCGACTGGTGCGTCCGGACGCATCCGGGTTTTCCGGCAGCACTCCAAAAAATACGCCGCAGCCTTTCCTGATCCGGCGGCCGGGAAATTCTTCTCCCATTCCGCCGGACCGGGTCCAGAACGGTCCTCTTGCGACGGAAGTACCCGGTGAATCGGGGTCGCAAACTGACACGAAACGGGGTCGCTCGGCTGAGGGGTACGAAGCTTGCGCGGCTCTGTGACCAGCCGGAGAGTGGGGACCCGAGAACGAAATCCGATTCGGGGAAATGGAGTGGATCCATGGTACGCGCAATGCAGCCGAAAGATCTCGTCGACAGCACCGTGATGGACAATTCGGGCAGCAAAATCGGCAAGGTCGGCACGGTCTATCTCGCCGACGACACGCGGCGGCCGGAGTGGGTGACGGTGAAAACCGGGCTGTTCGGCCAGAAGGAGAGCTTCGTGCCGCTGTCGGGTGCTGGCCTGGAGAACGACGGCTTGCACGTGCAGGTGGCGAAGGACCAGGTGTCCGACGCGCCGCGCATCGACGCCGAAGGCCACCTGTCCGAAAAGGAAAGCGTCGAGCTGTACAAGTACTACGGCTTGCCGGCTCCGCGGGCCGGGAACGGCGAAAACGTCAGTGGCGGCCGGAACACCGGGCGCGACATGGCGGCGGGCGGCATGGCTGGCGGTATGGCCGCTGGCGGTGCGGCGGGCGGTGCCGCTGGCCGAGGGCGCGACGCGGCGGGAGGCGGCGCCGCAGGCAAGGAACACGCGACCGGTCACGACACCGCCGCGGCCAAGGGCGGCCGCCACGAGACGACCGACCCCGGCGACGTGGTGCGCTCGGAGGAGCGGCTGAGGGTCGGCACCGAGGAGGTCGAAACCGGCCACGTCCGGCTGCGCAAATACGTGGTGACCGAAGAAGAGCAGGTGACGGTGCCGGTCACGCACGAGGAAGTGCGCGTCGAGCGGGAGCCGATCACCGACGCCAAGGCCGCGGGCAAGACCGAAATCGGCGAGGCGGAGCAGGACGTCGTCCTGCACGCCGAGAAGCCCGTGGTGCAGAAGGAAACCGTCCCGGTTGAGCGGGTGCGTCTCGGCACCGAGCAGGTGACTGAGGAACAGACCGTGCAGGGGAAGGTCCGCAAGGAGCGGATCGACATCGACGACGACAGCGGGCGGGGCAAGAAGTCCTGACGCGAGGTCCGTGAAGGGAACCCCGAGGGAATCAGAGTCCCTCAGGGTTCCCCTCACGGACTTCTCGGCTACCGCCGCGAGCGGCTGGCTTTCATGAACTCGCGGTTGAGGTTCGCGATGCTCGTCAGCGGAATCCCCTTGGGACACGAGGCGACGCATTCGCCGGTGTTCGTGCAGCCGCCGAAGTCCGCCGCGTCCATGGTCTCCACCATGTCCAGCACCCGCTGGGCGCGTTCCGGCTGGCCCTGCGGCAGCGAGTTCAGGTGCGCCACCTTCGCCGAGGTGAACAGCATCGCCGACCCGTTCGGGCAGGCCGCCACGCACGCGCCGCAGCCGATGCAGGTCGCGTTGTCGAACGCGAGGTCCGCGTCCGGCTTGGGCACCGGCGTCGCGTGCGCTTCGGGCGCGCTGCCGGTCGGGGCGGTGACGTAGCCGCCCGCCTCGATGATCCGGTCGAACGCCGAGCGGTCCACCACCAGGTCCTTGATCACCGGGAAACCCTTGGCGCGCCACGGTTCCACGTCCAGCACGTCGCCGTCGCGGAAGGACCGCAGGTGCAGCTGGCAGGTCGTGGTGCGTTCCGGGCCGTGCGCGCGGCCGTTGATCACCACGCCGCACGAGCCGCAGATGCCCTCGCGGCAGTCGTGGTCGAAGGCGATCGGCTGGGCGCCGTCCTCGATGAGGTGCTGGTTGAGGACGTCGAGCAGTTCCAGGAAGGACATGTCCGGGCTGGCGTCGCCGACGGGGTATTCGACCAGCCTGCCGTCGTCGTCCGGACCGGACTGGCGCCAGACCCGCAGGGTGAGTTTCACGTGTAGCTCCGCTGGGTGGGGTGGACGTGCTCGAAGTTCAGGATCTCCTGGTGCAGCACCGGCTTCTCGCCGTACTCCCAGGCCGAGACGTACGAGAACCGCTCGTCGTCGCGCTGGGCCTCGCCGTCTTCGGTCTGGTGTTCCTCGCGGAAATGGCCGCCGCACGACTCCTCGCGCACCAGGGCGTCGAGCAGCAGCAGTTCGGCGAGCTCGAGGAAGTCCGCGACGCGACCGGCCTTCTCCAGTTCCTGGTTCAGCTCCGCCCCGGTGCCGGGGACGCGGACGTCGCGCCAGAATTCCGCCCGCAATTCCGGAATCCGGTCGAGTGCTTTCCGCAGGCCCTCGGCGGAGCGGGACATCCCGCAGTGGTCCCACATGAGGTGGCCCAGCTCGCGGTGGAACGAGTCCACGCTGCGGGTGCCGCGCACCGACAGCAGCCGTTCGAGCCGGTCGCGGACGGCGGTTTCCGCTTGCGCGACCTCCGGATCCGCCGGGTCGAGCGCGGGGAAGCTGCCGCGGGCGATGTAGTCGTTGAGGGTGGCCGGGAGCACGAAATAGCCGTCGGCGAGGCCTTGCATCAGCGCGGACGCGCCGAGCCGGTTCGCGCCGTGGTCGGAGAAGTTCGCCTCGCCGATCACGAACAGGCCGGGCACGGTGCTCTGCAGGTCGTAGTCGACCCACAGGCCGCCCATCGTGTAGTGGATCGCCGGGTAGATCCGCATCGGGACCTGGTACGGGTTCTCCGCGGTGATCCGCTCGTACATGTCGAAAAGGTTGCCGTACTTGGCTTCCACCGCCGGACGGCCCAACCGCTCGATCGCGTCCGCGAAGTCGAGGTACACGCCGAGCCCGCCGGGACCGACGCCGAACCCGGCGTCGCAGACGTTCTTCGCCGCCCGCGAAGCGATGTCGCGCGGGACCAGGTTGCCGAAGCTCGGGTACATCCGCTCGAGGTAGTAATCCCGCTCGTCCTCCGGGATGTCTTGCGGCGGACGGGGGTCGCGCGGCCGCTTCGGGACCCAGATCCGGCCGTCGTTGCGCAGCGATTCGCTCATCAGCGTCAGCTTCGACTGGTGTTCGCCGGACCGGGGGATGCAGGTCGGGTGGATCTGCGTGAAGCACGGGTTCGCGAAGTACGCGCCGCGTTTGTGCGCCCGCCAGATCGCGGTGGTGTTGGAGCCCTTCGCGTTGGTGGACAAGTAAAAGACGTTGCCGTAGCCGCCGGTCGCGAGCACGACGGCGTCCGCGAGATGCGTGGTCACCTCGCCGGTCACCAGGTCCCGCGCGACGATCCCGCGCGCCTTGCCGTCGGACACGATCAGGTCCAGCATCTCCGTCCGCGGGTGCATTTCCACGCCGCCCGCGTCGATCTGCCGCGCCAGCGCCTGGTACGCGCCGAGCAGCAGTTGCTGTCCGGTCTGGCCGCGCGCGTAGAACGTGCGCTGCACCTGGACGCCGCCGAACGAGCGGGTGTCGAGCAGCCCGCCGTACTCCCGGGCGAACGGCACGCCTTGCGCCACCGCCTGGTCGATGATCTGCGCGGACACCTGCGCCAGCCGGTACACATTGGACTCCCGGGACCGGAAGTCGCCGCCTTTCACTGTGTCGTAGAAGAGCCGGTAGACCGAATCGCCGTCGTTGCGGTAGTTCTTCGCGGCGTTGATGCCGCCCTGCGCGGCGACCGAGTGCGCGCGCCGCGGCGAGTCCTGGAAGCAGAACTGGACCACGTGGTAGCCCTGTTCGGCGAGTGTCGCCCCGGCGGACGCACCCGCGAGACCGGTGCCGACCACGATGATCCGGTGCCGCCGCCGGTTGGCCGGGTTGACCAGCTTCGCGCCGAAGCGGCGGCTGTCCCAGCGGGCCTCGATCGGGCCGTCCGGCGCCCGGGTGTCGGCGATCGGCTCGCCGAGCGTGTAGTCGCTCATGTCAGGCCACCCATCCCGCCATCACGGCGATCGGCACGATCAGGAAGCCGCCGGTGATCACGACGGCGAGCACGGAGCCCACGGTTTTCAGCGCCCGGTCGCGGGTTGTGCTGGTGATGCCGAGGGTCTGCGCCGCGCTCCAGAAGCCGTGGTTGATGTGCAGGCCGAGCATCAGCAGCGCGACGATGTAGATCAGGTTGACCCACCAGACCTGGAAGTCCGCGACGATGTTGTGGTACGGCTGGCCGTCGCGGAAGTCCTGGTTGGCCACGCCGACGGTGAGGTCCAGGATGTGCCACACGATGTAGAGCGCGAGCGTCGCGCCGCCCCAGCGCATGGTGTGCGTCGCGAAACTGGCCTTGCGCCGCTGGCCGTGCGCGTACTTCACCGGGCGCGCTTGACGGTCCCGTTTGGACAGTTGCACCGCCGCGACCACGTGCAGCACCAGCGCGATCAGGAGCACGGTCCGCTGGATCGAGAGGTACCAGGCGTTCTGCAGCACCGGTTCGCCGATGGTGCGCAGCCAGGCCGCGTAGTCGTCGAAATGCCGCGGTCCCAGGAAGACCTTCAGGTTCCCGGCCATGTGCACGAACAGGAACGCGACGAACATCAGCCCGGTGACGGCCATGACGGCCTTCTTGCCGATGGTCGAACGCCAGAACGTCACGAGCGCCGGGCGACGGCGGGGCGGAGCGGGTGCGAGTGCCACGGAACCGACGGTAAGTCGGCTCTGACGAGAGGGCAAACACATGATTTCTCTCGACACGAAAGGCAACGCCTATGCTGGCTTGCATGCAGTTCCAGCAGCTGGCGTATTTCCTGGCAGTGGCCGAGACGCGGCATTTCACCCGCGCCGCCGAACGCATGCGTGTGGCGCAGCCCTCACTGTCGCAGCAGATTCGCGCGCTGGAACGGGATGTCGGCGCGGGGCTGTTCCACCGGATCCGCGGGAACGTCACGCTCACCGAGGCGGGGGAGACGCTGCTGCCGATCGCGCGCCGGATCCTCGCCGAAACGGAGACCGCGTACCGGGCGATCCGCGAACTGGACGAACTGGGCCGCGGGCGGGTGCGGCTCGGCGCGACCCCGAGCCTGTGCACCGGCCTGCTGCCGGTGATGCTGGCCGCGTTCCGCCAGGACTACCCGGGCATCGAGCTGGTGCTGCACGAAAGCGGGTCGCGCGACCTGCAGACCGCGCTGTCGGAAGGCGGCTTGGACCTGGCGATGATCGTGGACAGCCGCGTCCACGACGATTCCCGGCTGGAGAGCCGCGCGCTGTTCGTCGAAGACCTCGTGGTGATCTCGCCGAAGGAGGCGCCCGCCCCGGTGCGCGGCCGGATGCCGATCGCCGCGCTGCGGGACCGGCCGCTGGTGATGTTCCGGCAGGGCTACGACCTGCGCGAGGCGACCGTGGCCGCGTGTCGCGCCGAGGGGTTCGACCCGCTCTTCGCGATCGAAGGCGGCGAGATGGACGCGGTGCTGGAGCTGGTCCAGGCCGGGCTCGGCTTGGCGGTGGTGCCGAGCACCGTGGTCGGGGAGCGGTTCCGCCGCACGCGGTTCACCGAACCCGGGCTGAGCCGCGTGGTGCGGCTGGCGTACCGGCGGGACGTCGAGCAGCCGCGCGCCGTGCGGGCGCTGCAGGAGGCGGTGGTGCGGTACCTGGGCGGCGGCGTCGCGCAATTGCCGCCCGGCACGCGTCCCCTCGTCGGCGGGTGATCAGCCCAGCACCAGGTCGATCAACCGTTGCGCCTGCGGTGCGCTCACCGAACGCCCGAACCGCCTTGAGTCGCGGGACCTGGCCGTGTCGGTAGCTTTCTGGCTACATCCCGACCGACTGCCGCTCCGGTTCGATCAGGCCGACCACGCGCACCTGCTCCCGCGTGTACGGCTGCCCGATGTACTTCTTGGCCACCGCGTCGACGATCTCCCACGCCGGGTCGCCCTCGATCCATTCGGTCACCCGGCCGCGGATGGTGACCGGCTCGAACGGATTGTCCGGCGGCGTAAGGGAAATCGCCACGCGGGGGTCGCGGCGGAGGTTGCGGGCCTTGCGGCTGTCCGGGCCGGTGAGGAAGACGATCCGGTCGCCGTGCGTGCCGATCCACACCGGGACGACGTGCGGCGATCCGTCCGGGAGGACTGTGGCGAGGTGGGCGATCGGGGTGCCGTCGAGGATGCGGCGGACATCGGGGTTGAGCATGGGGGTTTCCTTTCAGCGGAGGATTTCGTAGTGAAGATGGGTGACGCCGGGCGCCGGGACGGCCTCGACCAGCCTGAGCTGGACGTGCTCGGGCAGCTCGCCGAAGAAGCTCCGCCCGCCGCCGAGCAGGATCGGCACCTGGTGGAGGACGACTTCGTCGACCAGCCCGGCCTTGATCGCCTCGGTGACCAGAACCCCGCCCATGAGCGCGACGTCCTTGTCACCCGCCGCTGCCCGCGCCCCGGCGACGGCCTCTTCGACGCTGGTCGCCTGAGTCTGCGCCGCGCTCAGCTCCGGCACCGGCTGGTGGCTGACCACGAACAACGGAGCCGTCGGATGCGGACCACTACCGCCGAAGTGGCTTGAATGGTCGTAAGTCGCGTGCCCGACCACCGACGCCCCGACCCTCGCGGCGAGTTTGTCGAAAACCCGCGCGCTGGGCTCAGACAGGGTAAATCCGTCGAGGACTTTGCTGGGCGTGTCGCCGGTGAAGTACCAGTCGAACAGCGCTCCCGCGTCGCCGAGCCCGCTCCCGACCTCGTCGGCCCCCTCCGGGAGGCGGCCGCTGATGTAGCCGTCGACCGAGACGGAGAGGGCGCTGAACACTGTGGTCATGACGATCCTTAATAGTCGCTTACAGGGCTTGGGGAAAGTCGAAAACCCGATGCGGGTCGTAGCTTTTCTTGAGCGCCGCGAGCCTGGGGAAGTTGCCCGCGTGATACGCCTGGGCTGGATCCTCGAGCGCGAGATCGGGAAAATTCGGATACACCCGGCCGGACCCCTCCTCGTGCGCCTGGTGCCACGCCTCGTCCACCCACGGATCGCCCGGGTCGCCGACCTGCTCCAGCAAAAACCGCTCACCCCGATGAGCAAACGCGGTCGCCGCCTCCGCGACCCGGTTGTACGCCCCGCCCATCGCCGTGAACGCCAGCCGCCGATTGCCGGTGAGCCCCTTCAGAAGCTCGCCCACAGTGCACTCCGACATCGCTCTAGCGAAGAACTCCGACCGACCCCGGCTCGTCGCGGCCGGTCCGATCGCGCTGAATGTCGGCTTCACCATGCTGTAGGGAACATCCAGTCGGATGTCTATTGCATACAGAACACCGGCCCGCGCGGTGAACTCCCTGAGCAACTCCCGGGTCTGCGCTGGCGGCAGGGTGGAGACGCCGAAAAGCCTCGCGTGTCCGGCTTGGACATGGAGATTCACCGTCATCCCGTCAGGCGCGTCGGGTGCCCAGTCCTGCCACGCCTCGATCAGCTTGCTCGACTCCGTCCAGCGCCCCTCGATCAGCTTGCCCGGCTCGCTCCAGCGCCCGTCGATCCGGCAGACCGACGGCTCCGGCACAGTCGCGAACCGCAACTCCGTGACGATGCCGAACTGCCCGCCGCCCGCACCTCGCAACGCCCAGAACAGGTCAGAGTCCCGGTGCTCGTCGCACTCCACGACGCTCCGGTCCGCGAGCACCACCTGCGCGCCGACGAGCCGATCGCAAGTCAGCCCGTACTGGCGGCCGAGGAGCCCGATCCCGCCGCCGAGCGTCAGCCCCGCGATGCCGACGGTGTCGCCGCACCCAGCCGGAATCGTCCGGCCGCACCCGTGCAACGCCGCGTACACCGCCCCCAGCCGGGCACCAGCGCCGATCGTCGCCACGTCATTCTCGTCGACCGCGATCCGGTCCATCCCGGACAGATCCACCACGATCCCGTCGACTGGGCACCGGTCCACGAAACAATGCCCACCACCACGCGGCACCATGCGCTGGCCGGTCTCGGCCGCGTAGGCCATGACCTGAACGACGTTCGAGACCGAATGACAACGAACGACCAGCCGAGATTTCGGGCTGGCCTCGTAACCCGGCGAACCGGGGGAGAGGATGTCAAGCGCGGTCAGGTCGATCACGGAGCCGACGCTACGGAGTTCGAGGCCGCCGTTCTTGAACAAAACGCGCACGGGAGGCGCTCAGGGCCGGACGGCTCCGAGCGGCCGTCGTGCCCGCCAAGCGCGCCGGGGTGGGCCAGAGCGAGGAAGCCCTGAAGCTGCATCGTCCGCCGGAGTCTCCTCGGGACTCGTTCCCGCCGGGCGGAGGCACCGCGTCGCGCGCGTGGGGGATGGCGGGTTGATCGTGCCCGCGCACTCCGGGGTGCGCCAGCGCGTGAACCCTCGGGCGTCGCTTCGTCCGGAGTCCCCTCGGGACTCATTCCGGCCGCGCGGAGACACGCCCGCATCGGGGTGGCGGGTTGATGGTGCCGCTCCCCGAGTGGGCCAGTGCGTGACCCCCGGGAAGTCGCCTCGGCTGCCGGGGTCCCTTCGGGATTCATTCCCGCCTGGAGACACCGCCCGCTCCGGAGAGCGCAGCTGGACGGAGGGGAATGGCAGGTTGATCGTGTCTGCGCGGCCCCGGACGGGCCCGGGCGCGAAACTTGGGAACCGCATGGTCCGTTGGAGTCCCCTCGGCACTCATCCCCACCGCGCGGAAACCCCGCCATGCACCGGAGAACGCCTCCGGGTCGCCAAAAACGGCGCGTACGAAGCGGAATGATCATGCCCGCAAGCGCACCGGTCAAGATCGCCCCCGAGCAGCTGCCTCGGTGTCACCCCGGTCAGCCGAAGACATTCGCGGCTGAGATGAGCCTGGTCGGCATAGCCGGCGTCGACCGCGAGGCTCGCCATCCCGTCCGCGCCCCGCCGCCCGGACGCGGTCGCACCGGCCTGGGCCAGCGCGAGAAATCCTTGGAACCGCAACGTCCGCTGGAGCACCTTCGGGCTCATCCCGACCGCCTGCAGACACCGTCGGCGCAGCTGGCTCGCAGAGAGCGCGAGGTGCGCGGCAACCGCGTCGACGCCGACCGGGTCCCACGGCATGAGCACCTGCACCGCTTCCGCGACCAGCGGGTCTAGCCCGCCAGTCCGGCAGAACTCCCGCACGAGGTGCGCCTGCAGCGCGGCCAGCCCGAGCTCCGGCGTCGCGGCGGCGGCCACCGCCTCCACGAGCCGGTCCGCGGTCCGGCCCCACAGGTCGGCCAGTCCGAGGTGCTGGTCGGCCAGCTCGTCGAGCCCGGCAGGCAGGGGAGGCGCGGCCCCGGGCCGGAACCGCACCCCGACGACGGTCGTGTGCGCCGGAATGACCTCGATCCGCGGCCCGGTCAACGGCCCGAGCAACTGCGGACGCCCACCGACCGGGAAGTGGATCTCGACACCGCCGGTCGGCAGATGCCGCTGCACGTACGGCGCGTCCCCGGTGCGCTGGATCCACACCGTGCGCACGACTCCCGCCAGTCCCGGCACCGGCGGACGCTCCACATACGCGTTCATCCCCGTACCGAAGCGTCCCGCCGGAGGCGCGTCAAGCACCGGCGGGGATTGTCGACCCCTTCTCTCGCCCGGAAATGCTTTTCCCCGCGAGAACGCAGTTCGGGAATGTGTCGCCGCAGTGGTCGTTCGCCCGCGGGCACCGGGTCACAAGTCCCTGGACCGGAAGACCTTCTCCCGTAGTCGTCAGACGTCCGGCCCGGGATTCTCGCTGTCTAAAGCTGGGAAACAGCGTGCTACCGAAGGAGGCGCCCGGTCATGCCGACGTTGCTCATCATTCTGCTTGTCCTGGGCGCGGGTCTTTTCGTGGGAGGGCTGCTGGACAGAGCCAGCCAGACCCACGCGCGCTTCAACAGCTACCGGCAGCGCACCGCCACCGGCCTGGTCACCTGGGTGCGCAGCGCGGTCGCGGCTGTCTTCGGCGTTGCCGGGTTGCTGCTTTTCCTTTATGTGGTGGTGACTTTCTCCTCCGCACGGTAACCAACTGCCCGGCGCTCTCGCCCTGACGCTCGAGGGCGTGGGGCCCGGGTTTTCCCTGCCGACCGGCGAATCCGGCACCGGGACGCGACGGCCTCAGCAGCGGGCCAGCCACAGTCCCGCTGCTGCGCCGGGAAAGTCCGCGCCCGGGACGCAACTGCCCGGGCATCGTCACGGCCCCGCGACCGTCCCGGCATCGGCACCAGGCCCTGCATCGACACCGGACCGGTGCCGGGCACCTGCATCAGCACCGGGGCCCTGCATCGGCATCGGTGCCAGGCACCCGCACCGGTATCGGCACCGGCATCGACACTTGCAGCGGCACGACACTGTCACCGGTCGCGGCACTGTCACCAGCTGCGACACCGACACCGGCACCGGCACCGGCACCGGCATCGGCATCGGCGCGGGCATCGGTGCCGGGCACCTGCATCGACACCGGCGCCATCGCTGGTATCGGCCCCGGCACTGGTATCGGCATACGCCCCGTCGCTGGCATCTGCTCCAGCATCTGCCCCGACGCTGACCCCGGCACGGGCGTCGACACCAACCCTGTCACGGGCGTCGTCATCTGTTCCGGAATAGACCCCGCCACGCGACCGCCCCCGAACCCGGACCGCGGAGAATCCTGTCCACTGTGAACCACAGGCACCATTCAGCCGACCGGCACACCAGCGACTAAATACTGCATACAAAATTCTGCCGAACGAAGACCGTAGACCCGCCAGACCCGCCTCAGATGTACCCGCAGGCATCCATCGCCGCGACCACCTTCCGGAACCCCGCGATATTCGCCCCGCTCACGTAGTCCCCGGCGACCCCGTGCTCGTCGGCGGTTTCGACGCAAGTCCGGTGGATGTCGGTCATGATCTCGCGCAGCGTCCGGTCGGTGCGCTCGAACGTCCACCGCTCGCGCGCCGCGTTCTGCTGCATCTCCAGCGCCGACACCGCGACCCCGCCCGCATTAGCGGCCTTGCCGGGTCCGACCGCGACCCCGGCCTCGCGGAACACCTGCAGCGAACCAGGCGTGCACGGCATGTTCGCGCCCTCGGCGACCGCGCGGACGTTGTTCTTCACCAGCCGCAACGCGGACTGCTCGTCCAGCTCGTTCTGCGTCGCGCACGGAAGCGCGAGGTCGCACGGCACATCCCACGGCGTGCCGTCGGTGACGTACTTCGCCGACGGTACAAGATCGACGTACTCCGAAAGCCGCCCGCGCCGCGCGACCTTCAAGTCGTGCAGCACTTCCAGGTCGATCCCGCGAGGATCGTGGATGTAGCCGCCGGAATCCGAGCACACGATCGGCCGCGCGCCGAGTTCCTGGAGTTTCGCGATCGCGTGGTAGGCGACGTTGCCCGAACCGGACACCACCGCGGTGCGGCCGGAGAACGAGTCGTCGCGCGCGCCGAGCATCGCTTCGAGGAAGTACACAGTCCCGTATCCGGTGGCCTCCGGACGCGCCGGGATGCCGCCCAGCAAGGGGTTCTTGCCGGTGATCGTGCCCGCGTCATAGCGGTTGGTGAGCCGCTTGTACTGGCCGAACAGGTAGCCGATCTCGCGCCCGCCGACGCCGATGTCGCCCGCCGGGACGTCGGTGTCCGGGCCGATGTGCCGGACCAGTTCGGTCATGAACGCCTGGCAGAACCGCATGATCTCGCCGTCGCTGCGGCCGGCCGGGTCGAAGTCGGACCCGCCCTTGCCCGCGCCGATGCCGAGGCCGGTGAGCGCGTTCTTGAAGATCTGCTCGAAGGCGAGGAACTTGACCGTCCCGAGCGTGACGTCGCCGCGGAAGCGCAGCCCGCCCTTGTACGGCCCGAGCGCCGAGCTGAACCCGACCCGGAAACCGCGGTTGACGTGCACCGCGCCCGCGTCGTCGGTCCAGACCACCCGGAACATCACCTGCCGCTCCGGTTCGCACAGGCGCTCCAGCATCGCCGCGTCGCGCAGGTCCGGGTCCCGCTGCAGCGCGGGCCGGATCGCTTCGAGCACTTCGAACACGGCCTGGTGGAACTCCGGCTCGGCCGGGTTCTTCCGGACGATGTCCTCGTACACTTCGCGCGATGTCCTCTCGAGTGCCATCTGCCGATGATGCCGTCCGAGTGCCGGATTTCGCACCCCCGACGGGGTTTGCGAGGTTAGGGGGTGACCAGGCTCACGCGTCGAGCACTACGTCGGCAGTGGGTACCGCCTGGCAGGCAAGGCACTGGTCAGCGGGCAGATCGTCGGCGATCGCGACCAGGTGCGCGACCGTTCCGTCGAGCACCGGCACCGCGCAGCTTTCGCACTGCCCGAGCCGGCATCCGCTGGGCAGCGCGACCCCGGAAGCCTCGGCGAACCGCAGCAGGTCCCCGTCGCCCGCCCGCCAGGTGACCTCGCGGCCGGACCGCGCGAACCGCACGGTGGCCGTGGCGCCGTCCGGGATCTGGACCGGTGCGGCCGCGGCGTGGAACTTCTCGGTGAAGATGTCGAAGCGCGGCACGCCCCGCCCCACCAGGTCCGCGGTGAGTTCGTCCAGCATGCTTTCGGGACCGCACAAGTAGAACCGGGCGCGCCGCCGGATCAGGCCGGCGTCGATCCGGTCAGCGGTCACCCGGCCGGTGAAATCGCAGTGCTCCTCCGGACCAGGACGACTGTAGTGGTCCACGATCTGGACGGTGGGCAGGCGGCCCGCCAGCCCGGCGATGCGCTCGCGGAACGCGTGCCGAGACCGGTCGCGGCTCCCGTGGTGCAGCACGATCTCCGGTGCCGACGCCGGGTCGAGGGTCTCCAGATAGCTCAGGAACGGCGTGATCCCGATCCCGGCGGCCAGCAGCACGATCGGTCGCGAATGGACAGTCGGCAGCGCGAACCCGCCGGACGGAGCCGTGACCAGCAAGCGAGTCCCCGGCTGAACCCGGTCGTGCACGGCTGGCGAGAACTGCCCGCCCGACACCCGCCGCACCGCGATCGCGTACCCGTCGTCCGGCACTTGAGCGGACCCGGTAAGCGAATAGCTGCGGGCCAGCCCAGGTGCGTCCGGCCAGGCGACCGTGATGTGCTGCCCGGCGCGGAACTCCGGCACCGCGCGGCCGTCGACCGGCTTGAGGTGCACCGACCGGATGTCCTCGGTCTCGAACTCCGCGCGCTCGACCACGAACTCCCGCTGCCCGGTCCACGGCTCCGCCTCGTCGGGCTGGATGTCGCAGAATGTCGAGCGCAACGGGACCGATCCGCTCACCGGGTCATGGGCGTCGTCGCCGACCAGCAGGTTGTAGTTGGTCCCGCCGTCCTCGAGCGGATCCGAACCGGGCAGCGCGAGGTCGGGCGCCGGCTGCCACCAGCCGTACTCCGCCACGACCACGTCGCGATGCAGCGCGGGGTCGATCCGCGCCCGCATCCGGACGTCCGCGGCGGCGGTCGTGATCCGGACCCATTGCCCGTCCTCGATTCCGCGCTCGGCGGCGAGTTCCGCGCTCAGGTCGACGGCCGGTTCGGGAGAACGCTTGCGCAGCGACGAAATCCCGCGATGCTGGCTGTGGCAGAAGTACCCGTTCTTCGCGCACGTCAGCACCAGCGGGCGCCGGGGATCCGGCGCGGACGGATCCGCATTCGGGACGGCGGGCTGGCCATGCTCGGCGAGTTGCTCGGAATACAGCTCGACTCTCCGAGTCGGCGTCGAAAACCCAGTCACCGCGCCATTTTCCGCGCACTGGGCGTATTTGCGGTACTCAGTCCGCAACGGCAGATCGACGCCGCCGGGCCGCTCGCGCAACTCCGCAGCGGTGAGGCCGAGCGGTGCCAGCTGATGGTCCCAGCCGTCCTCGATGCGGCCGTCGAAAAACTCCGCGCCCAGCCCGAGTCGCTCGGCCAGCTCGAACACGACCTCAGTGTCCGAACGCGACTCGCCGATCGGATCCGTCATCCGCGGCCGAAGCTGCACGTGTTCCTGCGCCGCCCGCGTGATTTCGAAACCCGCCTTGACCGCCTCGTGCTCCCACGGCGTCTGGACCGGCAGCAGAAGGTCGGCGAACCGCGCGGTCGGGTTCTCGAACAAGTCGAGATGAACCGCGAACTCCAAGCGCCGCAACGCTTCCGCAGTCCGCCGGGGGTCCGGTTGCGACAGCAGAAGATTCCCGCCGAACGACACCAATGCCCGGACCGGATAGGGCTCCCCATCGAGCACCGCCCGGCAAAAGTCGCGCGCAGTCACCCAGCCCTGTGCTGGCGGTCCGAGCGGAAACTCCTGAATGCCAAGTGCTTTCGCGCGCTGCTCAGGCGCGAGCTGATCCGGCGACGTGACGGGCGCGACCGGCAGTTTCGGCAGAACGACGTTGCCGCCAGGGGAGTCGTAACTGCCGGTGAGCGCGTAGAGGGTGGCGATCGCGCGCTCGGTCTGCGTCGCGTTCGCGTGCTGGCCGACGCCCGACCAAGCCGCGTACGTCACGGACTTCGCCTCGGCGAGATCTGCCGCGAACGCTTCGATCGCCGCGCCCTCGACGGTCGTCACCGCCTCGGTCCGGTCGAGCGGCCACGCGGCACAGGCCTGCGCGTAATGCTCGAACGCGGGAACACAGTCGACCGAACCGGCCACCGTGCGCACGCGGCGCTTTCCGTACAGCGCAAACCTTTCCGGCCCGCCTGCTGGATAATCCGGGTCGTACGGCTCAGCTTGACCAGCCGCTTCGTCCCATACCGCAAAACCGGCCGCCGCGGGATCAATCTCCGCTGCCCGCAAAAACCGGCCAGTGTCGACGCGGACCAGCAATGGAGCGTTCGTCCACGACCGCACGAACGCTTCGTCATGCCCGCGACGCTCGAGCAACGTCCGCGCGACCCCGAGCGCGAGCGCACCGTCGGTACCTGGCCGGACCCGGAGCCAATGCTCGGCCTGCACCGCGCTGGCAGTCCGCCGCGGATCGACAACCGCCAGCTTCGGCGTCCGCGCTCCCGCCAGCGCGGCGGACTGCGCAAGCCACGCCTTGGCCGGATTATGCCCCCACAGCACCGCGAACTCCGTACCCGCGTAATCAGGGGCGGGCAATCCCGAACCGAAGGTGAACGCGTGCGCGAAATCCTTGTGCCAGTTGCAAATCTCGGTCGAGTACAGCGTGTTGGGGCTGCCGAAGAGCCGGATGAACCGCTCGACCCAGTCGATCGAGTCGGACATCGGCGTGCCGCTGGGGGAGGTGACCGAAAACGCGACCGCCTCCGCCCCGCTGGCCGCGCGGATGTCGCCGAGCCGCCCGGCGATCTCGGAAAGCGCCTCGTCCCAGCTGATCTCGCGCCACTTCGGATCCGGATCGGACTTCGGCGTCGTGCGGCGCAACGGCCGACGCAGCCGTTCGGGGGAGTGCACCAGTTCAGGCGCGGCCCGGCCCTTCGGACACAGCGCGGCCCCGGTCGGATGCGCGGAATCCGGCCGGACGCCGCGCAGCGAGCCGTTCTCGATCGTGTAGATCGCGCCGCAACGCGACCGGCACAACGTGCAGTAACCTCGGACCTCGGGCATAAGTTACTCCTTAGTAACCGGCTACCGGTTACTCCTGTACGATGCGGGACAGGAGCGGGTGAAGTCAAGCCCGCGAGAGCGGAGGAGCGCCCCGTTGACGCAGCTGCAGCGCACGAACCTGCGCGAACAAGTGCTCGAAGTGGTGCGGCAAGCGATGGTGTCCGGCGAACTGCGCCCCGGCGACATCTATTCGGCCGCTGCCCTCGCGACGCGCCTGGGCGTGTCGAGCAGCCCGGTGCGCGAGGCACTGCTGACCCTGGTCAACCAGGGCCTCCTGGAACCGGTCCGCAATCGCGGCTACCGGGTCGTCGCGATGACCGAACGCGACCTGGACGAAATCTACGAGATGCGGCTGCTGCTCGAGGTCCCCGCGACGCTGTCCGCCGCCGCAGCCGCAGGCCCTGACGACCTCGCCCGGTTGGACGGCCTGGCCGCCGAGATCGAGGCTGCGGCTGGGGACGGCGATGTCGCGCGCTTCCTGGAGGCCGACCGCCGGTTCCATCTGGACTTGCTGTCCCTGGCGGGAAACGGACGCCTGACGGACGCCATCGCGAACCTGCGCGACCAGACACGCTTGTACGGCTTGGAAAAACTCGCCGAGCACGGTCGGTTGACCGATTCGGCCCGGGAACACCGCGAGATACTGGCGACGGTGGCGGCGCGGGATTGGGGCCGGTTGGAGGGGCAGGTGCGGGCGCATCTGAAGCACATTCGGGCGGATTGGGCTTCTGGCTGAGCCGGGTTTGCCGGACGTCGTTGGGTCGCCAAGGCGGCCGGATACGGGTGTCGTCGGGTTGCAGGGGCGTTGTATTGGGACGGATCGCTTAACGCCGGGCCTGGGCTTGACGATGCGAAGCCGGGATTGCCGGGCGCGGCCTCGTGTCTGCAAGTGAAGCAGCGTGGACTTGATGAGGTCGGGCGTTGCGAAGCCGCCATCTCTGGACGCGGGTTGCCAGCGTGGGGTGCCGCGATGTTCGAGGTCTGCTGTGAGTGAACCGTCGTCTGGTCAGGCGCAGCAACATCGCTGCCCTCTCCGGCGGCTGATAGCCAGCGTGTGTCGCGATGGTGTTCCGCCCCGCTGCGTCTGGTCAGGTTCCACAACACCGTCACCACTGCCTGATGCGGCTCGCCGTGATACTCGAGGTCGGGCTGTTGCAGATGCCCCACTGGGCGCTCAGGTCAGATGCCGCAAGACCGCAGCTACTGCCGGTCGGGGGTCACTGGCGTGCGTGGCCGTGATGTTCCACGTCGGACCGCCGCGGGTGAAGCGGCGGCCGGTCAGGTCGGGGAATTGCGCGGCGACCGACACCGGCAGCACGCACCCGCCGAGATCGTGTCGCACAAGGTCGGCCGCGGAGGGTGCGTCGGTGACTTCGTGCACGACGGTCCGGCGCACTCGTGCTGACTGGAACGTCCGGTCGGTCGCCTCCCGGATCGCCCAGCCCGGCGCGAAATCCACCACCGCGGTGCCGGCTGCCTCGGCGGCCGAAACTGGCCGATCCGCCGAGCCGGCCCCGGCGGCGGTGACCAGCACCATCTCCTCTCGCCGGACTGGACGGCTCACCAGTCCGTCGCCCGGGGCACAGCCGGCGACCGCGACCACTATGTCCACAGTGGATGTCACGACCGCCTCGCGCAGCTGGTGCGGCGGCGCGGTCCGCACCAGCACGCGCACCCCGGGATGGTCCCGGCGCAACGCGCTCAGCGCCCGATGCGGTTCCGGCCAGGCCCCGGGCATGACGCCGATCCGAACCTCCCCGGTGACCTGCCAGCGCGCCCGGTCGACGGTCGCCCGAGCCTGGCTCGCCGCCTCCAGCGCGACGCGCGCAGCGGGGAGAAAAGCTTTGCCCGCAGGCGTAAGCGCGACCCGATGAGTGGTGCGCTCGAACAACTCGGCGCCGAGATCCCGTTCGAGCGCACGGACCACTGTGGACACAGTCGACTGCACCGTATGCAGCCGCCGCGCGGCAGCCGTGAACCCGCCTTCCTCGGCCACTGCCACGACGGTTTCCAGCTGCCGCAGGTCCATCGGTCCTCCTGGCTCCGAGCCACTCCGGTCGTAGTACTACGCCTGTGCTGCCGCAGAGAAGCGTCAGGTGGTTTCGGCGAGAACCTCGCGAACCAGCCGTGCTGTCTCGCTCGGCGTGCGCCCGACCCGGATCCCGGCCGCTTCGAGAGCCGACTTCTTCGCCGCGGCGGTCCCGGACGATCCCGACACGATCGCTCCCGCGTGCCCCATGGTCTTGCCCTCCGGAGCGGTGAACCCGGCGACGTATCCGATGACCGGCTTCCGCACGTGCTCGCGCACGTAAGCCGCCGCGCGCTCCTCCGCGTCGCCGCCGATTTCGCCGATCAGCACGATCACGTCGGTGTCCGGGTCCTTTTCGAACGCCTCGACCGCGTCGATGTGCGTGGTGCCGATGACCGGGTCGCCGCCGATGCCGATGCAGCTGGAAAACCCGATGCCGCGGAGCTCGTGCATGAGCTGATAGGTGAGCGTCCCGGATTTCGACACCAGCCCGATCCGTCCGGGACCGGTGATGTCGGCGGGAATGATCCCGGCGTTCGACCGCCCGGGGGAGATGAGTCCGGGGCAGTTCGGTCCGATGATCCGGGTGCGGCTGTCGCGCGCGTGCGCCCAGAACGCGGCGGAATCGTGCACCGGCACGCCCTCGGTGATCACCACCGCGAGACCGATGCCGGCGTCGATCGCTTCGAGCACCGCGTCCTTCACGAAGGGTGGCGGCACGAACAGGACCACTACGTCCGCACCGGTCTCCTTCATCGCCTCGGCGACGCCGCCGAACACCGGCAGTTCGTGGCCGTCAAGGGAAACGGTCTGCCCGGCCTTGCGCGGATTCACCCCGCCCACGACGGTCGTGCCCGCGGCCAGCATCCGGCGGGTGTGCTTGGCGCCCTCCGAGCCGGTGATGCCGGAAACGATGACCCGGCTGGTGTCGTCCAGGAAAATCGCCATCGGTCAGCTCTCCGTCCCGGTCGCGAGCCCGGCCGCTTCGCGTGCGGCGTCGTCCATCGTCGCGACCACCGTGACCAGTGGATGCGCTGCCTCGGCGAGGATCCGCCTGCCCTCCGCGACGTTGTTCCCGTCGAGCCGGACGACCAACGGTTTCGCCGCGCGATCGCCCAGCAGCGCCAGCGCTTTCACGATGCCGTCCGCCACCGCGTCGCACGCCGTGATGCCGCCGAAGACGTTCACGAACACACTGCGCACCGCCGGGTCCCCGAGAATCACCCCCAGCCCGGCCGACATCACTTCCGCCGACGCCCCGCCGCCGATGTCGAGGAAATTCGCCGGTCCGGCCGCCCCCGCGTCCCGCGCCGCGGCAGCCACTACATCCAGAGTGGACATCACGAGCCCGGCGCCGTTGCCGATCACGCCGATGTCGCCGTCAAGCTTCACGTAGTTGAGTCCCTGCTCGGCGGCCTGCTGTTCAAGCGGATCCCCGATTTCCGGGTCGGCGAACGCTTGGTGCCCGGGATGCCGGAACGCGGCGTTGTCGTCAAGCGTGACCTTCCCGTCGAGCGCGACGATCTCCCCGCTGCGCGTCCGGGCAAGCGGATTCACCTCTACGAGCGTCGCGTCCTCCGACGTGAACACATCCCACAGCCGAACCAGGACGCTCGCCGCTTCGACCGGAAGCCGCGCCGCCGCGGCGATCCGGCGGGCTTTCACCAGATCGACCCCGACGCGGATGTCGATCGGCACTTTGACCAGCGCTTCCGGCCGGGTCTCGGCGACTTCCTCGATATCCATTCCGCCAGCCGCCGATGCCATCGCGAGAAAGGTTCGGTCGGCGCGGTCGAGGAGGTAGGAAACGTAGTACTCGTCGCCAATGTCGCTCGCCTCGGTCACGAGAACGCGGTGCACGCGGTGGCCTTTGATGTCCATGCCGAGGATCTCGCCGGCGATCCGCTCGGCGTCATCCGGCCGGTTCGCGAGTTTCACGCCGCCTGCCTTGCCTCGGCCGCCAGTCTTGACTTGGGCTTTGACGACAACCGGCCCGCCGATGTCGACGGCCGCCGCCCGTGCTTCTTCGGGCGTGGCGGCCACACGGCCGCGGGGAACCGGCACGCCGTGCGCGGCGAAGAGGTCGCGCGCTTGGTGTTCCAAGAGATCCATCGGGATTCCTTCCTTGCGGAGGCGGGGGAGTCGGGTTGGGTGAGTGGCGGGTTCGCTCGCCGGTCGCGGCCGCTTCTCGATCGGCCGGTTCGGCGGAGCCGCCTCGCCGAGGCGGATGGCGGACGGCGGGTTGAGGTTTCGGGTTGAAGTCGCGGCCCGAGCGGGCGTGGCGGCAGCTCCCGGCAAGGCAGCTTGACCGGGCGATTCAGCTGGCAAACCGCTCGCCGAATCGGGTGGCGAAGCGACCCGCAAGCCAGTCGGACAAACCTGCGGATGCCCCTGGACAGCGGGCGGCTCGAAGAGTAAGTCTAATGCCTACCTCATACGGTATGCAATCTACAGTCTTCCGGCGACGAGCCGCTGACCTGCGGCGACAGATCCGGCGGGCCGCGGAGAGGGCACGAGCAGACCGGGACGAGCGCGCGGATCAGAGAGGTCCGGCGCGGGACAGGAGGAGTTGCGCATGTCGCCAACCACGACCGGCCGGCAAGCAGGCCAGCAGACCGGCGAGAACCCCAGCGGGCGGACCGGCCAGGACTTCAGCGGGAGCAACGGTGAGAACGCCAGCGAGAAGGCGGCGAAGCAAACCGGGGTCAACGCCAGCGCGCAGACCAGCGAGACTGCCGGAGCGAAAGCCAGCGGGACCACGGGCCAGCCCAGGGCCACCGCCGCCAACGGCGACCGCGGGGCAGCAGAAACGATCTCCGGCGGCCACCTGGTCGCGAAAGCCCTGAAAGCCGAAGGCGTCGACACCATCTTCACCCTCTGCGGCGGCCATATCATCGACATCTACGACGGCTGCGTCGACGAGGGCATCAGCGTCATCGACGTCCGGCACGAGCAGGTCGCGGCGCACGCGGCCGACGGGTACGCGCGGATCACCGGCCGTCCGGGCTGTGCGGTGGTCACGGCGGGGCCGGGGACGACCGACGCGGTCACGGGGGTCGCGAACGCGCTGCGCGCGGAGAGCCCGATGCTGCTGATCGGCGGGCAAGGTGCGTTGAGCCAGCACAAAATGGGCTCGCTGCAGGACCTCCCGCACGTGGACATGATGAGCCCGATCACCAAGTTCGCCGCGACCGTCCCGCATCCCTCGCGGGCCGCCGACCTGGTGTCGATGGCGTTCCGGGAAGCCTTCGCCGGCGCGCCCGGACCGTCCTTTTTGGAGATTCCGCGTGACGTTCTCGACGCCCGCGTGCCGGTGGGGAACGCGCGGATCCCGGAGCCCGGCCGGTATCGCGCTTCCACCCGGAACGCGGGCGATCCGGCGGATGTCGAAAAGCTCGCGGATTTGGTGGTGCACGCCAAGAAACCGGCGATTCTGCTCGGCAGCCAGGTCTGGACGACGCGCGCTGCCGAGCCTGCGACGGAACTCGTGCGCACGCTGAACATCCCGGCGTACATGAACGGCGCTGGCCGAGGAACGTTGGCGCCGGGCGATCCGCACCACTTCCAGCTTTCCCGCCGTTACGCGTTCGACAACGCCGACGTGATCGTCATTGTCGGCACGCCGTTCGACTTCCGGATGGGCTACGGCAAAAGGCTTTCCCCGGACGCGAAAGTGGTGCAGATCGACCTCGACTACCGGACGGTCGGCAAGAATCGCGACATCGATCTCGGCATTGTCGGAGACGCCGGACAGATCCTCGCCGCGGTCGCGGACGCCGCGTCGGGCCGTGTGGACAACGGGGCGGTCGGGCGCAAGCCGTGGGTGGAGGAACTGCGTGCGGTCGAGGAGAAAGCCAAGCAGAAGCGGTTGCCGCAGCAGCATTCCGACGCGAATCCGATCCACCCGTACCGGCTCGTGCACGAGATCAACGAATTCCTGACCGAGGATTCGATCTACATCGGCGACGGCGGCGACATCGTCACCTTCTCCGGTCAGGTCGTGCAGCCGAAGGCGCCGGGACACTGGATGGATCCCGGTCCGCTGGGGACGCTCGGGGTCGGCATTCCGTTCGTGATGGCGGCGAAGCACGCGCGTCCGGATCAGGAAGTCGTCGCGCTCTTCGGGGACGGGGCGTTTTCCTTGACCGGCTGGGATTTCGAGACGCTGGTGCGGTTCGATCTCCCGTTCGTCGGGATCGTCGGGAACAACTCGTCGATGAACCAGATCCGCTACGGCCAGGCGCAGAAATACGGGCCGGCCCGCGAACGCGTCGGAAACACCCTCGGCGACGTGCCCTACGACCAGTTCGCCCGGATGCTCGGCGGCTACGGCGAGGAGGTCCGCGACCCGGCGGACATCGCCCCGGCGCTGCGCCGCGCGCGGGAATCCGGCAAGCCGTCGCTGATCAACGTCTGGGTCGACCCGGACGCCTACGCCCCCGGAACCATGAACCAGACGATGTACAAGTAGTCGGGAGGAGCCGAAGATGGGAAAGGCACTGGAGGGCGTCCGCGTCCTCGACATGACCCACGTCCAATCAGGACCGTCGTCGACGCAGATCCTCGCCTGGCTCGGCGCGGACGTCGTGAAGCTCGAAACCCCCGGCCGCGGCGACATCACCCGGGGCCAGCTGCGCGATCTGCCCGGAGTGGACAGCCTGTACTTCACGATGCTGAACGCGAACAAGCGCAGCATCACGCTCAACATGAAAAGTGAGCAGGGAAAAGAAGTCTTCACCAAACTGGTTTCGTCAGCGGACGTGCTGGTGGAGAACTTCGGGCCCGGTGTGGTGGACCGTTTCGGGTTCTCCTGGGAGAAGCTGCACGAGATCAACGAGCGGCTGATCTACGCGTCCATCAAGGGGTTCGGGCCCGGCAGGTACGCGAATTTCAAGGCCTACGAGGTGATCGCGCAGGCGATGGGCGGCTCGATGAGCACGACCGGTTTCGAGCAGGGGCCGCCGACCGCGACCGGTGCGCAGATCGGCGATTCGGGGACGGGCATCCATCTCGTCGCGGCGATTCTCGCGGCGTTGTACCAGCGTACGGGCACTGGGCGCGGACAGCGCGTGCAGGTGGCGATGCAGGACGCGGTGCTCAACCTGTGCCGGGTCAAGCTGCGCGACCAGCAGCGGCTCGCGCACGGGGCGCTGGGGGAGTACCCCAACGAGCGCTTCGGCGACGAGGTGCCGCGTTCGGGCAACGCGTCCGGCGGCGGCCAGCCGGGCTGGGCGGTGCGCTGCGCGCCGGGCGGGCCCAACGACTACATCTACGTCATCGTCCAGCCGGTCGGCTGGGCTCCGCTGACCGAGCTCATCGGACGGCCGGAGCTCGCCGAGGACCCGGACTGGGCGACCCCGGAGGCTCGGCTGTCCAAACTGGACAAGGTGTTCGCGATGGTCGAGGAATGGACCGAGCAGCGCACCAAATGGGAAGTGATGGAGCTGCTGAACGCCCGCAACATCCCTTGTGGACCGATTCTGTCCACTAAGGAGCTGATCGAGGACGAGACGCTGGCCGAGCTGGGATCGGTGGTCGAGGTGCCGCATCCGGAGCGCGGCGCGTTCAAGACCGTCGGCTGCCCGTTGAAGCTGTCGGATTCGCCGGTGGACGTCGAGCGTTCTCCGTTGCTGGGCGAACACAACGACGAAGTGCTCGGCGAAATCGGCTACAGCGCGGCGGATGTCGAGCAGTTGCGCACGGCGGGCGTGATCTGAGGATGACCACGGAAACTGGCCGCGCGGCGGTCGAGGAAATCCTGGCCCGGGCAGCCGAGGAAGGCCGTTCCACGCTGACCGCGCCGGAAGGCCGTGCGGTCTGCGAGGCATACGGCATTCCGACGCCACCGGAAAGTCTCGCCACGTCCGCGGAGGAAGCGGTGGCGCAGGCGACGGAAATCGGCCTGCCGGTCGTGCTGAAGATCGTGTCGCCGGACATCCTGCACAAAACCGAGGCTGGCGGCGTGCTCGTCGGCCTTCGCAACGCACAAGAGGTCGAGGACGGTTACGCCACGATTCTGTCTAACGCCAAGGCTTACGACGCATCGGCGCGCGTCACCGGCGTCCAGGTGCAGCAGATGCTGACCAGCGGACAGGAGGTGATCATCGGCGCGGTCACCGATCCGAGCTTCGGCAAGATCGTCGCGTTCGGACTCGGCGGAGTTCTGGTCGAAGTGCTGAAGGACGTCACTTTCCGGCTGGCGCCCGCAAGCACCGGCGAAGCTCTGTCCATGGTGGACGGGATCGCCGCCGCTGAGGTCCTCAATGGAGTGCGCGGCGGCGAGGCGGTGGACAAGACGGCGCTGGCTGATGTCGTGCACCGGCTGTCGCGACTGGTCACCGACTTTCCGCAGTTGGCCGAGGTCGACCTGAACCCGGTGCTCGCCACCGGCGACGGGGCGACCGCGGTCGACGTGCGGATTCTCGTCGATCCGGCGGCGGCCGCGGAACCGGTGCGATTCAGCCAGGACGAAATCCTGACCGCGATGAACCGGATCATGAAACCGGCCGCGGTCGCGGTGATCGGCGCGTCCGCCGAGGACGGCAAGATCGGCAATTCGGTGATGAAAAACCTCGTCAACGGCGGCTACGCGGGCGAGATCTATCCGATCAATCCGAAGGCCGCGGAGATCCTCGACCGCAAGGCGTATTCGAGCATCGCGGACGTGCCCGGCGACGTGGACGTCGCGGTCTTCGCGATTCCGGCCAAGTTCGTGCCGGCGGCGCTCGAAGAGGCCGGCGCGAAGGGCGTGGCCGGGGCGATCCTGATCCCGTCGGGCTTCGGCGAGACGGGAAACATCGCACTGCAGAACGAAGTCCTGGCCATCGCGCGCGACCACGGCGTGCGGATTCTCGGACCGAACATCTACGGCTACTACTACACGCCGGAGAACCTGTCCGCGACGTTCTGCACTCCGTATGACGTCAAAGGCGGCGTCGCGCTGTCCTCGCAGAGCGGCGGGATCGGGATGGCGATCCTGGGCTTCAGCCGGTCAGCCGGGATGGGCGTGTCGGCGATCGTCGGCGTCGGAAACAAGGCGGATATCGACGAGGACGACCTTCTGACGTTTTTCGAGCACGACGACAACACCGAACTCGTCGCCATGCATCTGGAAGATCTCAAGGACGGTCGCGCGTTCGCCGAGACCGCGAAACGGGTGTCGGCGAAGAAACCGGTGGTAGTGCTGAAAGCCGGACGCACGTCGGAAGGGGCGAGAGCAGCCGGGTCGCATACCGGTGCGCTGGCGGGAAATGACCGGGTCTACGACGACATCCTGCGCCAGAGCGGCGTCATTCGCGCGCCCGGCCTCAACGACCTGCTCGAATACGCGCGAGGCGTGCCGAAACTGCCCACGCCGAAGGGCGAAAACGTCGTGATCATCACCGGCGCGGGCGGTTCCGGGGTGCTGCTGTCGGACGCCTGTGTGGACAACGGGCTCACGCTGATGAGTATCCCGGACGACCTCGACGCCGCGTTCCGCGAATACATCCCGCCGTTCGGCGCGGCCGGCAACCCGGTGGACATCACCGGCGGCGAACCGCCCTCGACCTATCGGAACACCATCGCGCTCGGCCTGTCCGACGATCGTATTCACTCGTTGGTTCTCGGCTACTGGCACACGATCGTCACGCCGCCGATGGTGTTCGCGGAGCTGGTCGTGGACGTCGTCGAGGAGTTCCGGCGAAAGGGGATCCACAAGCCGGTGGTGGCTTCGCTGTCCGGGGATGTCGAGGTCGAGCAGGCCAGCGAGCACCTGTACGCACACGGCGTCGTCGCTTATCCGTACACGACCGAAAAGCCGGTCGCGGTGCTCGGCGCGAAATACCGCTGGGCGCGATCGGCGGGTCTGCTGCCTTGATCAAGTCCGGAGGGAGGCGTACGTTGCCCGACACCTAACCGCTGGTCAGCGGAGTGCGGCGAGGAAGGGACGCCGGGACGCGGGTCGCGTCCCGGCTCGGGGGAAGAACGGAGACAGCCCGGCACGGGAACCGAAGTCAACGGTGACGAAAGAGAATTCTCATGACCGCAGCCCAACCGACATACCAGGAGATCGTCGACGAAAACGGGCGGACTTACCGGATCGGGGAGAGCCCCCGGGACCTGATGGGACGGTCCCGCGGCTGGATGGTCTGGCTGCCGTGGGTGGCCATGATGGCGGTGAGCGTGTTCGAATACGGCTGGGGAGCCGTCGAGGGAACGCTCGAAGAGAAATACGGCTGGTCGTTGTCGGACGCGTTCTGGCTGGCCAGCATCTGGGCCGTGTTCCAGGCCGGGGTCGCGTTCCCGGCCGGGCGGCTGCGGGAGAAGAACATCGTGTCGGCGAAGACGGCGATGCTGGCCGGGGCGGTGTGTTCCGGAATCGGCTACTTCTCCATCGCGCACAGCGGAAATCTGGTGGTGGCGTTCATCGGGTATTCGGTGCTGGGCGGAATCGGCGCCGGACTGGTGTACGCGACGTGCATCAACATGGTCGGGAAATGGTATCCGGAGAAACGCGGCGCCCGCACCGGGTTCGTGAACGGCGGGTTCGCGTACGGTTCGGTGCCGTTCATTTACCTGTTCAGCGCTTTTCTCGGACATGAGAACGTGACGATCACGCTCGACGCGATCGGCCTGTACATGCTCGTGGTGGTCGGGCTGTGCGGTTTCCTGTTCAAGGACCCGCCGAAGAACTGGTGGCCGGCCGAGGTCGACCCGATCGCCTGGCTGAAGGGCAGCGCGGCGGGCAAGGCGAAGAGCCTGGCCAAGAACCCGCCCGCGGTGCGCCAGTTCTCGCCGATGGAGGCGATCCGCACCGGCATGCTGCCGCTGATGTGGGTCACCCTCGTGGTGATCGGCGGGGTTTCGCTGTTCGGGATCAATTTCCAGGTCGATTTCGCCAAGGAAAGCCAGTTCGGCGCCTTTGTGGCGGCTTCGTCAGCGGGAGTCCTGGCCATTGTGAACGGGGTCGGCCGGGGAATCGTCGGCTGGGCATCGGACCGGATCGGCCGCAAGGCGACGTTGTTCTGGGTGCTGGTGATCGCGGCGTTCGCGCAATTCGGCGTGCTGTGGTCGGGCAAGACGCACAGTTTGTTCTGGTTCATGGTGTTCGCGGTGCTGACCGGGTTCGGCAGCGGCGCGTTCTATCCGCTGTTCGCCGCGCTGGTGCCGGATTACTTCGGCGAGAACCACAACGCGACCAACTACGGCATCGTCTACAGCGCGAAACTGGTCGGCGGGGTCGGAGGCGGCGGATTGGCGGCCGGGGTGATCGCCGCGTGGGGTTACACCGGTGCGTATGTGCTGGCCGGGTGCATCGCGTTGCTGTCCGCGGTGATGACGCTGTTCCTGCACCAGCCCGGGCGTTCCGGGCGCGGCGCGACGGAAAAGGCGGGCAAGCAGATCGCCCGCACCGCTCCGGCGGCCGGCAGCTGAGCACCCCGCGGGTCCGGGAGCGACGGGACGGCTGGCATCCGCCCCGTCGCTCCCGGACCGCCGTGCTTCACTCCGACGCGCCCGGCCGTTCGTGGAACGCCCGGCGCGTGCGTTCGGTGTGCTGCGCCATGATTTTCTCCGCCTTGTCGACGTTGTGCGCCGCGATCGCCTCGATGAGCGCGGCGTGCTCCTGCCACGCGTCGCGCCCGCGAGGTCGCGCGATCGGCGTGTAGTACCAGCGCACGCGGCGGTCGACCAGGCCGATCAGCTCGGACAGGACCGCGTTGCCGGTCAGTTCGGTGATGTACGAATGCAGGTCGGCGTTCGCCGCGACGAGCCGTTCGCTGTCGTCGGCGGCGAGGGCTTTCATGCCGACGTCCTGCAGTTCCCACAGGCGCTTGATGTCCTCGTCGGTCGCGCAGGCCGCGGCCAGCCGGGCGGAATGGGTCTCCAGGACCGCCCGGACGCCGAGCAGTTGGTCGGCCTCCTCGTCGGTGGGCAGGTGCACGAACGCGCCCTGCGCCGGCCGGAGGTCGACCCAGCCTTCGCTCTGCAGCCGTTGCAGCGCCTCGCGGACCGGCTGGCGGCTGACGCCCAGGTATTCGGCCAGATCAGCCTCGACCAGGTGCTGGCCGGGTTCGAGCGTGCGGTTGATGATCAGCTCGGCGAGCGCGTCGTACACGACCTGCCGCAACGGCGCGGGCCGCTCCACCCGGTTGCCGCTCTTGCCGGCGAGCGACCCCTTGGCCGTCCGGCGGCCGGTGGGCCCGCGTTCGGGCAGGGGGGAAACGGACTCGGTCACGGTGCACCTCGGGTGGTGGGATCTGCGGCGGGATTCGAGGAACTCAGTTTTCAGGATACAGGTTTTGGTATGCAAAATCCCGGGATTCCGGATCGGGTGTGCGATGTTCCGCCGGACGTGGCTCGACGGGACGGTGGGCTGGCCGCTGGGCGGGGGCCAGCGAGGCGGGTCCTGGTGCGGGGCGGGCCTGGTGGGGAAGTGCTGCGGCGCGTGACGGACGGCGAGCCTGGTGCTGGCCAGTGCCGTTCGTGCTTGGCGGCGGAGCGAATCCCCGCGGTGGTGGACGTTCGTGTTCGGCGGTCGGTGAAACCTGCGCTGCTCGCCGCTCCGCGAGTCTCGGGGCGGGACTGATGGAGCCGGCCGGTGCCGCTCGTGTCAGGCGGATCGATCCCGCGCTGCCCGGCCGAGCGGAAGCCGCCGGTGCGCAAGACGCCCGCAGCCCCCGTCAGCTTCTTAGGTTAACCTAACTCCATGGGGATCATCCGAGCAGTGCCGGACCTGGAACGCGTCGTGGGCGAACGGCCGCTGCCGGTCATGATGAAGTCGATCGACCACCTCGACCCGCATTGCCGCGTGCTGCTCGCGCACAGCCCCGCCGCCGCGCTCGGCTATGTAGACGCAGAGGGTCGTCAGCGGGCCGGGATGGTCGGCGGAGCGTCCGGGTTCGCGAAGGCGGAGACCGAGACGCGGCTCAAATTCCCGGTTCCGGCGGACGCCGCACCAGGAACAGGCGCCGCGCTGCTCGTGCTCGTCCCCGGATGGCGCGAGACCTTGCGCATCAACGGAACCCTCGACGAAGACGGTCTCCTCGTCGAGGAAGCGTTCCTCCACTGCGGCAAAGCGGTGATCCGCTCGAACCTGTGGGGTCCCGGCCGCGCTTCGGCGGACGGAGTCGAGGAAGGCGAGCTCCTTGGACCCGCAGCGGCTGCTTTCCTTGCTGCCGCACCGTTCGCGGTGATCACGTCACGGGACAGCGCTGGGCGCGCGGACGCCAGTCCGAAGGGCGATCCTCCCGGAGCGGCCCGCATGATCGGACCGACGACGGTCGTCCTCGCCGATCGGCCGGGCAACCGGCGCACCGATACGTTCCACAACATCGTCGAACGCCCCGACGTGGCGGTAGTGGCGCTAGTCCCTGGGGACACCCGCACGCTGGAGATCACCGGGAAAGCGGTCATCAGCACGGAACCCGGGCTGCGGGAGTCCATGACCGAGCGCAATCGCACCCCGAAAGCGGTGCTGAAGGTGGAAGTGGAGACCGTCCGGCTCGGACAGTGCGCCGCGGTGCGCGAGGCCGGGTTGTGGGACGCCGCCCGGCATGTCGATCCGGCCGATCTGCCGCGCTCGTCAACGATCTGGACCGACCATCTCAGACTGAACGAGACCGCGGGCGAGGCCGCGAAGCTGGTGCGCGCGGGGGTGGACGAGCAGCAGCTGCGAGCCGGTCTCGAGCAGGATTACCGGCAGAATCTGTGACGGGCCAAGGCTGCCGAGGGTGGTCGCCGGGCCGGGGAAGAGCACTCAAATGACCGATGTCCGCCCCGTCGATCTCCCGTAGCGTGAGGCGGGCCCAGTCGTCGACGTTGCGAGGTCCGGATGGCTCAAGAACGCATGACAACCGACACCGACGCGGCCGCCAGCGGCCTGCTGCTGAGCGTGGAACCGCTGACCGCCGCGGTGGACCGCGGCAAGGCCAACGGAGCCGTGGCCGACAACGACGGCAACGACTAGCCGTTGTCCCGCTCCATGACGGAGATTCCCGGACTGGCCGGCCTCGTGGCACCGCTCGAGGCCGGCCAGTTCTTCGCAGAGGTCCTGGGCAGGGCGCCGCGGCGGTTCCCGGGGGAGAAGGGGCGGTTCGCGTCGCTGCTCCCGTGGCCGGAGCTGGACCGGGTGCTGCGCCAGCACCGGCTGGAGTTCCCCCGGCTGCGGCTCGCGCTCGACGGCGACGTCGTCCCCGCCCACACCTACACCGAAATGGTCTCGACCCGGCGCAACGGCCAGGTCCCGCGCGTCCTGTCGGCCCCGTTCGCCGAACACCTGCGCGCGGGCGCGACGCTCGTGCTCGACTCGGTCAACGAACTGGTCGACGAGGTCGGCGAGCTGGCGGGTCGGCTCGAACACGACTTGCGCGAGCGGATCCAGGTCAACCTGTACGCGGGCTGGGGCACCACGCACGGCTTCGACGTGCACTGGGACGACCACGACGCCTTCATCATCCAGCTCTCCGGGCGGAAGCGGTGGCGGCTGCACGGGGTCACCCGGCCTTCGCCGCTGCAGCGGGACGTCGAGCTGCCGGAACGTCCGGAGGGCGAGCCGCACGACGACTTCCTTCTGGAGGACGGCGACGTCCTCTACCTGCCGCGCGGACAGTGGCACGACGTGTCCGCCGTCGGCGAGGAGTCGCTGCATCTGACCATCGGGTTCAACGCCGCCACCGGCGTGGACCTGGTGGCGTGGCTGGCCGATCAACTGCGGTCCGACGAGCTGTTCCGCGCGGACCTGCCCCGGTTCGCCGGTCCGGACGCCCGGGCCGAGCGGGCTGAAGCACTGCGTCTCCGGCTGGCGGAGCTGACCGCGGGCGATGTCGTCGACCGGTTCCTCGCCGACCGCGACGCCCAGGCCCCGGCGCAAACCCGCGTCGGCCTGCCGTGGGCGGCGACGGCGGAACTGCTGCCGCCAGACGACGACTTCGAGGTCCGGCTGCTCGTTCCGCGCGCCGCGCTGGCGGACGGAGATGGCACGGTGGCCCTGGTCGGGGCGGGGAAGCGGCTGGTTTTCGCCGAAGCCGCGCGGCCGGTGCTCGCGGCGTTGCTCGGGTGTGGGCCGCAGCCGTTCAAGGTGCTCGTCGACGCTGCGCCGGGCGTGCCTCCGGCGACAGTGCGGGCGTTGCTGGGCGAGTTGGTCGTTCAGGGGCTGGTGGCTCGGGCTTGAGCTGGGGCCAAGCGCGGGCGCTCTTGGCCCGTTGCCTCGCAGCTCAAGGCTGAACCAACTCCCGCGTCGCTCGTGGGCGAGCATTGCCCGATCGTGTGATGTCGCGCGCCGCAGGCGGTCGCCTCGGAAGGGCGCAGCGAACGGTCAGCTATACTTAGGCATGCCTAAGCCCGACGTGCGGCACTCGGGTCCGGGAATCTGCTTCCCGGGCCGGAATGCCGCGCCCGGATGCGCCGCGTTGACCCGCGAGCTCGGCGGCGAGCCCGCCGGGACCGCCGCGCGCATGACGTCCTGGCTGCTGGTCGAGCAGCCGGGATCGTGGGGTCCGGACGCGCTGGAAGACGTCCTGGCCACCATGTTTCCCGCCGAGCGCCTCGAAGCCGCGCGCGCCGCCGGCCTGCGGCCGCTGCTGATCCGCAAGCCGGGGCGGCACGCGCGGGAGCCAGGCGCTCCGCGCGCGGTCTACGTCGCCAGCGGGCAGCCCGGAAACCGCTGGACGGAACGGCTCGACGTCGCCGACCTGGACGAACTTGCCCACCTCGACCTCGAAGCGGTCGCCGCCGGACGGCGCGGGCACGGCGAGCCGGTGTCCGGTCCGCTCTTTCTCGTCTGCACCCACGGCAGCAAGGACATGTGCTGCGCGGTGTTCGGCCGTCCGCTGGTGACGAGCCTGGCGCAGAACCATCCCGGGCGGGTGTGGGAGGTCAGCCACGTCGGCGGGGACCGCTGGGCAGGCAACCTCCTGACCGTGCCCGACGGCTACCTCCACGGCAGTCTCGCGGTGCCCGAAGCCGAACTGGTGGCGAAGGAAGCGCTTGGCGGCAACGTCCGGTTCGAGAACCTGCGCGGCCGCACCTCCGCGGAGAGTGCGTGGTCGCAGTTCGCCGAGATCGAGATCCGCGGCCGTACTGGCCTGCGCGGTCTCGACGCGGTGCTGGCCGTGGCGGAGGAAGCCCGAGGCGAGGACCGGAGTGTGCTGGTCGACGCGGGCGGACGGCGGTACGAGGTGGTGGTGCGCCGCCGGGCGTCGACAGCCGCCGGGCACAGCCGGTGCACCGCGCGGCTGGTGTTGTCCGGGTTCGCGGCGGAGTCGGTGCGCGAGGTCTGACCTCGCTGGCTCGCACGTTCAGCTCAGCAATTTCCGTTGGGCCGCAAGCAGATTGACCGCCCCCCCCGACGACTTTGGGCACGGCCGTTCCGCGAACCTGGAACCGGCTGGCGGAACGGCCTGACCGCACCATCCCGCCGGACTGACTGCGGGAGTCCCTTCGTTGCAGCACCGGACAGCTGTTTGTCACCACGGCGTCCCTACGCCACCCTGGCGCATCCCCGCATCCCCGCATCCCCGCATCACCGCATCACCGCATCACCGCATCACCACGACATCCCCGCGTCCCCGCGGCCGTTCCTGTGTTCCCGCGGCCGTCCCTGCGTCATCGCCGCTTCCGATAACCAAAGCCTGGCCCGGCAGTCATTAGACGGGATACTGTATGCAATCTAATGTCGGCGGGATCCGGACCGGGAGGCAACCATGCGGGTGGCGGTTCTGGGCGCGGGAGCGATCGGGGCGTACGTCGGCGCGGCCCTCCATTGCGGCGGCACCGAAGTCCACCTCGTCGCGCGCGGGGCGCACCTCGCGGCGATGGCGGCGGACGGCGTGCGGGTCCGGAGCCCCCGCGGCGACTTCACGGCGCGTCCGCACGTCACGTCGGACCCGCGCGACATCGGGCCGGTCGACTACGTTTTCCTTGGCCTCAAAGCACATTCCTACCCGGACTGCGGCGACCTCCTGGAGCCCCTCCTCCAAGAGAACACCGCGCTCGTCGCGGCGCAGAACGGCATTCCGTGGTGGTACTTCCACGGGTTGACCGGTCATCCGCTGGCGGGCCGTCGCGTCGAGGCGGTCGATCCCGGCGGGGCGACCAGCCGGGTGCTCGCTGTCGAGCGGGCGATCGGCTGTGTCGTCTACTGCTCGACCGTCATCGAGGAGCCGGGTGTCGTCCGGCACCTTGAGGGCACGCGGTTTTCCCTCGGCGAACCGTCCGGCGAAATGTCGGTCCGCTGCCGGAATCTCGCCGACGCGATGGTGGCGGGCGGGCTCAAGGCCCCGGTCGAACCGAGGCTGCGCGACGACATCTGGGTCAAGCTGATGGGCAACGTCGCGTTCAATCCGCTGTCCGCGCTCACCCGGGCGACCATGGCGCAGATGTGCGAGCACGACGAAACCCGCGCGCTCGTCGCCGCGATGATGGCCGAAACGCTCGCGATCGCCCGTGCCGCGGGAGCGGATCCGCGGGTCTCGGTGGAGAAGCGGATCGACGGCGCGTGGCGCGTCGGGCACCACAAGACGTCCATGCTGCAGGACCTGGAAGCGGGAAAACCGCTGGAGATCGCCGCGATCATCGGCGCGGTCGTGGAACTCGCAGACCTCACCGGCGTCGAGGCTCCCGCCTTGCGGCACGTCTACGCGGCGATCGGGCTGCTCAATCGCACCAGCACGGCGATTCCGGTCGACTGAAAAGAAAACCCCTGCAACTGTCTACTGTGGAGCAAAAAGTGACCACTGTGGACAGTCAAGCGTGAATACCCCGATGCGGCACGCGCGCGACCAGTGCCGGGCAAGGCGTCCCCTCCCTGCCGCGTCCGAGCCGAACGACGCCGCTGTGGATCTTGCCGCCCCCGCGCGCCGGGGAAACCTGCCTGCCGACCGTTGACCGAAGCCTCCGCGTCCAGCTATTCTCGAACTACGGAAGAAAACTTCCACAAAGCGAAATTAGCTGATCGAGATGTGAGGAGCCGAGGTACTCATGACCGGTCCCGCCGGGGAGCGGCACTCGCTGCCCTACACCGCCAACCTGTCGATCCTGTTCACCGAACTCCCGCTGCTCGAGCGCGCGCAGGCCGCTCGGGCAGCGGGCTTCACCAAGGTGGAGTACTGGTGGCCGTTTGACAGCGCCGACCCGTCCGGGACCGACGTCGACCGGTTCGCGCGGTCGATCGAGGAGGCGGGCGTCCAGCTGACCGGGCTGAACTTCTACGCGGGCGACATGGCCGCGGGCGAGCGCGGGCTCGTGTCGTGGGTCGGCCGCGAAGCGGAGTTCGCGACGAGCCTGACGGTCGCGTTCGGCCTCGCCGAACGGCTCGGCTGCCGCAGCTTCAACGCGCTGTACGGCAACCGGATCGACGGGGTCGCACCGTCCGAACAGGACGATCTGGCCCGCACGCACCTCGCGACCGCGGCGAAAGCGGCCGAGGGCATCGGCGCGCAGCTGGTGCTCGAACCGCTGTCCGGCACCCCGGCGTACCCGCTGAAGACCGCGGCCGACGCGGTCGCGGTGCTCGACGAGCTGGGCCTGGACAACGTCCGGCTGCTCGCGGACCTCTACCACCTGGCGGTCAACGGCGACGACCTCGACACCGTGATCGCCCGCTACACCCCGCGCACCGGGCACGTGCAGATCGCCGACGCGCCGGGCCGGCACCAGCCGGGCACGGGGGAGCTGGATCTCGAAGGACATCTGGAGAAGCTGCAGGCGGCGGGCTACGCCGGACCGGTGGGCATCGAGTACAAACCGGACGGTTCCACTGTGGACTCGCTGGCCTGGCTGCCGTACGAGCGAAGGGGAAACTGATGAGCAGGATCGGGTTCATCGGACTGGGCGTGATGGGCACGCCGATGGCCGCGCACCTGGCCGCCGCCGGACACGAGGTGAGCGGGTTCGACCTCAACGCCGACGCGCTGGCCAAACTGGAAGCCGCGGGCGGCCGCGCGGCCAACGACGTCGCCGACGCGGTGTCCGGGGCCGAGGTCGTGGTCACCATGCTGCCGAACCACCCGCAGGTCGAGCAGGTCGTGCTCGCCCCCGGCGGCGTGCTCGACACGATCGCGCCGGGCACGCTGCTGGCCGACATGAGCACCATCCGGCCGGAGACGTCGATCGAGGTCGCGAAAGCCGGTGCGGCCAAGGGGATCCGCGTGCTCGACGCGCCGGTGTCCGGCGGCCAGGCCGGAGCCGAACAGGCCGCACTGTCCATTATGGTCGGTGGTGACGAGGCCGATTTCGTCGCCGCGAAGCCGGTGTTCGACGCGCTCGGCAAGACCGTGGTGCACGTCGGCCCGCATGGCGCCGGGCAGGTCGTGAAGGCGGCCAACCAGCTGGTGGTGGGCGGGATCTACGGGCTGGTCGCGGAGGCGATCGTGCTGCTGGAAGCGTCCGGAGTGGACGCTGGCACCGGGCTCGACGTGCTGGCCGGCGGTCTCGCCGGCAGCCGGATCCTGGAGCTGAAACGGAAGTCGATGGTCGCGCGGCAGTTCGAGCCGGGCTTCCGGATCGACCTGCACCACAAGGACATGGGCATCGCGCTCGCCGCGGCGCGGCAGTCCGACGTGGCGCTCCCGCTGACCGGCCTGGTTGCGCAGCTGGTCGCGGCCGGGCGGGCGATGGGCTACGGCTCGCTGGACCACTCCGCGCTGCTGAAGGTCGTCGAAGAACTGTCCGGCCGCTCGTCCGAGGAGGTTTGACCATGGCCCGAGTCCCCGCTATGCAGGCAGTCGTCGACGTGCTGGTCGACGAAGGGATCGACGTCGCCTTCGGCTGCCCCGGCGCGGCGATCCTGCCGCTGTACGACGCGATGCAGGGCCGCGGCATCGACCATCTCGTGGTCCGCCACGAAGAAGGCGCGACGCACATGGCCGACGGCTGGGCGCGCACGACCGGCAACGTCGGCGTCGCGATCGGCACGTCCGGTCCGGCGGGCACCAACATGATCACCGGCCTCTACACCGCGCACGCGGACTCCGTCCCGATCCTGTGCATCACCGGGCAGGCCGCGACGACGAAGCTGCACCAGGAAGCGTTCCAGGCGGTCGACATCGTCGAGATCGCGCGGCCGGTCACGAAGTGGGCGGTCCAGGTGAAGGAAGCCGCGCAGCTGCCGTGGATCTTCCGCGAGGCGT
This sequence comes from Amycolatopsis halotolerans, assembly GCF_042647905.1. Lineage (NCBI taxonomy): Bacteria > Bacillati > Actinomycetota > Actinomycetes > Pseudonocardiales > Pseudonocardiaceae > Amycolatopsis > Amycolatopsis halotolerans. Next base: position 128,746 of record NZ_JBHRWI010000028.1, read on the forward strand.
TCCGGATCGCCAGGTCCGGACGTCCCGGCCCGGTGCTCATCGACCTGCCGATCGACGTGCAGAAGCAGATGATCGAGTGGGATTCGTCGATCGATTCGGCGCTGCCGGTCAGCACGGTCAAACCGTCGCCGGCGCGCGTCGAGCGGGCGCTGGACATGCTGCTCGCCGCCGAACGCCCGCTGATCCTGGCGGGTGGCGGCGTCGTGCTCGGCGAGGCGAGCGACCCGCTGCGGCGGCTCGCGGAACGGCTCGGCGTCCCGGTCGGCGTCACGCTGATGGGCAAGGGCAGTTTCCCCGAGGACCACGAGCTGTTCGCCGGCATGGCGGGCATCCAGACGTCGCAGCGCTGGGCGAATGCCGCGTTCCTGGAATCCGACCTGGTCCTGGCGCTGGGCGCGCGGTTCGGCGACCGGCACACCGGCGAGCTGTCGGTGTACCGCGGCGACCGGAAGTTCATCCACGTCGACATCGAGCCCACGCAGCTGGGCAAGGTGTTCGGACCGGACCTCGGCGTCGTGTCGCACACGCGGGAGTTCCTGGAAGCGCTGCTGGCTGCGCTCGACGCGCGCACCGCTCCGGCGCGGGACCGCGCGTGGGTCAAGCGGCTCGGGGACCTCAAGGCCGAGTTGCCGCGCAAAGAGGACTTCGACTGCACGCCGATCAAGGCGCCGCGGGTGTTCAAGGAGCTCAACGAGTTCTACGGACCGGAGACCTACTTCGTCACCGCGATCGGGCTGTACCAGATCTGGTCCGGCCAGTTCCAGCGCGCGCACCTGCCTCGGCACTACCAGGTGTGCGGCCAGGCCGGCCCGCTCGGCTGGGAGATCCCGGCCGCGATCGGCGTCAAAAAGGCCCGGCCGGACGCGGAGGTCGTCGGCGTGGTCGGCGACTACTCGTTCCAGTTCCTGGTGGAGGAGCTGGCGGTCGCCGCGCAGTACGACGTCGGGTTCGTGCTCGTCATGCTCAACAACGAGTACCTGGGCCTGATCCGCCAGTCCGAGCTGCCGTACGAGATGAACTACCAGGTCGACATCCACTACGACAGCCACGGCACGGACAACGTGAAGATCATGGAGGCCTACGGCTGCTCCGGCACGCGCGTCGAGGACCCGGGGGAGATCCGGTCGTCGCTCGAATGGGCGCGCAAGGAAGCCGAACGCACCCGGCGGCCGGTGCTGGTCGAGATCATGATCGAACGCGAGGGCAACGCCGCGATGGGCGCCGCACTGGACGCGGTGCGCGAGTTCGAAGCGGCCGACTGACGGGAACCGGGCCGGGGCAGTGCGTGCTCCGGCCCGGTTTCCGGCGTCATCGCGCGGGAATCAGGTCTGCCAGGGCGGCGAGCGCCTCGGCGTCGCGGGTGCCCGGGGTCGCGTGGAAGACCACTAGTTGCAGGATCGCCGGGCCGGGGATGTCGAGTTTGTCGCTGTGCAGGTCGAGGTCTCCGACTGCTGGGTGGCGTAAGCGGACTAGGTGGCCGGTCCGCGGTTTGACGTCGTGCTGGGCCCAGAGATCGCGGAACTCTTCGCTGCTGGCGGTGAGGCCGGCGATGAGTTCGGCGGCGGCCGGGTCGGCGATATTCGGGCCGAGAGCGGCGCGCAAGCCCGCGACGCCGTCGGCGGCCATCTGCTCCCAGTCGCGGCGGAGGTCTCGCTCGGCCGGGTCGAGGAAGACCGCGCGGAGCAGGTTCCGGCCGACCGCGTAGTTCGGGGAAACCGCTGCGGCGACCGGGTTCGCGGCGAGGACGTTGGTGAGGCGGTCCTGGACGTACGCCGGATTCGTCGGCCAGGTCGAGATCAATTCGACGATGCTCGCGGGCGCGCGCGGCTCGGCTTGTCCTGGTTGTGTGGGGGCGGCGAGCTGATGCAGGTGCTGGCGGGAGGGTTCGTCCAGGCCGAGTGCTCGCGCCAGCGCGTCGAGCACCTGGGCTGACGGGTTCTGGTCGCGTCCCTGTTCCAGCCGGATGTAGTAGTCGCTGCTGATTCCCGCCAAGAGCGCGAGTTCCTCGCGACGCAGCCCTCGTACGCGACGCCGTCCGCTGTCGGGCAGTCCGACGTCGGCAGGGGAGATCCGCTCGCGTCGGGCGCGGAGGAAGTCGCCGAGGAGGTTGTCCACTTCGCCAGTGTATTTGATTCAGCGAGTACTGTACTGTTTCGGCTGTGCTGACCTCTGAGACTCGCGAACTGGCGCTCGCCCGGCTCGGCCGGGCATTGGCGGATCCGACGCGCTGCCGGATTCTCGTGGCGCTGCTGGACGGGGTCGTGTACCCGGCGCAGCTGGCTTCGCAGCTGGAGTTGAGCCGGTCCAACGTTTCGAATCATCTGGCGTGCCTTCGCGGGTGCGGCCTGGTGATCGCGACGTACGAGGGTCGGCAGGTCCGGTACGCGATCGCCGATCCGCATCTCGCGCACGCGTTGGCGGAACTGACGCAGGTGGTTTTGGCTGTCGCGCCGACAGACGCGTGCGACGAGGAATCGCGGGTCGTTCGATGAGCGAGAACTGTCCGGACTGCCGCGCGGACGCGCCGGGCGGCGAGACCTTGTCGCTGGCTGACTCGAGCGCTTGCGGGGCTTCGAGCCAGGCGCGTCCCGTGGCGGATGCCGAGAGGCGCGCGGTCCTGCATCGGCGAGTGCGGTGGCTGGTGGCCGGGACGATCACGTACAACGTGGTCGAGGCGATCGTCGCGGTGTCGGCCGGGACGATCGCGGCCTCGTCGGCGCTGGTCGCGTTCGGGCTCGACTCGGTGGCCGAGGTGCTGTCCGCAGTCGCGGTGGCGTGGCAGTTCGCCAGCGCGGATCCGGAACGCCGGGAACGGGTCGCGCTGCGGGTGATCGCGGTGTCGTTCTTCCTGCTGGCGGCTTACGTCACGGCCGATTCGGTGCGGTCGCTCTTCGGCGGCGGCGAGGCCTCGCATTCGACCGCGGGGATCGTGCTCGCGGCGGTGTCCTTGGTGGTGATGCCGGTGCTTTCGGGAGCGCAACGCCGGGCTGGGCGGGAGCTCGGCTCCGCGAGCGCGGTCGCCGATTCGAAGCAAACGCTCCTCTGCACTTACCTTTCCGGCGTGCTGCTGGTCGGGTTGCTGGTGAATGCGCTGTTCGGCTGGTACTGGGCGGATCCCGTCGCGGCATTGGCGATCGCGGCGGTCGCGGTCCGCGAAGGGCTCGAGGCCTGGCGGGGCGAGCACTGCTGCTGATCGCGAGTCAAGCGACGCTGGACGGCGCGCAAGGTCATGGCGAAGGCGATGAATACGCCGATCAGCGTCAGTGCGGCAGCTAGGTCGCTCACCTGCGGGCCTTTCTCGGGTGGTCGTTCGGACTGGTTGAGCATGACCTGGCGCCGGGCTGGATTTCGGCGGTGCTCACGCTTCCTTGACTGCGCTCCAGCCGATGTTGACGCCGCCCATGCCCCTGGCCTATACGGACACGTGTCCGGTAGCCTTCCGGACACGTGTCCATTTATGTGTCAGGGGTGGGAATGTCAGTGCTGGCTGGGAAAGTCGTCGCCATCACCGGGGCGAGCAGCGGAATCGGCGAGGCGACCGGTCGGCTGCTCGCCGCCCGGGGCGCGGCGGTGGTCCTGGGCGCGCGTCGCGAGGATCGGCTCGACGCGCTGGTGAAGGAAATCCGTGCCGGAGGCGGTCGCGCGATCGCATGTGTCACCGACGTGACCCGGCGCGCGGACCTGGACCGGCTCGTGCGGCGGGCGGTCGAGGAGTTCGGCCAGCTTGACGTGCTGGTGAGCAATGCCGGGATCGCCAAGCTGGGACCGGTGGCGGACGTCGACGTCGAGGGCTGGTCGGCGATGATCGACGTGAACGTGCGCGGGGTGCTGCACGGGATCGCGGCCGCACTGCCGGTTTTCCGGCGGCAGGGCCGGGGACATCTGGTGACGACGGTGTCGACGGCCGGGTTGAAGATCGTCCCCTCGCAGGCGGTTTACGCGGGGACGAAGAACGCGGTGCGGACGATTCTGGAGGCGCTTCGGCAGGAGTCCACGGACGGAGTTCTCCGGACGACGTCGGTGTCCCCGGGGTTCGTCCGGACGGAGCTGGCGGACTCGATCGACGACCCGGGGGAGCGGGAGCGGATTCGGCGGCGGGTCGAGGAGTTCGCGCTGGACCCGGCCGCGGTGGCGCGGGCGATCGGGTTCGCGATCGAGCAGCCGGACGACGTGGAGATCGGGGACATCACGATCCGGCCCGCGGTGCAGAACTAGCGGGCTTGGCGCAGTCTTCGGTGCCCGGTGCCCGGTGCCCGGTGCCCGGTGCCCGGTGCCCGGTGCCCGGTGCCCGGTGCCCGGTGCCCGGTGCCCGGTGCCCGGTGCCCGGCACGCTCCGCGTGCAAGAGTGCCCGGTGCTGCCGATCAACCGCGGCAAAGCGGCCGGTGGCCGCGGCCATGACGTTCAACGGCGGCTGTGGCGGTCAGAAACGCGGCGGGGCCCGGCGGACTCGGCAGGCCCGGCGGACCTGGCAGGCCGGGAGGAAGCTAGGTGCTGCTCCCGGCCTGCCGGGTGCCGGAACCTCGATGGGGCGGCCTGGTTCGAGCCGAGGTGGCGGGCGGGGTCAGAGGCAGGGCGGCTGGTAGCCGTCGATGAGGAGTTCGCGGAAGTCGAGGCTGTTGGGGGTCTTGCCGACGAAGACCAGGCCGCGGGCTTCGGTCAGCGCGGAGGCGAACGAGTACTGCGGCTGGCCCAGTTCGGGAAGCCAGGTCCACGCGTCGGGGTCGAAGGGGAAGAACTTGCGGACCAGCTGGCCGCCGGTCGAGGGGATGCGGGTGAGCCATTTGTCGCCGCCGCTCCAGTGGGACGCGGGGCGCAACTGGACGTAGAAGTCGTCGTCGGCGCTGTAGGTCAGCCAGAATCCGGTGGAATGGCTGAGGTCGGCCTGTGCGTCGAACTGGTTGCCCAGCCACACCACGGCGACGTGCCATTCGTTGTTCTGGAAGACGATTTTCGCCGCGTAGCCGTCGCCTTCGGGGACGAGAAGGCTTCCGGTGGGCGGGACGGTCGTGCCCTCGCCGCTGGCCAGCCATTTCTGCAGCCGGTTGATCGACGGGGTGCTGCATTCGTCTTGCACGCTGACGCCGGGATGTCCGGCGGGAGCGGCCTGTGCGGCTGGCGCGGAAAGCGGAGCCAGCAGCAGTACGGAAATCGCGGCGAGGACTGGGATTCCGGCCTTGGTCCGGCGAGGTGCGGGCATGAATCGGAAGCTACCAGCGGGATTTCCGGCCGGTCAGGGCCGATAGTCGGCTTTCGGACAATGGTATGGACCTTTGCGTAAAGGACCAGACCACTCGCGGAGAGTGCGGCTGGTCGACGCCGGGATGGCGCGCGGCGGCGGTCAGGCTTGCTGAGGCCGCGGCTTCTGCCAGGCACGACCCGTCCTGGTGAACTGGCCGGTCCGGGTCCCTTGCTCCGCGGCGCGGCCGGGGATGAACACTTCCGGCGGCTCCGGCGAATATCCGATGTGACTAGGGCTGAGCGGTACGCCGCGGCGGGCGCGGTGGACGGCGACGATCGACCGGACTTGTGCGGGCACGACCTTCAGCCGGTCTTCCAGCGCCTGTTCGACCGGCATGCCCGGGACGTGCGCCGGTATCTGGCCAGCCGCGCCGGGCCGGTGGTGGCCGACGACCTGGTCAGCGACACGTTCCTGATCGCGTTGCAGCGCCGGGCCAGCTATGACCCGGCACGGGCCACCGCCCGCGCCTGGTTGTTCGGCATCGCCACCAACCTGCTGCGCCAGCATGCCAGGGCTGAAATCCGGTACCTGCGGCTGACCGCCCACCAGCACGGCCCACCGGTCGCCCACGGGCATGCCGATCGGGTGGCCGACCAGGTCGACGCCCAGGCCCGGGTCCGGGACCTGGCCGCCGCGCTGGCCGAGCTCGCGCCGGGGGATCGGGACGTGTTGCTGCTGACCAGCTGGGGAGAGCTGGACGCCACCGAAATCGCCGCCGTGCTCGACATTCCCGCAGGCACTGTCCGTTCCCGGCTGCACCGGGTCAGACGGCTGCTCCGAGCCCGAGCCGCGCCCAAGACCCCGCACAGTCTGGAAGGAGAGCGCATCGATGACTGAGAACAACGTCCGTCGCTTGTGGACGAACGACGAGCTGGACGAGGCACTGAACTCGCTGCGCGCCGAGGCGCTCACCGGCGATCGGCCGCTGGCCGCGGCCAACAACGCGCTGGTGAACGCAGTGCGGTCGATCGAAGGAAAGAGCACTCCGGCGCCGGAAACGACCCCGCCGATCGAGGTCAAGGGCAAGCTGGCGTCCCGCACCGGACGGCGCTGGCGGATCGGTGCGGCCGCCGCGGCAGCGGTGATCGCTGTCGGCGCCACTGTGGCGATTGCCGGAGCCGACCGTGGCGGCCCCTCGCCCCAGGCACCGCTGGCCGCGCCGGGGGTGAAGTTCTTGTCGGTGAAGCAGGCGCTGAACACTGCCGCCGACAAGATCCACGTCATCGGCGAGTCTCCCATCCCCGCGGGCAAGTTCCGTTACGTCGAGACGCGCACCTGGCTCCTGTGGAACGACAGCAGGATCCCGGTCGCCTTTGCCGGCGAGCAGCTGACCCAGACCTGGCAGCCCAGCGACTTCGACGGGCAATGGCTGCTCAAGACCGCGCCGACCGGGAGCCGGAAATGGCTCGTCGGCGACGAGCACACGCTCAAGGCGGGCACCGAGAAGATCAACGGAGGTTATGAAGCCGACCTCAGCGAGTACTGGCCGAGCGGCGAATGGCGCGCCGAGAGCGGAAAGTTCCCTGGCAAGGCCATGGCCATCGCCGGCCGGTACGACGACGAGTGGGGTGCCCCCACCGAACAGCGGCTGAACGAGTTGCCGCGCGACCCGCGGAAGCTGTACGACCTGATGGCGGCCGACCTTTCGGTGGTGAACAAACCCAAGCTCGGCGGGGTGCTGGATCTCGCCGCACAGCTGCTCAAGACCGGTACCGTGCCCGCCGACCTCAAGGAGTCGCTCTACCGCGCGGTGGCGAAAATCCCCGGCCTCAAAGTGACCGAGCAGGTGGCCAACCTCGACGGCCGCACGGGCGTCGCGCTGGGCGTGGACCCCGTCGACGGCACCTTCCGCATGGAAATCATCGTCGACCCCGCTACCGGCGAATTCATCGGGGAACGCCGGACCCAGCTCAAGCCGGACGACAACGACATCGCGACAGCGGGCATCAAACCCGGCACCGTGACCTTCTCCAGTTCGGTCCAGACCGCGGTCGTCGACGAACTGGGAGCCGTCCCGCGCGGACGCTGACCCGCCGCAGCACCTCCCGTTCCCGGCGAACCACTCCACATCTTCCTGTCACTCCGGCAAATCCGGCATCACCTCACAAGGGAGTACTGATGACATCACGGAGACGGTTGACCGCCGTCGTGCTGGCCACGGCCTGCGCGGCGGCAACCTTGACGGCCGTGCCCGGCCAAGCGGGCGCGCGCGACGCGCCAGCTGCGGCGGCCGGGGACGGCGTCAGCCACCAGGTCACGTTGATCACCGGTGACCGGGTCAGCGCGCGCCAGGACGCGCGTGGCCACTGGTCACTGGCCCTGCAGGACGACGCCCGCTCCGGGCACCCGCCGTACGTTCAGTTCGGCGCCCGGCACGGCGCCGCCACCGACTCGTACCTGGTGCCGGCTTCAGCCATTCCTCTCCTTGAATCGGGTCGACTGGACCGGGAACTGTTCAACGTCACCGGGTTGATCCGGCAGGGCTACGACGACGCCGCCACCGACACACTGCCGTTACTGGCCGAGTATCCGGACGGCGTTGCCGCCCGCTCGGTCGCGCCCGCTGGCGCCCAGCGCGGTCGCAGCTTCGACGTGCTCGGCTACACCGAACTCGGCGAGTCCAAAAAGGACGCCAAGGGGTTCTGGGCCGGGCTGAGCGCGGCAGGACCGGCCGCGCTCTCGGGCGGGCCGAGCAAGATCTGGCTCAACCACCAGGTGCACGCCTCGCTGGACCAGAGCGTGCCGCAGATCGGCGCGCCGGCGGCCTGGCAGGCCGGGTACACCGGCAAGGGCGTGACCGTCGCCATCCTGGACACCGGGGTGGACGCCGAGCATCCCGACCTGGCCGGGAAAGTCGCGCAGAGCAAGGATTTCAGCGGCAAGGGCACTGTGGTCGACGGCAACGGGCACGGCACGCACGTCGCCTCCACCATCACCGGCTCCGGCGCGGCCTCGGGCGGCAAGTACAAGGGGGTCGCCCCGGACGCGAGGCTGGCCATCGGCAAGGTGATGAACGACGGCGGCCAGGGCCGCGAGTCCGACATCATCGCCGGCATGGAGTGGGCCGCGCGCGAGGCCAAGGCGAAGGTCGTCAACCTGAGCCTGGGCACTTACCCCACCGACGGCACCGATCCCAGTTCGCAGGCGGTCAACAAGCTGAGCCGCCAGTACGGCACGCTGTTCGTGGTCGCGGCAGGCAACACGGGCCAGGACGAGGGAGTGAGTTCCCCGGCCACGGCCGATGCGGCGCTGGCAGTGGGCAGCGTGACTAAAACCGATGCGCTGTCCTCGTTCTCCGACCGCGGTCCGCGCGTCGGCGACGGCGCGGTGAAGCCGGAGATCGGTGCCCCAGGCAGCGACATCGTGGCTGCGCGCGCCAAGGGGACCGCACTGGGCGACCCGGTGGACGAGCACTACACCAGGCTCTCCGGCACCTCGATGGCCACTCCGCACACCGCGGGAGCGGCAGCCATCCTGGCCCAGGAGCACCCTGACTGGACCGGCGAGCAGCTCAAGTCCGGGCTGGTCGGCACGGCCAAGGACTTGCCGGGAATCGGGGTGACCGCGATCGGCGGCGGCCGGTTGGACGTGGCCACGGCGGTGACCCAGGCCGTGCAGTCCGAGCCCGCGACGGTGAACACCGTCGTGCGGTGGTCCGACAAGCCAGGCAAGCGCGCTGTCACCTATACCAACCCTGGCACCAGCCCGGTCACGCTGAATCTGGCCTTCAGCTTGGCGGACAAGCAGGGGCAGTCGCCCGCCGCGAACCTGGCGAAGATCTCGGCGAACTCGGTCACCGTGCCCGCCGGCGGCAAGGCCGCCGTGGACATCACGTTCACCGCGAGGTCCGGCAAGCCCGGGACCTACACGGGTCTGCTGCTGGCCAGCACCCCGGACGGCAAGACGCGGGTGCGCACGCCGGTCGGGGTGAAGGACGAGCCGGAGCTGTACAGCCTGTCGGCGAACCTGCTGGGCCGGGACGGCAAAGCCCCTGGCGCGCATGACACCCAGACCTCCCTCGCCGTCAACGTCCAGACCGGAGAGAACTTCCTGGGCTACGCCGGTCAGCCGCTGCGCGTGCCGCCAGGGGAGTACACCCTGAGCGCCGGGCTCACGGCCTCCCGGCCGGACGGGCCGCCGGAGACCACCGCGTTCGCCAACCCGGTCGTGAAGGTGACCCGCGATACGAAGGTGTCCTTCGACGCCCGCCAAGCCAAGCCCGTGACGGTGCACACGGACCAGACGGGAGCACTCGACGGCGGACTGGGCGCCCGGCTGGAAACCCGCCCCGAGGGGCCGCACGCGCCCGCTGTTCTCGGGTTGGCCGCCGGCGCGCAGTTCCAGCGGCTCTACGCCTATTCCACCCCGGGCGTGAGCTCGAAGCACTTCCGCTTCACCGAGGACGTGCAGCTTTACCAGCCGTGGCTGGAACTCACCGCGGAAGGGGCGCAGCCGCTGGCGGTGGACGCGGGCTTCACCCGGTTCTCCGACAGCCCTCCGCCGTCTGTCCAGCGGCTGGGCACCGTTTACGGCCGTGCCGGCACGCCGGATGATCTGTCCAAAGTGGACGCCAGGGGCAAGCTGGTGGTGCTGGACTTCCCGGACGGCATGCCCGTCGTCGAGGCGGGCAAGCGCATCGACAACGTGAAGGCGGCAGGCGGGAGCCTCGCGGCGTTCCGCCTCGTCGACCCCGTCGCCTCGGCCAAACTGCTCAGTGCCCCGCCCGACCTGTGGTCGCTGCCGACCCTTCAGGTGAACGGGTACACCGGCGACCGCTACGTGGCACTGGCCAAGGCTGGCGGGTTGACCTCCTCGCTGACCGTGCGGGACCGCAGCGACTACCAGTACGACCTGTACTACCCGTCGGCGGGCAGCATCCCGACCAATCTGGTGCACGAGGCCAGAGCCGCTGACGTGGCCGCGATAAGCATGGCTTACCACGGCTACGCCAAGCAATTCCTCCCGATGGTGTACGCGATCGCGGCGGGTCCGGACGGAGACGTCAACCGAGGCGGGGTCAGCTCCACGCCCCAGTCCGAGCAACGGCGCTACTTCACCCCGGGCGACTGGCGGCTCCAGGTGCAGGGCGTCGAGTTCACTGAGACCAGCGTCGCGGAGGGCGGCACTCTCGTCGAGGGACAGCGCACCCTGGCGGCGGGCAAGTCCTACCGCATCGACTGGAACGCCGCCGTCATCGGCCCCCGCTTCAGCGGGCCCACCGAGTCGGGCCGCCCGTGGGTGTGGCGGACCAAGGACTGGTTGCTGGACGTCACGGTGCCGGTGTTCTCCGACGCCGCCGGGCACGGCAGCGGCGCGGGCTACATCTCCGAACTGGACCGGGGCGCCACGTCGGCCTATTTGGACGGTCAGCTCCTCGGCACCCAGAACTCGCCGGGCCGCGGGGTTTTCCAAGCCCCGGCGCGGTTCGGCACGTACCGGATCACCACGGAGGTGACCCGGGACAAGCGATGGTGGCCCACTTCCACGAAGTTCAGCGGAGAGTGGACGGTCGCGCCGACGTTGTTCGCGGACGGCCCGCTGGGCATGCTCGCGGTCGGCTTCGCCCCGCCCGCAGACCTGCGCAACATCGTGCCGGGAGGCAAGGAGATCGCCTTCCCGGTGACGGTGACCCGGCAGGATTCGCCGCCGAAGGTCACCGAGTTGACGGTGGAGATCTCCTACGACGACGGCGCCACCTGGCAACCGGTGGAGCTGACGCAGGACGGTCCGCAATGGACGGCCAAGGTCCGCAATCCGGCGAGCGGGTTCGCTTCGTTGCGGGCGAAGGCCACGGACGACAAGGGCAACGCGGTGAGCCAGACGATCACCCGCGCCTACCAGATCGGCTGAGTGGTGCGGGGGTTTGCCTCGCCCGGCGAACCCCCGCATCCGGCTGTTGGCCGGTGACGGCGAGGCCGTGCGAGGTGCGCGGTGGCTTTCCGCTGTTGGAAGCGTGTCTGCGGCAGGGTGTCCTTCGGTTCGACGTCTCGGTTGGTCGTATGGGTGGCCGGGTATTGGCCGGTCACCACCATGGCGAGTCAGAATGGCGGCTCACCACCCGCACCGATTCCGGCGGGCACCGGCGCGGCGCCCCAGGCCTCCCCGCTGGTTTCGCGGCTGTTCCGGCTGACCTTGGTGACCTTGGCGGTGGCATACCGCAGCGACGGGCCGATCTCGTCCACCTGCAGTTCGACTACGGTGCGTTTCTCGCCCTCTTTGGTCTCGAATGACCGCTGGACCAGACGTCCGGTGACCAGGACCCTCGCGCCCCGGGTGAGGCTTTCGGCAACGTTTTCCGCTGCCTGCCGCCAGATGCTGCACCTGAGGAACAGTGCCTCGCCGTCCTTCCACTCGCCTGATTGGCGATCGAGCGTGCGAGGCGTTGACGCGACGGTGAAATTCGCTACTGCGGCTCCGGACGGGGTGAATCGCAGCTCCGGGTCTGAGGTCAGATTTCCGACGACCGTGATGACAGTTTCTCCGGCCATGGTCGAACTCCTTGTCTTGTGCCGCCAAGTCCATGGCGGCGAATCTGCTGATCGAGGGGACTCGATCAGTCCCCGTTTGTCGAAAGATTTGCGTTCAGTTGTGCGGAATGAGGCTCGTCGCGGGACAACTCAAGTTGCGCGCCGTTGGTACCTGCGCTGCCGTCGAGGAGTGACAGAAGACATCAGCCAGCATGCTCGGGCGATCGTGCTCCGCCTGCGACGGGAACCCGGGCCGTTTCCGATGACGGTGCGGACCGTTTCTCGGGCCATGGTGACGCTCCTCTGTTCGGTGCGGCCCCAGGGGCGGGCGCCGCTCGGGAATCAGGAGACCATCCGGGTACGACAGTTTCCGGGGCTTCCCGGTCACTCCATCGGGTGGGACTTCCCTCGCGGCGACGGCGGGAGCGGTTCCCACCGTTCGGCTGTTGTTCCGGGGAGGGGCGGCGGGCAGCATGAGCGGCATGGTCGGTGGGAAGTGGGGACGGGCGGCGGCGGTGGTCGCGGTCGTGGGGATTTCGGTGGTGGGGCAGGGGATAGCGCCTGCCGAGGTGGGAGCGAAGCCCGGTTCGGCAGTTGAGGGCAGAGCGGGCGGAAGCGGGCAAGGAGCGGCGCGCGCGATGGCGGGCGGCGCGCCGGGAGATTGCTGTGGCGGGCCGTCATCTTGGACAACTGGGGACAAATCCGCCCTCGGGACGGCCGCGGGGACGGCGAGCCCGTTGTGGTTCACCGTCGCGAAGGGCGTTACGTCCGAGGTGTTCTATCCGCGTGCGGACGTGGCCAACATGCAGGACATGCAGTACGTCGTCACCGACGGGAAGTCCTTTGTGGACCTCGAGCGCGACGCGACCGAGCACGTCGTTTCGATGCCGGACGAGAAGGCGCTCGAGTACACGATCACGAACACCGCCAAGAACGGTCGTTATCGCATCACGACGACCTACGTCACCGACTCCGGGCGGCCGACTCTTCTTGTCCGCACGCGGTTTCAGTCGCTCGACGGTGGTCAGTATCAGGTTTACCTCCTGGCGAATCCGTCGATGGCGGGCGGTGCGGCGAACGACACCGCGGCGTGGGACGGGACCGGGCTGACGGCCAGCGGGACCGAGGATCTGTTCGGGGCCAAGACAACTGTGGCGTCGGCGTTGCGGGCCTCGACGGGGTTCGTCGCGCATGACAACGGATATTCCGGCGCCGCGAGCGATTGCCTGGTAGACTTGCGGGCACATCAACGTCTTGCGAATCAATTCGATTCCACCAATTCTGGCAATGTAGTCCAATGTGGACGGATCCCCGTCGGGCAGGACTCGACGTTCTCGGTCGCGCTCGGGTACGGGAGCGACGCGCCGGGAGCGGCGGCGGCCGCGGACGGGTCGCTCGCGAGCGGGTTCGACACTCTGGAGCAGGCGTATCGGCGCGGATGGGAGGGGTATGTCGGCAGCCTGAAGGCGGCGCCGGGCAGTGTGGCGGGCGACGAGCGGCAGCGGCGGGCGTATTACGTCGCGCTGATGGCGTTGCACGCGGCGGAGGACAAGACGCACCGCGGCGCGAGTGTCGCGGGGCTGGCCACGCCCTGGGGCGACGTCGTCAACGGCGACGCGCTCAACGACGGGTACCATCGCGTGTGGGGCCGGGATCTGTACCAGCAGGCGACCGGGCTGCTCGCGGCGGGCGACGCGGCTCAGGCCAAGCGGATGGCGCAGTTCCTGTGGTCCTCGCAGTGGATTTCCGCGCCGACGCAAGGCGACGGGACGACGTATCCGGCCGGGGCGTTTCCCCGGTACAGCCCGGTGAGCGGGGTCCAAGGGGCGACGCCGCAGCTGCTCGGCTGCTGCGAGCAGCTCGACCAGGATTCCGACGCGATCATCCTCGCCTGGATGACCGGGCTCACCGACGCGGCGACGTATGCGCGGGTCAAGGTGACGGCGGAGCACATCCGGACGAGCGGGCCCGCGACGACCGAGCGGTGGGAGGAGCAGTACGGGCGTTCGCCGTCGTCGATCGCGGCGGAGGTCGCCGGGCTGGTCACGGCCGGGGCGATCGCGCGGGCGAACGGCGATACCGCCTCGGCGCAGCAGTGGGAGTCCACGGCGGACTCGTGGCGGGCGCAGCTCGACGGCTGGACGCGGACGACGTCCGGGTACTGGGGCGGCCACACCTATTACGAGCGGCTGGACAAGGGCACCGACCCGAACGACAACGGCCAGATCTGCTTCGACGAGGGGTGTTTCTACGAGCACGACGGGGTCGACTTCGGCTTCCTCGACCTGGTCCGGCTGGGGCTCCGCGCGCCGGCGGATCCGGCGGTCGCCGAGTCGGTGGCCCCGACGGCGGCGGCCCGCGACGGCAACGCGCCGATGCAGGTGACGACCCCGAACGGCGACATCTACTTCCACCGCTACCCGCACGACAACTACGGCGAGAGCACCACGGCCTGCACCGGCTGGCCGGCGAACGGGCCGCAGCGGTTCGGGCGGCTCTGGCCGGTGCTGTCCGGCGAGCGCGGCGAGTACGAGCTGGCCAACGGACGGCCGGCGGCGGTGTACCTGAAGTCGATGGCGGACGCGGCGAACGACGGCTACTTCATTCCCGAGCAGGTGTGGGATCGCGCCGATGCCGCGTGCTTCGGGCTGGGCCGTCCGACCGGGAGCGCGGCGCCGTTGATGTGGGCGGAAGGCCAGTACCTCCGGCTCGCGCAGAACATGGACGCGGGGAAGAACCTCGAGACTCCGGAGGTGGTCCGGCAGCGCTACGGCGGCTGACCCGCCCGTTCGCGACGACGGCCGCGACCAGGGCCAGCCCGAGGCCCGCGCCGGTCAGGACGGTGAAGGGCTCGCCGAACAACAGCGTGCCCCACACCGAGGTGACCGGCGCGATCAGGAACATCAGGCTGTTCACCGCGGTCATGCCGATCCGCCCGACGAGCAGCCAGTACAACCCGTACCCGCCGAAGGTCGCCAGCACGACCAGCCAGGTCAGGGCGAACCAGAAGTGCCCGGACGCGGGCGGCACCGCGTTCCCGGTCGCCAGCGCGAGGGCGGTGAACACCACGGCCGAGGTGGCGCAATGGATGGCCAGCGCGCGCAACGGGGGAGCGGGGACGCGGGCCCGGCGTTCGAGCACGGTGGAGGCGACCAGCCCGAGCATTCCGGCGAACGGGATCAGATACGCCGAGGCCGGGGCATGCGAAGCGGCGTCGGACCAGCTGACCAGGACGACGCCGACCAGGCCCAGCCCGAGTCCGAGCCACTGCCGTCCGGTCGCCGCGACGCCGAGCAGCGGACCGGCGAGCGCGGCGGCGACCAGCGGTTGCACGCCGTCGATGAGTGCCGTCGTGCCGGTGCTGACGCCTTCGCCGATGGCCCAGTAAACGGTGAGCAGATAGCCCGACTGGGACAGCAGGCCGATCAAGACGTGCCTGCCCAGTTCGCCGACCGGTCGCAGCCGCAGGAACGGCGCCAGCAGCAGCGCCAGCGGCAGGAACCGCCACATCAGCACGGTCGGCACGGAAGCGTCCGCCGCGCCGAGTTTCGCGCCGATGAATCCCGACGACCAGCACACGACGAACAGGACGGCCGCTCCGGCTATACCGATCGGTTTACTCATGGCACCGGACTATACAGATCGGTATACACTGGGGCCATGACGATCGATTGGACCCCGAAGGCGCAAGCGGTGCTGATAGCCGCGTCGGAGTTGTTCTACGAGCGCGGAATCCACGCGGTCGGCGTTGACGTCATCGCGGCGAAGGCGGGGGTCACGAAGAAGACGCTCTACGACCGGTTCGGCTCCAAGGATCGGCTGGTCGTGGAGTACTTGTCCGCCCGGGACGCGCGCTGGCGCGGGTTCCTGGGCGAGTGGCTGGAGAAGGCCGGAACAGATCCGCGGGACCGGTTGACGGCGGCGTTCGACGCGTCCGAGGCGTGGGCGAAGAAGTACGGCGGCAAGGGTTGCAGCATGATCAACGCGCACGCGGAGATCAGCGATCCCGCGCATCCGGCGTACGCGGTGGTGACCGAGAGCAAAAAGTGGATGCTCGGCGTTTTCGTCGAATTGGCTGAGTCTGCGGGCGTTTCGGATCCGCACCGGACAGGCGAGCAGCTCATGTTGCTGCACGAGGGTGCGGTCGTGATGTCGGGCATGCGGGTCGCGAAGGGCGTCTTCAAGCGCGCGACGGAAACGGCGGTGGTGCTGCTGGGCTGAGCCGTCAGCGCGTCGACCGGACCTTCTCGTAATGCCGTGCGGCGCGCGCTCGGTTGCCGCAGGCGACGGAGCACCATTCGCGGCGCGGATGCGTCTTCATGAAGTAGAGCACGCAACCTGGCGCGTAACAGGCGCGCAGCTTTGCCGCTTCTGGGCCGCCCAAAAGCGCGATCGATTCTCGCGCTACGCGGGCTAATCCAGTGACGACTGGCGAAGTGCCGCTCGAGGAACCCTCCTGCAATTTCCCGGCCACGAAAGTCAGTTGGGGGACAGGCAGGTGGGTGATGAGGTCGTTCAAGTCGCCCAGGGCGGTGTCCAGGTCGACGGTCGGGGTCTGCCGATCGTCGGCGGTGACTTGAGCGGCGAGGCGGCGGACGGCGTCGCGAAGCCGCCGTGCCAGCGCGAGTTCGGGGGCGGACGACTGCCGCGGCCTGCGCTCGACGCCGACGTCGTCGAGCCAGGCGTCGAGGTCTTCGCGGGTGCGCAGGTCGTCGTGGAGCCCGCTCGTGTCGGCCCAGACGGTCGCCATCAGGCGGACCGGCACGACCTCGTCCGGCAGCATCCCCATGGCCGAGACCGTATCACGGATGGAATGGGTTGCATCCGTGAGAAGCGACTGCTAGAACTTCTCACGGAACATCATCGCGCAACCCGTGAGAAAGGGAGGTGGCATGAACCAGGCGATCCAGCAGGCCTTCCACGCCGGCGAGCTGGCTGTCCAGCGCGAGGCCGGAGTCGAGCGCCAGGCCGCGCGCCTGTCCCGGATGGCCGAGCCCGCCGGGATTTCCGCGGGAATGGCGGGGTTCCTGGCCGAACGAACACTCCTCGTCGTGACCGGACGCGACACCGGCGGGCAGCTGTGGACGTCGCCGATCGTCGGCCCGCCCGGGTTTCTCGAAACCAGGTCGGCGACGACGCTCGCGATCCACCGCGCGCTCCCGGAAGGCGATCCGCTGCACGGGCTCCCGGCCGGGCAGAAGCTCGGGATGACGAGCATCGAGTTCGCCACGCGCCGCCGGGTCCGGATCAACGGCAGCCTCACCACCGCCGCCGAGGACCACCTGATCGTGGACATCGAGCAGGCGTACGGCAACTGCCCGCAATACATCCAGCAGCGCGTGCTGTCCGAGGAAATCGAGCCGACAGCACCAGCGCAAACGCGCGCAGAGCTGAGTCCCGGCGACACCGAGTTGATCCAAGAAGCCGACACGTTCTTCCTCGGCACCATCAACCCGGGCCACGGCGCGGACGCGTCCCATCGCGGCGGCGCGCCCGGATTCGTCCGCGTCGAGGGAAATACGTTGTGCTGGCCCGATTATCCCGGCAACAACCTGTTCAACAGCCTCGGCAACATCGCCGCGAACCCGGAAGCCGCGCTGCTCTTCTTCGACTTCGCTACCGGTGGCGTCCTGCAGGTCTCCGGCACTGCCGCGATCGAATGGGGAGAAGCGGGCCGCTCCGGCGATGACGGTTACACCGGCCGGATCGTCCGGTTCGAGGTGCGGCGCATCGTCTCCGGCCGTCCGGTGCCGCGTCAGGTCGCGCACACGCCGTACCCGCGCAATCCGCAGCTCATCAACTGAAAGGACTTCCCAATGGGGTTTGTCAAGTCATGCTGCCGCCGGGATCGGGGGTGAAG
>NZ_JBHRWI010000029.1:0-105207 GCF_042647905.1 Amycolatopsis halotolerans
CCCCAGGGCCCACCGATCCTACGAATGACCAGTTCAGACCCAACAAAGAAGGTAGGACCTGCCATGACCGAAACTTCCGAGAAGCCGCAGACGCCGGACGCACCCGCCGGGGCGATCGCCGACTTCGGCATCGACACCACCTCGATGTCCACCGGCGAGGCGATCAAGGACTACTTCGCGCGGATGAAGGACGGGCAGCTCGGCTCGATTCCCGCCGTGCTCGGCGTGATCGTGCTCGCCGTCCTGTTCAGCGCGCTGTCCGGCGACTTCTTCACCCTGCAGAACATCGCCAACCTGCTGGAGCAGGGCGCGGGCCAGACCATCATCGCGATGGGCATCGTGTTCGTGCTGCTGCTGGGCGAGATCGACCTGTCCGCGGGCACCGCTTCCGGCGTCTGCGCGTCGCTGATGGCGCTGCACTATGTCCGCAACGGAAACTTGCTGGGTTCCATGGGAACCGGCGTCTTCATCACGTTCATCGCGGTGCTCGTGCTCGCGGTGGTGCTCGCGCTGCTGCAGAAGATCTGGGCCGGGGCGGCGGTTTCGCTGATCGGCATCGTGGTGATCCTGGTCGGCGCGCCGGTCAACGCGTGGGTCGAAATGCTCATCGCGGTCTGCACCGGCACCGCGATCGGCTGCATCACCGGTTTCCTGGTGTCGAAGATCGGGATGCCGTCCTTCGTCGTCACACTGGCGCTGTTCATCGTGTGGCAGGGCGTGATCCTGCAGTTCGTCGGCGAGGGCGGCACGCTGCCGATCGGCACCAGCGACACGCTCAACGCGGTGGCCAACGGCAATCTCTCGGTGGTCGGCAGCTGGGTGCTGTGCGTCGTCGCGGCCGGCGGTTACGCCGCGCTCGCGCTCGGCCAGCACTTCTCGCGGCTCAAACGGGGGCTTGTCGTGCAGCCGACGCCGATCGTGCTGGCGAAGGTCGGCGCGCTCGCGGTGGTCGCCGTGGTCGCGACGGCCCTGCTCAGCATCAACCGGTCGCCGAACAGCCTCGTGGTGATCGAAGGCGTGCCGTACGTGGTGCCGATCGTCCTGGTCCTGCTGGTGGCGGGCACCTACGTGCTCAACCGCACCAAGTACGGCCGGCACCTGTACGCGGTGGGCGGCAACAAGGAAGCCGCGCGCCGGGCCGGCATCAACGTGCCGAAGCTGCGCACCAGCGTGTTCGTGATCAGCTCGTCGTTCGCGGCGATCGGCGCGATCGTGTACTCGTCGAAGGTCGGGTCGGTCAGCGGCCAGTCCGGCGGCTTGAACACGCTGCTGTTCGCCGTCGGAGCAGCGGTCATCGGCGGCACGTCGCTGTTCGGCGGCAAGGGCCGGATCATGGACGCGGTCATCGGCGGCGCGGTGCTGGCGATCGTGAACAACGGGCTCGGCCTGCTCCAGCAGAAGGCCGCGGTGGTCGACATCATCACCGGGCTGGTGCTTTTGCTGGCCGCGACCGTCGACGCGCTCTCGCGACGGCGGGCTGACGCATCGGCTCGCTGAGGGCTGATGGGAAGATGACGCGGTGAGCAGCCCGCCCGTCGCCCGCCCGGACGAGGTGCGCCGGCACAACCGCACGACCCTGTTGCGCCTGCTGCACGTCGGCGGGCCCAGTACGCGGGCTGCCCTGGCCACCGAACTGGGGCTCAACCGGAGCACCATCAAGACCCTCGTCGACGGCCTCGCCGAGGCGGGAGTCGTCGAGGAGAAAGTGCCGAGGCCGGGACGAGGGGCGGGCCGCCCCTCGCTCCTGGTCCTGCCGCAGCCGCACGCCGCGGTGGTGCTCGCGGTCGACCTGCAGGTCGAGCACGTGGCGATCGCGCTGGTCGGGCTCGGCGGGCAGATTCTCGGGCGCAACAGCTGGAATCTGCATGCCCGGACGCGGACCGCGGACGAGGTCATCACGCACGTGATCGAGTCGACCCGGGTGCTGGCCGGGGATCTCGGCGTGGAACCGGTGGCGGTCGGGGTCTCGGTGCCCGGGGTGGTCCGGCGGGCGGACGGGCTGGTGCATGAGGCGCCCAACCTGCGGTGGACCGATGTGGCGCTCGGGGACCGGTTGTCCGCGGTGCTGCGGATTCCGGTGCTGGTGGCCAACGACGCCGAACTGGGTGCTGTTGCCGAGCATCTGCGCGGCGCGGCCCGGGGGTCTTCGGATTCGGTTTACGTGTCCGCGGATGTCGGCGTGGGCGGCGGAGTGATTTCGCAGGGGTCTTCGCTGCGCGGGGGCGCGGGGTACGTCGGCGAGATCGGGCACATGGCGATCCGGCCTGGCGGGCGGGCTTGCTATTGCGGGAGCCGCGGGTGCTGGGAGACCGAGATCGGCGAGGCGGCGTTGTGCCGGGCGTTGGGGTTGCCGGAGGACACGCCTCGTGGCGCGATTCTCGTTGAGCTGCGCGAGCTGGGGCTGGATGCTGACTCGGCCGCTGCCCGGCTCGAGGAGTACGCGGAGTGGCTCACGTTGGGGTTGGTCAACGTGGTCAATCTGCTGGGGCCTGAGCTGGTGGTGCTGGGGGATTTGCTGACTGTGCTGCCGGAGTCGGTGATCCGGGCTATCGCCGAGGAGGTTCGGCGGAGGAGTTTGGTTTCCCGGGCTGTCGGGGGGACTCGGATTGTGAGTTCGGCTTTGGGGGCGGATGTGAAGCTGCTGGGGGCGGCTGAGGTGGCTTTCGAGGTGGTTCTGGATACGGTTTGAGGCTTGTCCTCGTGGCGTCGGTGCGTTCCGCATCGCGGGTGCGGGTAGGCACCCCGAAGCTGATTGTGATGACGGGCGGCGGGTGCTTGTCAAGGCGGGAAAGATGCCTTGACAAGCACCCGCCGTCCGCATTTCGGCTTCGTATCGGGGTGCAGGGCGGGGGCTGGGTGCCCCGCCTGGGTGAGTGCACTGGGTGCGGGTGCGGGGCTTTTGACGTCCGTGAGGGGAACCCTGAGGGAATCAGAGTCCCTCAGGGTTCCCCTCACGGACATCAGCGGGAGGCGACGAGTTTCGTGGGGCCCGTGGCGTCCGAGGTCCGTGAAGGGCTCCTTGAAGGAATCTGATTCCTTCAAGGAGCCCTTCACGGACCTAGCAGGCGGCTGTTCGCTCTGTTGATGGGCGGGAACGCATCGAGGCAGCTGCCGTGGAAGGCCTGTGTGGCGTCTGCTCGGCGGGCGTGTGGGGCCTGCATTCGCCCAGCGGCAGGTATGCGGCCAGTGTTCGCCCGAGCGGCCGGGGTGCGAAGGTCAGGACTCGCCCAGCAGCGGCGTCCGGGGGCGAGAACTCGCCCCCGCGGCTGGCGTGAGCGGGCCGCCACCCCCGCACCAGCACTCGCTAGACACAGCCTGGGGGCGCCTCACAGCCCAAACGGCAGGCACCGAGGCTGTACAAACCCGAGGGCGCGAAACCCGCTCACCCCGTCCCACCCGATCACCTCGCCCGGAAACGCCGGAGGCGGCAAGCGCACGTCGCGCCTGCCGCCTCCGGGTCGAATCTGTCGGTGAGCGATCTACTTCTGGATCTCCGCGGCCAGTTCCTTGAGCTTGGCCTCGTGCTCGCGGGCGTGGTGCCCGCAGAAGAGCAGCTCGCCTCCGGAGCTGAGGACAGCGCGTACCTGAGCTGCTGCTCCGCACCGGTCGCATCGGTCGGCTGCGGTCAATTCGGGGCGGGTGAGCGTCGGTGTTGTCATGGGGGTCTCCCTCCGTCCCGGCACCGGTCGCCCGGTGCCTCGATCCAGCTACGCCCACTTCGGTCTCGATGCCTTCGGCGGGGATCGCTTCCGGCTCCGCGGTGTTCGTGCTTCCACTCTTGCAGACGTTTGGCGGCCCGCAAGTGTTCCCGCGCCGGTGGGAGGTGCGTCACGCCGAATTAGCCCGGTTGCCGCAGCGTCATCCCATCCCGTAGGACCAGACCACCCGGAACGGAGCGTTTTCCGTGGTCAGGCACCATGCGGGAGTGGGCATTGCACTCTCTCGGAAACGCGTGAACGCGATTCCGGCACCGGTCTTGTTCGTTCTCAGCGGAATTTCGATGTATGCCGGTGCGGCCATCGCGGTCGACCTCTTCGGGCACGCGACGCCGTCCGGGGTCGCGTGGTTGCGCTGTCTCGGGGCGGCCGTCGTGCTGCTGTTGTGGCGGCGGCCGCCGAGGGCCGCCTGGCGGGGCAAGCGGCTGCTGCTCGCGGGCGCTTTCGGCGTGGTGACGGCCGGGATGAACGTGGTCTTTTACGAGGCCATCGCGCGGCTGCCGCTGGGCACCGTCGTCGCGCTGGAGTTCGCGGGGCCGGTCGTCGTGGCCGCGGTCGGGTCGCGGACGCGGCGGGACCTGATCGCGCTGGTCCTGGTGGCTTTGGGGGTGGTCGCGATCGCGGACGTGCGCATCGCGGGCAGTCCGCTCGGGGTCGTGTTCGCGCTGGCCGCGGCGGCCGCGTGGGCGGGGTACATCGTGCTCGGCAAGCGGGTCGCGATCGAAGGGGACGGGCTGGATTCGCTGGCGGTCGGGTTCGTGGTGGCGACCGTCGCGCTGTCGCCGCTCGCGTTCGGCACCGGCGAAATGTGGGGTTCGCCACGCATGCTGCTGCTCGGGATCGGCGTCGGCGTGCTGTCGACCGTTGTGCCGTACGCGCTCGACCAAGTGGTCCTGCGCCGCCTCGGGCAGGCTCGGTTCGCGGTGCTGCTGGCGTTGCTGCCGGTGACGGCGGGGGTCGTCGGGTTCCTGGTGCTCGCGCAGGTGCCGAGTGCGGTCGAAACGGTAGGGACGCTGGCCGTCGTCGCGGGCGTGGCGTTGCGCAGCCGCGACGACGCCGGACCGGTCACTGAGCCGCCCGGGTGAACACTCGCGGATGGCCCGGGCGGCCCCGGCCCGCGATACTGATCCCGAGCCCGAGGAGGTTGCCATGACCAAGGCGGCGTCGGCGGCGGCGAAGGACCTGGCCGCGGCGGGGGTCGGTGGCGTCCATCTCGCCTGGGCGGACAACAACGGCATCCCGCGCTCGCGCGTGGTCCCGGTCGGCGGACTGGCCGACGCGGCGGTCCGCGGCGTGGGCGCGACCTCGCTGTTCGCGGTCTTCGACAGCCACGACGCCATCACCTACGCCCACTCCGGCCTCGGCACGCCGTCCGGCGACGTCCGGCTCGTGCCGGTCGTGGAACGGCTCCGCCGGCTCGCCGGACAGCCCGCGCTCGCCTGGGCGCCGGTGCGGCAGCTCGCCGCGGACGGTTCGCCCTGGCCGTACTGCCAGCGTTCCGTGCTGGAGCGGCAAGTCGCCGAGGCGGCGCAGCGCGGGCTCGAGTTCCGGGCCGGGTACGAGCTGGAGTTCTCCGTCGCCCCGGCGGGCAGCGAAGACGTCGTGTCCGCGCCGGGGCATCGCGGCCCCGCGTATAGTCCGCACGCGCTGATCGGTCTGGACGGGTTCGTCGCCGCGCTGCTGCACGATTTCGCCGCCAACGGCTTGCAGATCGGCCAGTTGCACGCGGAATACGGCGTGGCGCAGCTGGAATTGTCGCTCGCGGCCACGGATCCGGTGTCCGCGGCGGACGATCAGCTGCTGGCCCGCCAGACCGTCCACGCCGCCGCGCACGCACACGGACTCGTGGCGAGTTTCGCGCCGATGATCGGCCTCGGCGCGGCCGGGAACGGCTGGCATCTGCACACTTCCGTCCGCCGCAAGGGCCGCAACCTCCTGGCTGGCGACGGCGTACCGGAGGGCGAAGGCGCGGCCTATCTCGGCGGGCTGCTGCGGGATTTGCCCGCGCTGACGGCGATCACGGCGCCGAGCGTGCCCTCGACGATGCGGTTGCGGCCGGGGTTTTTCGCTGGCGCGTATGCGTTCTGGGGAGTGGAGAACCGCGAAGCGCCGCTGCGGTACATCCCGGGTACGGCGTTGCTCGGGACGGAGCACGCGAATGTCGAGCTGAAGACGTCGGACGCGTCGGCCAACCCGTATCTCGCGCTGGCGGTCGTGCTCGCCGCCGGAATGGCCGGGATCGAGGATTCGGCGGTCCTGCCGGAGCCGATCGCGGAGGATCCGGGCGGCTGGAGCGAAGGGGAACGGAACACCGCGGGCGTGCTGCCGCTGCCGGCGAGTCCGTCCGAACAGGACACCGCGCTGCTGGCGAACCCGCGCGTGTCCGGGGCGCTGGGGGACGAGCTGCTCGGCGCGTTCCGCGCGGTGCGCGCCTCGGACGCGGCGTGGGCCGCCGAACGGGCGCCTGAGGAGATCGTGGCGGCGCATCTGTGGCGGTACTGAACACGGGGCTTTCCGACGTCCACTGGCTTCCCGGCGGTGCGCGCCTGGTCGCCGAAGCCCGGGCGGAACTGCCGCAGAAGGACGGCTTGGCGGCGGCCTTCACCGCGCTGGTGGCGTTGCGCGCGGCGGACATCGCGGTGCCGGACCAGGACGAGGTCGCGATCGCTGCCGGGACTGTGCGCGCACCGGTCAGTCTTCCGGCAGGCGCGTTGTCCCGCAACGACTTCCGGCTTCCGATTCCCTTCGCTGAGAAGGCTGCGGGCACCTCGGTGACCGGATTGACCGCGGCTGTCCGGACCTTGTCGGAGGACCGGCTGGCGGTGGTTCCGGCGGCGGGGGAGTGGCGCGCTTCGACGGTCTCGGATTTGTTGCTGGGCCTGTGGGAATTGCCGCGGGTGGCGGTGCTGGCGCGGGTCGACCCGGCGGAACTGGGCGCGCCGGACACGCCGGAACGCGCGCTGCTGGACTATCTCGACACCGGCATCCCTCCATTGTGGACGAACCGGTGGCGTCCGCCCGCACCGCATCACGTGCTGATCGCCGGAGTGCGGCTCGGTGCGGAGGGAACTCTGCTGTCCATTGTGGACACTTACCGCGAGCTGGGCGACGAAGGCGTGCACGACCAGCCGGTGGAATGGGTCGCGGCGGGACTGGAGTCGGTGCTGCTGGTGGCGGACGCCGGGCACGCGGAGGCGTTGGCGCAGGCGGTTTCCTACGCCGGGTTGCGCAGCGCCGGTGTGTCGTAGCGCTCCTGCGCGTCCAGCAATTCCTCCCAATGTTCCGCGACCCAGCCGTACACCACCCGCATCGGCTCCAGCAAGCTGCGCCCAAGCGGTGTCAACGCATACTCGACACCCAACGCCGGGTCGGCATGCGCAGTACGGGACACGAGTCCGGAACGTTCGAGACCGCGCAGCGTCTGGGTGAGCATCTTCGGCGTGACCCGATGCAACGGCACCCGCAGTTCGGAAAACCGCCGCGGACCGTCCTCCAGGCAGCGGATCACCAGCGCGGACCACTTGTCCCCGAAGCGGAACGGCACCATCGCGGACGGGCACAGTTCCTCGAACAGGTCGGGAGGCAACGGCTCCAACGGCTGCCGAACGGTCATCGCGGTCTCCTCTCAGTATCCCGGAGGGAACCGGCCCCCTGGCTACCTTCCAGAGCACCGACACTCCAGGAGGTATTCCCACGATGAGCAAGATCGTCATTTTCGGCGCGGGCGGCCGGGCCGGACGGCAGGCAGTCGCCGAGGCACGGCGGCGCGGGCACGAAGTCACCGCAGTGGTCCGCGATCCCTCGCGCTATCCCGACCTGGCAGATGTCGTTGCCGGCGATGTCACCGACGAAGCAGACGTCGCAGCCCTCGCCGCCGGGCACGACGCGGTCATCAACGCGGCCGCGGTCTACGGCGAGGGCACCGACCCGCACGCGTTCTTCACCGACGCCGCACGCGCTCTCGTCACCGGTCTGCCGCAGGCCCGGCTGGTCGCGGTCGGGCTGTCCGCGCTGCTGCCCGCCGCCGACGGAACCCCGGTGCTGGATTCGATTCCGGCCGAGTTCCGGCCCTTCTGCCTGGCGCACGCGGCGGGGCTCGAGGTGTTGCGCGCCGAAGGCACCGGGCTGGACTGGGTGTACGTCAGCCCGGTCGGCGACTTCGACCACGACGGCGAGCGCACCGGCCGCTACGAAATCGGCGAGCACGGCGACCTCTCCGCCAAGATCTCCTACGCCGATTTCGCCGTGGCCTTGCTCGACGAGATCGAGAACCCGCGGCACCTCCGCGTGCACCTCGCGGTGGCCTGAACCTACTTCGCGAAGCGGGAGTGCTTGCGGCCGTAGAAGAAGTAGATCAGCAGGCCGATCACGAGCCAGGCGGCGAACCGGATCCAGGTCATCACGTCGAGGTTCAGCATCAGGTAGAAGCACGCCACCGCGGCGATGATCGGCAGCACCGGCGAGAACGGCACGGTGAACGGGCGCTTCAGGTCCGGGCGGCGTTTGCGCAGCACCGGCACCGCGACCGCGACGATGATCATCGCCGACAGCGCGCCGATGCTGACCATGTCGGCCAGCGCCGAGATCGGCACGAACGCCGCCAGCACGGCGATCAGCGCGGCCCCGCCGATGGTCATCCGGTGCGGCGTGCCCCAGCGCGGGTGCGCCGTGCCGATGGCCTTGGGCAGCAGGCCGTCGCGGCCCATCGCGAAGCCGATCCGGCCGATCGTGACCAGTTCGACCATCATCACCGACGTCAGCCCGGTGACGGCGCCGAGCGAGATCAGCGCGCCGACCCAGTGCTGGCCGACCCGGTCGAACGCGTCCGCGAGCGGCGCGCCGGAGTCGATGTCGGTGTAGTGGACCATGCCGGTGAGCACGATCGACACGCCGATGTAGAGCACCGCGCACACGGCCAGCGCGCCGAGGATGCCGACCCGGAGGTCCTTGCGCGGGTTGATGGTCTCCTCGCCGAGGTTGGCGAGCGCTTCGAAACCGGTGTAGGCGAAGAACACGACGGCCGCGGCGGTGACCATGCCGGCGATGCCGTACACCGACTGCTCGAGCCCGAGCGCGGCCTGGACCACTGGCTGGTGCAACGCGTTCGCGCTGCTCGACGGCGGCTGCGCGGGCGGCACGAACGGGGTGAGGTTCGCGCCCTTCACGAAGAACACGCCGACGGCGAGGATCAGCACGCACACCGCGACCTTGACGAGCACCAGCACGTTCGTGAGCCGCGCGGACTCCTTGATGCCGACCACGGCCACGATCGTCAGCACCGCGATGATCAGCACCGCGCCGATGTTGACCTTCGCGTCCTCGCCGAACCAGTCCGGCGACAGCCCGAGCAGGTTGGCGAGGTAGCCGGACCAGCTGCGCGACACCACGGCCGCGCCGAGCGCGAACTCCAGCAGCAGGTCCCAGCCGATGATCCAGGCGAAGATCTCGCCGAGGGTGGCGAAGGCGTAGGTGTAGGCGCTGCCCGCGGTCGGCACGCTGGACGCCAGCTCGGCGTAGCAGAGCGCGGCGAGCCCGGCGACCACCGCGCCGATCACGAACGACAGCGTCACCGACGGCCCGGCGTGCGTCTTGGCCTCGACCCCGGCGAGGGTGAAGATCCCGGTGCCGATGATGATGCCGACGCCGAAGCCGATCAGGTCGCGTCCCCTGAGCCGCCGCTTCAGCTCGCCGGATTCCTGCCGCTTGAGGACTTCGTCGACGTCGAGAGTTCTCCGCACACCCATGGGGGAACGTTAGAAGGTGCCGGCCGGATGCGCAGATCGGCTATCCGGGTGGTGTGAGGCCGCAGTCCTGGGCCAGGATCGCCGCCTGCACCCGGGAACGCAGGCCGAGCTTGGCCAGCACCCGGGAAACGTGCGTCTTCACCGTCGCCTCGCCGATGTACAGCCTCGCGCCGATCTCAGCGTTCGAAAGCCCGGCGCCAAGGCATCCCAGCACCTCGCGCTCGCGTTCGGTGAGGTCCGTCAGCCCGGTCGGCGCGGGCGACGGTTCGGCCGGGGTGCTGGCGAAGGCGGCGATCAGCCGTTTCGTGACCTGCGGGGCGAGCACGCCCTCACCGGCCGCGACGAGCCGGACGGCCTCGATCAGCCGCGGCGCTTCCACCGACTTCAGCAGGAACCCGGCGGCCCCGGCGCGCAGTGCGGCGTGGACGTACTCGTCGAGGTCGAAAGTAGTGAGGACGAGGACCTCGGCGAGCCCTTCGGCGATCAGCTGCCGGGTGGCGGTGATCCCGTCGGTGCCGGGCATCCGGACGTCCATCAGCACGACGTCCGGCCGAAGCGCGCGGGCTTGGCGCAGCGCGACCTCGCCGTCGGCGGCTTCGCCGACCACCTCGATGCCGTCGGCGTTGCCGAGGATGAGCGCGAGCCCGGCGCGGATGGCGCCGTGGTCGTCGGCGACGAGGACTCGGATGGTCATGGTGCCTCTCCGGCGAGGGGAAGTTCGGCGTGGACAAGCCAGCGCGGCCCGGACGGACCTGCCCGCAGGGTGCCGCCGACGGCGTGCGCGCGCTCGCGCATGCTCAGCAAACCGTGCCCGCCGCTGTCGACCTGGGTCGGCGCGCCGAGCAGTTCATTGCCGATCTCGACGGTCAGCGTGCCGTTGGCCACTCGCAGCCGCACCGTCGTCTGGCTGCCTGGCGCGTGTTTGACCGCGTTGGTGAGCGCTTCCTGCGCGATCCGGTACGCCGTGAGATCGACGGCCGTCGGGAGTTCTTCGTCCACAGTGGAATCCACGGTGACCGTCATGCCCGCCGCGCGCGCCGATTCCACCAGCCTGGACAGTTCGGCCAGCCGGGCCGGAGCGGTCACCTCATCGTCGGTGGACTCCGAACGCAACAGGCCGATCATCGCGCGCATTTCTTCCAGCGCGCGCACGCTGTTCTCCCGCACCGCGACGAGCACGGTCTGCGCGGTCTTCGGATCGTCTGCCATGGACAGTGCCGCCTCCGACTGGATGGCGATGGCCGACAAATGCCCGGCGACGACGTCGTGCAGGTCCCGGGCCATCCGCGCGCGTTCGGCCGCCACGGCCGCCTTTCGGTCCAGCGCGGAGATCGTCGCGAGCTGCTCGGCGTTGGCGCGTTCGGTCGCCGCGATGTCGCTCTGCTGGCGCACATTCGCGCCCCACCACACCGGGACCAGGAGGAACGACAGCATGCCGAACACGCCGAACGCAGCCGCTCGCCAGCCCGCTATGGCCACGAAGACGAACAGCACCGCGAGCGTGGCGGCTGCGGTCACTCCGACCAGCGCCCGGGTCGTCCGGCGGGAGCCGTGCATCATGGCGGAGTACAGGAAATCCGTGTACGCGACGACGATCGGCAACGACAGACCCAACACGACGTCGACTCCGACGATGCCGGTCGCGATCAGCAGCCCCCACGGCACTGTCCGGCGCAGGAACAAGGCGAGGCACATCGCGCCGAGTTCGGCGAAACGGATCCAGAGCGGATACGGGTCGCTGTCGCCCTGCAGCCGGTGGACGCCGATGAGGTACAGCATCGTGCCGCCGGCGAGGACCGCGAGCGCGACGAGGCCGTTCTGCTGCCACGGCGGCAGTTCGCGCGGCCGGGGGAGGACCGAGCGCAGGTCTCGCAAGCGCACCCGACCATGACAGCACACCGCGGCGGCCCGGTCGTCCTACGAAATGATGACTCCCCGATCGTGCCGTCCGCTGACGCGCTCGGACGTCCGCGCCCGCGAAAGTGGACCCATGGACGAGATTCTGAACAGCCCGATGACCGCCGCCATCGTGGCGTGCGAGATCGGGTTCTGGGTCTTCATCGCGGCCGGGCTGCTGACCCGGTACGCGCTGCGCAAGCAGAAGGCCAGCACGGTGCTGCTGGCGCTGGTGCCCGTGGTCGACCTGGTGCTGCTGGTGATCACGGTGATCGACCTGATGAACGGCGCGGTGCCGAACCTGACGCACGGGCTGGCGGCGGTGTATCTGGGCTTCTCGGTGGTGTTCGGGCCGTCGATGGTGGAGTGGGCCGACGTCCGGTTCGCGCACCGGTTCGCCGGCGGGCCGCGTCCGGAGAAGCTGTACGGCCGGGCGAAGGCCCGCAAGGAATGGCGCGAATGGGGCAAATGCGTGCTGGCGTCCGCGATCAGCGCCGGGTTGCTGGTGCTCGCGATCGCGGTGGTCGGCGGCTCGGGCCAGGCCGAACCGCTGTGGGGCTGGCTGCCGCGACTGGGCACGGTCACCGGCCTGTGGTTCGTCTTCGGACCGCTGTGGCAGGAGATCTTCGGCTCTTCCGCACCGAAGAAGGAGGCGTCGCGATGATCGAGCTGTTCGGCATTCTCCTGGTGGTGCAGGGCGCGGGCGGGCTGATCAACCGGCTCGCCGGGGCGGAGCACCCGAGCTGGTTCGTCCAGTTGCACGTCTTGCCGCCGCAGCTGCACGTGATCGCCAGCATCGTCCTGCTCGGGGCGGGCGTGGCGGTGCTGTTCTCGAACCGGGCGCGCAAACGCCGCCGCGGCTAAACTCGGCAGGGTGGCGGCCGGTCCGGTTCTGCTGTTCGCCGTGGTCAGCGTGGCACCCTCGGCGTTGTTCTGGGCTGCCCTCCGCCTGCCCGCGCTCTGCCGCTGGCTTCGTCGGCGACGCGCTGCTCCCGTGCCGTCCGAACCGCCGGTAGAGCAGGTGGCCGCAGACCTGCGCCGGGTACGCCGGATCCTCGCGCAGCTTCCCGCCGGAACGCCCGCCGCGCGGCGGATCGGCACCCGGCAGGCGTACGACGAACTGCTCGTCACCGCCTGCCGCGAGCTCGGCGTCGAACACCGGCTCGACGGCTTGCGCGAGGGAACCGACCGCGATCTCGAACGGCTGCGGATCGAGGATTCGCTGAGCCGTAAAGGATTCGTGCTGTCCTGAGCGGAGTGGCAGGATGCCCCGGTGGACTTCCAGCCAAAGAACCGGCCCTCAGACGCGTTCCAGCAACCCCTCACCGCCGAGCAGATCGAACTGCTCTGCCGTCGTGCGCTCGGCACCACCGTGCGGTCGGCGGTCGAAATCGGATGGGGCGCGTACAACAACACCTACCGGGTGGAGCTGGCCGACGGCCCGGCGATCCTGCGCGTCGCCCCGGAACCGGCGCGGCAGAACCGGATCGAGCACCAGTTCATGCGCAACGAATACCTCGCCGCGCCGTACTTCGCGCCGATCTCGCCGCTGATGCCGCGCACGCTCGCCGCCGACTTCACGCACCAGGTCATCGGCCGGGATTACGTCCTGCAGGCGGTTCTTCCCGGAGAGCCCGGCCCGGAAGTCCTTTCCGCGCATACGCCGGAGGAGCGGGCGCCGTACTTCCGCCAACTCGGCGACATCACCCGCGCCATCCACGAGGTGCGCGGCCCCGGGTTCGGCGTTGTCACCGGTCCGCATTTCGCGACCTGGAGCGAAGCACTCATCGCGTATTTCGAGGACAACGCGGCAGACGTCGAAGGCCTCGGCCTCGACGGGGCGGACCTGCGCGCGACGGCCGCTTGGGTGAAGCGCGACGCCGCGCTGCTCGACGAGATCACCGAACCGCGCCTGATGCACGGGGACCTGTGGCACGTGAACGTGATGCTGACGCCGGAGCTGGAGATCGTCGGAGTGTTCGACCACGACCGCAGCTGGTGGGGCGACCCGGCGGCGGACTGGACGATCCGCATGGCCTCGGTGAAAACGGGTTCGAGGCGGGACTGGTTCTGGGACACCTACGGGCGACCCGACGAGTCCCCGTCGGCGCGGCGGCGGGCGCTGTACTACGAGGCCCGGCACCTCGGCGCGGTGCGGCTGGAACGGCAGCGGCTCAAGGAGCAGGACGTGGACGAGACGTACGCCGATGTGGCCGAGATCCTGGCGGCGTTGGAGTCAGAGTGAGGGGTCGGAGCCGCGGAGTGCGGCCCACCAGAAGCCGAATGCGGCGATCAGGACGCTGACGGTCAGCCATCCCGCGAATCCGCTGCCGTCGACCAATGCCCAGAACGCACCGACGACCGGGGCGACGGCCAGCACTGGCAAGTCGGCACGGAACTGACGCGCGAGGCGTACCGGCGTGGCAGCGGCAAGCGTGCGTTCCTCGTCCGGTGCGGAGGGGTTGTCCAGCCGACGGCCGCGAGGCTCGCCAGTGCGCACCGAACCCGCCGGGTACAGCACCTCGCCGTCGATGCGGACGGCGACATGACGGTCCGTGCGCAAGTCGCCCAGCACCTCGACCCGAGAAGGCGACGGCAGGCCGATCAACGTCGGCGAGAAGTACACCGGGATCCACCGGGGCGTCGCGGTGTCGGTCTCCAGCCACGACCGCGTCAGCAAGCCGCGCTGCACCTTCACCCGGCGCATCGGCACCGAGGAGCCCGTCTTGCGCCGCGACGGTTGCACAAAGCGCGTGAAGAGCAAGAACCCGTTCACCGCAAGCATCGCGACCACTGCCACCACAGTGACCGTCGCGTACGTCGAGGCGCGGTCGGCAGTCACCAAAGCCGAAGCACCGGTCGTCACTGCTCGCGAAGGAGCCGACGGGTCGTAGCGCACCGGAACCTTCGCGCCCAGCCTCGGGGGAGTGGTGTCCAGCTCGACCGCCGCGCTTGCTTCCGGCTGGTTCGGCACCGGGAACCGCACCGTGACGGTGGCCTCGTCGACCCGCGAAACGATTCCGGTCGTGTTCACCGTCAGGCCCTGCAGCCGCGGCCGGGTGCTGGTGAACTCCAGCAGCTGCACCACGAACACCACCGCGCACGCGACGAACACGACCGCACTCGTCACGAGAATGTGCCGTACCGGCCGCAACCGCAGGAACTTCCGCACAGAGATCACCTTAACTGTCCAAAAAGGAAGGAGCGGCGCGGGGAGTCCGCGCCGCTCCTTCGATTCCCGCTGGGGGAGGATTACTTCACGAACCCGATCTTGACGAAGTCGTACGGGGTGTTCGCGTAGCCCGGCGAACCGAAGTTGCCCAGGGTCTTGCGAACGGCGAAGGCACCGGTCGACTGGAAGATCGGGAGCTGGTGGCCCAGCGCCCAGATCTCCTTGTCCGCGGCGTTCAGGTCCGCGGCCCGCTTGGTGTCGTCCAGTTCCTGCGCCGCGGTGTCGATCAGCTGGTTCACCTTGTCGCTGCCGATGTGGCCGTAGTTCTGGTTGACGTTCTTCGGGTCGAAGTAGTAGATGCCCTTGCTGCCGCCGATCGGGAACGAGTTCGAGATCCAGCGGAACAGCGTGAGGTCGAAGTTGCCGACGTTCACGTAGTTCTTGAAGAACTCGGCCGTCGGGACCGCGACGATGTCGATGCCCACGCCGATCGCCTTCAGCTGCGACTGCAGGATCTGGCCGGTCTGCTGGCTGATCGGGGTGCCGGTCGGGATGACCAGGCGCAGCTTCAGCTGCTTGCCGTCCTTGGCGCGCAGGTCGCCGGACTGCTTCCAGCCCAGCTTGTCCAGCTCGGCCTTGGCCGCGTTCTGGTCGAACTTGTACGGCCCGCTGTTGTCCTCGTAGCTCTTCGAGCCCTTGAGGAACCAGTGGTTGCCCAGCGGTGTGGTGTCCTTCTGCATCTGGCCGAGGATCGACTTCGAGATGCTGACGGTGTCGACGCCGCGCATGACGGCCACCCGCAGGTCCTTGTCCGCGAGGATCGAGGACGAAGCGCCGTTGAGCGTCATGTGCGTGTAGTCAGGATAGGTCGACTGGCGCACGACCGCGTTCGGGTCCGACTGGGCCCGCTTGAACGCGTTGATGTCGTTGTTCAGGTTGTAGAAGTCGATCTGCCCGTTCGCGAAGGCGTCGGCCAGCGCGGGACGGTCCACGACCTTGAAGGTCACGGTGTCCAGCTTCGGCTTGTCGCCCCACCAGTTCGGGTCGCGCTCGAACACCGCGGTCTTGGCGGTGTTGTCCACGTCCTTGATCTTGAACGGACCCGCGGTGATCAGCGCCTTCTGCGCCCACGCCTTGTTGAAGGTGTTCGGGTCGGCGTTCAGCTCCTTCGGGTAGAAGGGCGAGAACAGCGCCTTCCACTCGGCGAACTTCTTGCCGAAGGTCACCTTGACGTCGAGGTCGTCAGTGCCCTTCTCGACCTTGGCGATGTCCTCGTAACCGGTGGTGCCGGAGACCTGGTAGGCCGGGTCCTTGCCGTTGAGCACCTTGGCCTGGGCGGCGAAGTCCTCCCACGAGAACTGCCGGCCGTTGCTCCACTTGGCCTTCGGGTTGATCTTGTACTCGACGACCTGCGGGTCCTGGCTGACCAGCTCGGCCGAGGTCAGGTAGTTCTTGTTCACCGAGACCGACGCGTCGGCGTTCTGCGTGAAGATGTACGGCATGATCGCGCCGTCCATGTTGGCGCCGTCCAGGACCGTGCCGTCGACCTGGTTGTAGTTCCAGTTGTCCGGCATCGAGTCGATCGGCCACTTGAAGTCGCCGCCGTCTTTCAGCTTGTCCAGCGGCTGCTCGTTGATGTCCGCGGTCTTGACGCCCGTCGTGCCGGCGTCCTGCAAACCCTTGTCGCCGCCGCCGCTGCCTCCGCCGCAAGCGGCGAGCAGAAGCCCCAGAGCGGCAACGGGGGCCACGAGTGCGGCCATTCTCCGTCGCATGTGTTTACCTTCCTTCTTCTGGTGTGCCAACGGATTGTGGCTACACAACTTCGCGGGTCTTGGCGTAGTGGCACGCCACGTCGTGGTCCTGCGCGCGGGACTCGCGCGGGGGTTCGACGTCGACGCACTTCTTCTTGTCCTCTTCGGACAGTTGGGAGAAGACGAAACACCGGGTGCGGAACCGGCAGCCCGACGGGGGGTTCGCCGGGCTGGGCAGGTCGCCGGTGAGGATGATCCGGCCGCGCTCGCGCTCCTTGGCCGGGTCCGGGATCGGGATCGCGGACAGCAGCGCCTGGGTGTAGGGATGCTGCGGCGCCTCGAAAACCGTGCGGACGTCGCCGATCTCCACGATCTTGCCGAGGTACATCACCGCCACGCGGTCGGCGATGTGCCGGACCACGGACAGGTCGTGCGCCACGAACAGATACGACAGGCCCAGCTTGGCCTTCAGCTCGTCCAGCAGGTTGATCACGCCCGCCTGGATCGACACGTCGAGCGCGGACACCGGCTCGTCGAGCACGATCAGCTTCGGCTCCAGCGCGAGCGCCCGCGCGATGCCGATGCGCTGGCGCTGCCCGCCGGAGAACTCCGCCGGGTACCGGTCGGCGTGCTCGGGGCGCAGGCCGACCAGCCCGAGCAGTTCCGGCACGCGCTTGGAGATGCGCTCCTTCGAGAACCCGTGCGTGACCATCGGCTCGGCGATGATGTCGCCGATCGGCAGCCGGGGGTCGAGCGCGGCCATCGGGTCCTGGAAGACCACCTGCAGGTCGCGGCGGATGGACTTGCGGTCCTTGGCCGAGAGCTTCCCGACGTCCTTGCCGAGCACCGCGACCGAACCGTGCGCCGGGGCGGCCAGTTCGAGGATCTCCATCAGCGTGGTCGACTTGCCGCAGCCGGATTCCCCGACCAGGCCAAGGGTTTCGCCCTCGACGATGTCGAAGGTGATCCCGTCGACCGCGCGCACCGTGCCGATCTTGCGCTTGAAGACGGTGCCCTTGCTGACGGCGTAGTGCTTCTGCAGCTCCCGCACGTCCAGCACGGTCGAGCGCTGGGCGCGCGGCACGGACGCGACCGCGGCCTCCTCGATCACCTCGGCGCCGTAGACCTCGGCGGCGTCCGCTTCCGGACTGGCGAGTTCCTCGGTGCGGATGCAGGCGGCCCGGTGCGTCGTGTCGACCGGCGCGTTCGGGTTGCCCGGCGTGATCGTGAACAGCTCCGGCTCGGCCGTGTGGCAGGCCTCGATCGCCAGCGGGCAGCGCGGCGCGAACGGACAGCCCGACGGCAGGTTCACCAGCGACGGCGGCTGGCCCTCGATCGGCACCAGCGGCTGCTTCTCCCGCGCGTCCACGCGGGGGATCGAACCGAGCAGGCCCAGCGTGTACGGCATCCGCGGCTGGGCGTAGATCGTGTCGACCGGACCCTGCTCGACCGCGCGCCCGGCGTACATCACCATCAGCCGGTCGGCGAACCCGGCGACCACGCCGAGGTCGTGCGTGATGATCACGATGCCGGCGCCGGTGACCTCCTGCGCGGTCTTCAGCACCTCCAGCACCTGCGCCTGCACCGTCACGTCGAGCGCGGTGGTCGGCTCGTCGGCGATGATCAGGTCCGGGTCGTTGGCGATCGCGATGGCGATCACCGCGCGCTGGCGCATGCCGCCGGAGAACTCGTGCGGGAACGCCTTCGCGCGCGCCGCCGCGTTCGGGATGCCGACCAGGTCGAGCAGTTCGACCGCGCGGTTGTTCGCCTGCTGCTTGGTGACCGTGCCCTTGCCGTGCACCAGCAGCGCTTCGGCGATCTGCGCCCCGACGGTGTACACCGGGGTCAGCGCGGACAGCGGGTCCTGGAAGACCATCGAGATCTTCTTGCCGCGGATCTTCGACAGTTCGGTGTCGGACTTGCCGATCAATTCGCTGTCCTGGAAGCGGATCGAGCCCGACACGCGCGCCTGCGGCGGCAGCAGCCCCATCACCGCCAGCGACGACACCGACTTGCCCGAACCGGACTCGCCGACGATGCCAAGCACCTCGCCCGCGGCGACCTGGTAGTTCAGCCCGCGCACCGCGTGCACGCGGCCGGATTCGGACGGGAAGGACACTTCGAGGTCGGAAACCTCGAGCACGGTGCCGGTCGGCTTGCCCGTTTCCGCGCTCAACTCGAGTGCGGCGCTCATGCCTCTGCTCCAACGGTCTTCGTCGACGTGGTCGACTTGGTCTTTTCTTCGATCCGCTTGCGTTCCTTGCGCCGCGAACGGCTGGACGACGGGTCGAGCGCGTCGCGCAGGCCGTCGCCGACGAAGTTCACCGCGAGCACGGTGAACACCAGGAAGCCGGCCGGGATGTAGAACAGCCACGGGAACGTGCGGACCGCGTCGGAGCCCGCCGAGATCAGCGTGCCCAGCGAAACGTCCGGCGCCTGCACGCCGAAGCCGAAGAACGACAGCGACGTCTCCATGATGATCGCGACGCCGACGTTGATCGTCGCGTCGATGATCAGCAGCGACGCCATGTTCGGCACGATGTGCTTGAAGATGATCCGCCACGGGGACTGGCCCATGAACTTGGCGGCCTTCACGAACTCGCGCTCGCGCAGCGTCAGCGTCATGCCGCGGACGATGCGGGCGGTGATCATCCACTGGAACAACGCGATCAGGCCGACCAGGATCAGCCAGGTCTTGCCGCGGAAGGCCGGCGACAGGATCGAGATGATCAGGAACGGCGGCAGGATCAGCAGCAGGTCGACGACCCACATCGACACCCGGTCGGTCCAGCCGCCGAAATACCCGGCCGCGGAGCCGACGATCGAGGCCACGCCGGTGGAGAACAGCGCGGCCAGCAGGCCGATGGTGAGCGACTTCTGCAGTCCGCGCATGGTCTGCGCGAACATGTCGCCGCCGATCTGGTTGGTGCCGAACCAGTGCGTGCCGTCCGGCGGCATCAGCGTCGAGGCCGGGTCGAGTTCGTCGTAGCCCCACGGCGAATACCAGCTGTAGGTGAACGCCAGTACGTAGAACAGGAGGATCACGACCAGGCCGGCGACGGCCAGTTTGTTGCGGAAGAACCGGCGGGAGACGAGCTTGCCGCGGCTGGAGGACTTCCCGCTCTGCTGCTCGGTCTCCGTTTCCGTGGCGGCGACGGCCGAATCGGCGAGGTCGGCCTCGTTCAATGGGGCGGCCATCAGATCCTCACCCTCGGGTCGAGCGCGGCGTAGAGCACGTCCGCGAGCCAGCCGGCGAGCAGCACGCAGATCGCGATGAACAGGGTCACGGTGGTGACGATGTTGGTGTCCTGCTTCTGGATGCCGGTCACCAGCCAGTCGCCCATGCCGTACCAGCCGAAGATCTTCTCGGTGAAGACGCCGCCGGTGATGAGCAGGCCGAAGCCGAACGCGAACAGCGTCGCCATCGGGATCAGCGCGGTGCGCAGGCCGTGCTTGAACAGCGCGCGCCTGCGGGTGAGGCCCTTGGCCTGCGCGGTGCGCAGGAAGTCCGAGCCGAGCACGTCGAGCATCGCCGAACGCTGATAGCGGCTGTAGTAGGCGACCTGGGTCAGCACGATCGCCAGGGTCGGCACGATGATGTGCTGCAGCCGGTCGAGCAGGACGTCGCCGAAACCGCCGTCGATCGCGCCGCCCTCGCCCTGCACGATGAAGAACTGGTACCCGTCGAGCAGGTTGTCGTTGACCGACTGCGCGCCCGCCTTGAGGATCGTGGCGATCACGAACACCGGCGTCGACAGCACCACGAAGGAGAACGTGGTGGCGAGGTAGTCGCTGATCTTGTACTGCCGGATCGCGCTGACCACGCCGACCAGCACGCCGATGATGATGCCGATCGTGATGCCGAGCAGGAACAGCCGCAGGCTCACGCCCGCGCGGCGGAACAGCTCGTCGGTGATCGCCTGATCGGCGACAGTGCGGCCGAAGTCGCCCTGGATGACGCCGCCCAGCCACGTGAAGAACCGGTGCGGGATCGCCTGGTCGAGATGCAGTTCGGCGGCCTTCGCGTCGATGGTCGCCTGCGGGGCGGGCGGGTTGCGCAATTTGAGCGCGTCCAGCGGGCTGAAGGACAGAGACGCCAAGGAGAACGCCGCGAAAGTCGCGACGAGGCACAGGGCGATGTAGTTGACGAGTCTGCGGAGGAGGAACCCGATCACAGTTGCCTCGCTTCACCGGGGCCGGAGGATCCGCTCCAAGCCGCCGGGCTTCCCTGGCTCGCTCGCGATTGAGTTTTCGTCGAAAACACTGGGCGGTGCTGCCTTCCAATACTGACGCTCGTTGTGGGCGCAGCTTAATGGCGATCAGCCGTTGCGATCTTCGTTCTCAGGCAACCAAACAATCACGATTTCCGCGTTCGGGCGGAGAACAACCGACTTTAGCCTCTTGTCCGGGTCCCAGTGTCGCGGTGGGTGCGCGACTGTGCACCGGCGATGAGTATTCCGGAACGGTTCCGGGGGTTCCGGGTGAACGGTTGTGAACGGGAAACGGACAGGCGCGGAACGTCCGCTGCTCGGCGGTGCCGCCGAGACGCGCGTTCCCCCGCCGGAACCGGGCCCGTGCATTCCGGTTGTGCCGCAGCGTAATTCGCATCGGGATCCCGCGTCTCCGGGTTTTCCGGACCGGCCGGCGTCCACTGTGGTCGGGCGAAGGAAGGATTTCGCGGAATTGCCAGCTCGGCTCCGAGCGCGTTGTTGTCGGTAAACGCGAAAAACCCCGCCGCCGCGTAGTGCGGGGCGGGGTTTTCGCGGGAACTGGGAAGCTCAGTCCAGGTAGTCGCGCAGGACCTGCGAGCGCGACGGGTGGCGCAGCTTCGACATCGTCTTCGACTCGATCTGCCGGATCCGCTCGCGCGTGACTCCGTAGACCTGGCCGATCTCGTCGAGGGTGCGCGGCTGGCCGTCGGTGAGGCCGAAGCGCAGCCGGACCACGCCCGCCTCGCGCTCGGACAGCGTCTGCAGCACCGACTGGAGCTGGTCCTGCAGCAGCGTGAACGACACCGCGTCCACCGCGACGACCGCTTCGGAGTCTTCGATGAAGTCGCCGAGCTGCGAGTCGCCCTCGTCGCCGATGGTCTGGTCCAGCGAGATCGGCTCGCGCGCGTACTGCTGGATCTCCAGGACCTTCTCCGGCGAGATGTCCATCTCCTTGGCGAGCTCCTCGGGCGTCGGCTCGCGGCCGAGGTCCTGCAGGAGTTCGCGCTGTATGCGGCCGAGCTTGTTGATGACCTCCACCATGTGCACCGGGATGCGGATGGTGCGGGCCTGGTCGGCCATGGCGCGGGTGATCGCCTGGCGGATCCACCACGTGGCGTACGTGGAGAACTTGTAGCCCTTGGTGTAGTCGAACTTCTCCACCGCGCGGATCAGGCCGAGGTTGCCCTCCTGGATCAGGTCCAGGAACGCCATGCCGCGGCCGGTGTAGCGCTTGGCCAGCGACACCACGAGCCGGAGGTTCGCCTCCAGCAGGTGGTTCTTGGCCCGCTCGCCGTCGCGCACGATCCACTTGAGGTCGCGGCGCATCTGGGTGACGAGCTTCTCGCCCTCCTCCTCGGCGGTGCGCACGCGCTCGGCGGCGTAGAGCCCGGCCTCGATCCGCTTGGCGAGCTCCACCTCCTCCTCGGCGTTCAGCAGCGCGACCTTGCCGATCTGCTTGAGGTAGGCGCGGACCGAGTCGGCCGACGCGGTGAGCTCGGCGTCCTTGCGCGCCTGGCGCAGCGCCTCGGACTCCTCCTCGTCCCACACGAAGTCCGGGTTGTCCGAGGACTTGCCGCCCTTGTCCGCCGCCGCGGCGCGACGGCGCGCGGCAGTGGACGTGGCCGCGCTCGCGGGCCCTTCGGTCGTTTCGGCCTCGTCCGCGTCGTCGGAGTCGTCGTCATCGTCGGTCTCGTCGTTGACCGTTTCGTCGACGACGTCGACCTCGACCTCTTCGAGATCGGACAGGTCCGGGCTGTCGAGTTCGGCCTCGTCGAGGTCGACCGGGCCGTCGGGATCGCCGTCGCCGGTCTTCCCGGCGGCCTTCTTCGCCGGAGCCTTCTTGGCCGGAGTCTTCTTCGCGCCCGCCGACTTCGCGGCGGTCTTGCGCGCCGGGGACTTCGCCGCTCCGGTGGCTGCCTCGTCGGCCGGCTCGCCGGCTTCGGTCGCTGTCTTCGTCCCGCCTCGGGTTGCGGTTCTTGCGGCTGCCACTTACGCCCTTTCGCAGCGGTCGATCATGACGAGCCGAGATGTCGCCACCTCGGCTGCCTCACATTCGGGGAACACGCCTCGGCCTGCGGTTTTACCTCCGCAGCTCCTGCGCCGTGTTCCATTGTAACGACGTCGGCCCACTGCGTCGCGAAGCGATCACCCTCCGGCCCCCTACCCGGCGCCTCCCGGTGACCGGTCCGAGACCCGGCGCGGGCCTTCCCGCTCAGTGCCCGGCGCCCTCCGCGGCGGCCGCGGCGGCCCCGACGATGCCCGCGTTGTTCTGCAGCGACGCGACGACCACCGGCGTGCGGATGTCGAGCAGCGGCACCCACTTCTCGGCCTTCTTGCTGACGCCGCCGCCGACGATGAACAGGTCCGGCCAGATCAGGTTCTCCAGCACCGAGAGGTACCGGTGCACCCGCTTGGCCCACTGCGGGTACGACAGGCCCTCGTTGTCCTTCACCGAAGCGGCGGCGCGTTTTTCCGCGTCGTGGCCGTCGACCTCCAGATGGCCGAATTCGGTGTTGGGCACGAGCTTGCCGTCGTGGAACAGCGCGCTGCCGATGCCGGTGCCGAAGGTGAGCAGCGCGGTCACGCCGGTGCGCGCGGCCGCGTCGCCGAAGCGGACCTCGGCGAGGCCCGCGGCGTCGGCGTCGTTGAGCATCGTGACTTCCTCGACGCCCTTGCCGAGCCGCTTCGCGAAGAGCGCCTCGGCGTCCGTGCCGATCCACTTGCGGTCGATGTTGGCCGCGGTGTGCGCGGTGCCCTTCTTCACGACCGCGGGGAGCGTGACGCCGACCGGGCCGTCCCACTCCGCCGCGCGGACGATCTCGGCGACGACGTCCGCCACCGCGTCCGGCGTCGACGGCTGCGGCGTTTCGATCCGGTGCCGGTCCCCGATGAGCTGTCCCTGTTCCAAATCGACCAGCGCGCCTTTGATCCCGCTGCCGCCGATGTCGATTCCGAAACCTCGGGTCGCCGTCACTGACGTGGTCCCTTCTCGCACGATTCAGAAGTCTGCTGCGGAGACTTTAACCGGATGTGATGACATGGCGGGCGTGGGAGTTGACGAGGCGATGCGGAACGACCTGAAGGACACCGCCGAGCAGGTCGCGGTCGAGGCCGCGCACCTGGTCCGGACGGCATGGGTGCGGATGCGGTCCGGCGGCGAGGTCGCGGTGGACACGAAGTCGGCGGAGACCGACGTGGTGACCGCGGTGGACCGGGAGTCGGAGGAACTGGTGCGCGCGCGGCTGGCGCGGATCCGGCCCGGGGAACCGGTGCTGGGGGAGGAGGGCGGCGGTTCGGTCGGGGGCGGGGTCACCTGGGTGGTCGATCCGATCGACGGGACGGTCAACTTCCTTTACGGCCTGCCGGCCTTCGCGGTGTCGATCGCCGCGCAGATCGACGGGGTGTCGGTCGCGGGAGCGGTCGTGGAGCCGGTGAGCGGGCGGCGCTGGACGGCCGTCCGGGGCGGCGGTTCGTGGCTCGACGGCGACCGGCTGTCGGTGTCGAAGGCGGACCGGCTGGACCTGGCGCTCGTCGGGATGGGGTTCTCCTACGCGCGGGACCGCCGGGTCCGGCAGGGCAAGCTGACGGCGGACCTGGTCGGGCGCGTGCGCGACATTCGCCGCGGGGGAGCGGCCTCGCTGGACCTGTGCGCCGTCGCGGCCGGCTGGCTGGACGGATTCTTCGAGCACGGCCTGCACCGCTGGGACTGGGCGGCTGGGGCGTTGGTGGCCCAGGAAGCGGGCGCGACGGTGCTGCTGCCGGGCGAGGCGGCCGATCTGGGGGAGGACTCGACGTTCGCGGCGTCGCCGGGGATCGCGGCGGACCTGCGCGCGGCGTTGGCGGCGGGAGGGGCGGCGGAGGTGTGACCGCGGGTCGTGCCTGCTGATCTCGTTCGCGGACGAGGTCAGCAGGTGACGGCGCGGGCCGAGGCCAGGAGCGTCTGGTCGATCACTGGCGCGCCGGGACTGGCCGATTGCTCGCTGCTGCCGCCGCCCTGATGCGACTGCGACCAGGCGGTGAGCTGCTTAAGGATCTTGACCGCCTCGGGGCGGGGCTGGATGTCGGTGAACAGCTTGCCGGTGGCCAGGTCGACGGTGGCGTCCTTGCGGGTGTCGTGGACCAGTTCGGCGCAGGGGATCACGAGGCTGACCGTGCGGGCCGCGGCGGCGCCGTTGTCGCCGTAGCGGATCTGGCCGCGGCAGCGCGCGTCGCCCTTCGGGTACGCCGGGTCGTTGCCGGGATCGCCGATCGCGGTGAAGCCGAGATCGCGGAGCGCGTTGGTGGCGATGCTGCCCTGCCCGCGCGTGCTGCTCGCGTTGAGCACCTTCAGCGCGACCTTGTCCGGGGGCATCGGCGAGTGGTCGTCCAGGCCGTTGTGCGGCACCGAGGTGTAGGTCATTCCCGGCGGGGCTTTGGGCTCGGGATTGCAGCGCACCGCCTCGTCGACGTCGCCGCGGCCGACCACGGCGTTGACCCAGACGAACACCGCGCCGAGCGCGAGCACGCCGATCACGATCAACGCGGGCAGCGGACGGTGCTTGCGATAAGGCCGCGCACCACGGTTCCCCGACCCGTTCCCCGACGCCACCTGCCCCGTCCCTTCCCCTCGCAGAACCGGCCGCGGTAACCCCGCCGCGCCTCGCGGTAACCGCCAGCGTACGCACCGGCGTGGTAGCCGGTGAGCCTAGGCGCTGGCCGCGGCGCGCGGTGTCGCGGGTCACCTTCACCCGTTCCGCGTAATGCCCCTCCGTGGCGATCGCACCACGGACGGCTCGGCGGGAGCAAGCGGACACGGCCGCGAGGTGACGTTCGCGACGCCGGGGCAACCCGAACGGAGGACAGGCGTCTCACCTGCGCGTTCCCCCTCCCGGGTGACGCTGGAGCAGCAATGTCCGACTCGGTGCGAGGCGCGCCCGGCGGTGAGCTACCCTTCCCGGGCTCCGGCCGCCGGACGAGGTCAACCAGGTTGAGACCTGGGTCACTCGCAGGCCGGGCACAAACAGGGGCGCTGGAACGTTGACCAGCGGCACGACCGGTATCGGGCGCCTCCGGAACCGGTGCAGGACGACACGCTGAATCGCAGGGGTGAGGGACACCATGGCTACCGACTACGACGCTCCGCGCCGCAGCGAAGCCGACGAGCTGGCCGAAGACTCGTTGGAGGAGCTGAAGGCTCGGCGCAACGAGAACCAGTCCGGCGTCGTCGACGTCGACGAGGACGCGACCGCGGAGAACTTCGAGCTTCCCGGCGCGGACCTCTCCGGGCTCTCCGGGGAAGACATGACCGTGAAGGTCGTGCCGAAGCAGGCGGACGAGTTCACCTGCTCGGTCTGCTTCCTGGTGCACCACCGGAGCAGGCTCGCCGAGGACAACGGCGGCAGGCTGATCTGCCGCGATTGCGCCTGACCTGGGGATTTTCTCGGGGAGATCTAGGGGAGATGCACGGGGTCAGCGTTTTCGCGGTCTTGGGATGACCGGGTAAGCACGGGGGTCGGCCATGTGGTCGGCCCCCTTACTCGTGTTCGGGGCGGCTCGTC
The DNA here is from genome assembly GCF_042647905.1 of Amycolatopsis halotolerans. Lineage (NCBI taxonomy): Bacteria > Bacillati > Actinomycetota > Actinomycetes > Pseudonocardiales > Pseudonocardiaceae > Amycolatopsis > Amycolatopsis halotolerans. Next base: position 26,028 of record NZ_JBHRWI010000029.1, read on the forward strand.
GCCTGGCGGCGACATTGCCGCTTTGGGCGCCCACCACCCCGAAGCTTGATTGTGCTGACGGTTCGGGGGTGCTTGTCAAGGCGGGAAAGATGCCTTGACAAGCACCCCCGAACCGCAGGGCGGCTTCGTATCGGGGTGCAGGGCGCGGGCTGGGTGCTTGGAGCTTTGGGTGCGCGGGTGCTGCTAGGTCCGTGAGGGGAACCCTGAGGGACTCTGAGTCCGTGAGGGTTCCCCTCACGGACCTGGGGTCAGGCGTTGGTGCGGAGCAGCTCTACTACTCGTTTTGGTTTGCGGGTGCTGAAGAGCCAGTACGGGGTGGGGTCCGAGGGGTCTGTCAGCGTGATCCGGACTGCGGGGCCTACCCAGCCGCGGTGCATGACGAAGGCGGCGGGGTCGCCGTCGCGGCCAAGGGCGTGGCGTTTGGCGTCTTTTTCCACGACGGTGATTTCGCCGACGTAGCGCAGGGGCAGGTGGGCGTCGCCGAGCCAGAGTTCGGGGTCGTCGCCGCTGGTGATCTTGACTTTCGCCCGGCCAAGCGAGAGCAGCAGCGCGGCCATGACGGGCACGGCGATCGCGAGCGGGATCCACAGGGGGATCGACGGGTAGCCGAGGTGGACTTCGACGCCAAGCAGGATCGCTCCGGCCATCGGCAGGGGCCAGCCCCACCAGGGGAGGTAGAGCCGTTCGGAGTGTGCGACGACGCCCGTCGCGGCGGTGTTCACGCGGTCAGCCACACATCAAGGGTAGTCTCGCCGCCCGTGTCCAGCGTTCAGGTCCTCCTCCAGCGGCTCGACCCCGAAGTCCCGCCGCCCGCCTATGCCCGGCCCGGCGACGCCGGGGCCGATCTCGTCACCACCTCGGATATCGTGCTCGGACCCGGCGAGCGCGGGGTCGTCGGCACCGGGGTCGCGATCGCGCTGCCTTCCGGGTACGCCGGGTTCGTGCACCCTCGCTCGGGGCTCGCGGCGCGCGTCGGATTGTCGGTGGTCAACACTCCCGGCACGATCGACTCGGGCTACCGCGGCGAGATCAAAGTCTGCCTCGTCAATCACGACCCGCGCGAGAAGATCGTGCTGGCGCGCGGCGACCGGATCGCGCAGCTGGTGATCCAGCGCGTGGAGCACGCGGAATTCGTCGAGGTCGCCGAACTCGAGGAGACCGAACGCGGCGCGGGAGGTTACGGCTCGACCGGCGGGCACGCCACACTGGCACCCGGCGCCGGAGACACCGGCGCGGGCACCGGGGAAGGAACGGAACGATAGTGGGGATTTTCGGACGCAAGCGCCGGTCCGGCGACGACGAGACCGGGGGCGTCGCTTCCCAGCGCGGCGAAAGCGCCGAAGCTGACGGCGCCGACGACGCGCTCGAACCCGAGGACCAGCTGTCGGAAACGACCGACGGTCCGTTCGACGCCACCGAAGCGGAGGAAGACGGCATCCCGCGCATCGACCTGGGCTCAGTGCGCGTGCCAGTGCCGGACGGCTCGCAGGTGCAGGTCGAAATGGACCCGGAGGAAGGCGGCGTGCGAGCGGTGCACGTCGTGACGGAGGTCGGGCAGATCACCGTCAGCGCCTACGCGGCCCCGAAATCCGGCGGCCTGTGGCGCGAGGTCAGCAACGAACTGGCCGACCAGCTGCGCGCGGACGGCGCGAAGGTCAACGTGGGCCGGGGCGAATGGGGCATGGAACTGTCCGCGATCGTCGGCGACGTAGCGCTGCGCTTCGTCGGAGTGGACGGCCCGCGCTGGATGCTGCGCGGCGTCATCGCGGGCCCGCAGTCCACCGCTTCGCAGGCCCCCGAAGTGCTGCGCGCGATCGTGCGCAGCACCATCGTCGACCGCGGCAACTCGCCGATGCCGGTGCGCACCCCGCTCCCCATCACGCTGCCGGACGCAGTCGCCCAGCACATCGCCGAGCAGCAGGGCTGACCACAAGTTCCGTGAGGGGGCCTTGAGGGAATCAGACCTGGATCCACCGGGTGGTTTTTTGTTGATGTTGTTGGTGGGTGTGGGTTGTGTTTCGGGGGTGTGGGCGTGTTGGTGTGGCTGGCGTCGCACCAGCGCGTTCCACTGTGGGTTCTCCGGTCGGGTCGGGTGGGTTCGGGTGGGTCAGGTTTGTCGGTGGGTGGCGGTGAACAGGGAGAGGAAGCTCGCGGACCGGGGCCAGGCGCGTGGCAGGCGCAGGGCGGTGGTGCGGGCGGTGCGGGTGATGCGGGCGGCGACGGCGATCAGCTGGGCGCGGATGGTGCCGGTGCGGGCTCGGGCGTGGAATGGGCTGGCGAGGGATCCGGCGGCGCGCAGGAGGTTGTGGGTGATTGCGGCGAGGGCGAGCCAGGCGGCGTTGGCGTGGAAGCGGCCGGAGGGGAAGTGGGCGAGGGCGGAGTCGTTGAGGTCGGCGAAGATCTGCTCGATGGTTCCGGCGCGGCCGCGGTGGCAGGTTTCGGCGGCGGCGGTGCCGAGTCCGGTGTTGGTGAACACGGCCTGGTAGCGATAGATCGGGAAACAGTTCCCCGGTCGCGTCGCCGGCGGTGGTGTCGCGGACGCGGCGGACGACGAGGCGGGCGGTGATGCGCTGGCCGTTGCGTGTGGGGTTGGTGAACGCGGTGCAGGGGGTTTCCGCGACCTCGGCACGGGCCTGTTCGCTGTCGTGTCCCTCGTGGGCGGGGCGGCCGTAGCCGATGGGCTGCCAGGCGCTCTCGTCGATGGCGGCGATCGCGGCGCGGACCGCGGGGTTCTGCGGTGCGGTGACGGAGAACCGGGCTCCCTCGTCGAGGATCGCGGCGAGGATGTCCCCGTGGTAGAACCCGGAGTCCAGCCGGACCACCAGGGTTCCGGTCGCGCCGCAGGCGCGGGCGGCCGCGATGTTCGCGCGCACGAACGACACCACGTTGCGGGCGGAGTGGGCCTGCCCGCCGCGCAGCCGGGTCCCGGTGACCACCGGGGCGCAGGTCGGCGAGGACAGGCACCCGGCGAGGAAGTTCAGCCCCCGGACCTTCGTGTAGCCGACCGCGGCGCCTTCCTTGCCCGGCCCGAACACGCGGGTGATCTTCGCGTCGACGTCGAGGAACGCCAGCTGGTCGATCCCGGGCAGCAGCGGAGCCCGCGCGGCCAGGTCCCGCAGCACCCCGGCGGCGACGTTCTGCAGCTGCGCGACGTGGCCGGGGGTGAAATCGCGCAGGAACACCCCCAGCGTCGAGGGCGCCCGCGCCCCGGCGAACAACCGCGGCATCGCGCCGTGGCGGACGATGCCGAGATCGTCGATCGAGTCCGCCCCGGCCGCCATCCCCGCCACGATCGTCGACACCTTCGCCCCGGCGTTGGATCCCGCCGTGGTCCCGAGCGTCAGCAGCTCGTCGGCCAGCCCGCCCAGCCCCGCAGCCTCGGCCAGCCGCATCACCGGCACCAGCCCCGCATGCGACACCAGACCCGGATCGTCGAACCTCGCCGACACCGACCCGGCAGTATGCAATGATCGCATCCAGCAGATGCCCTCTCGCTCGGTGACAATTGCTCTGTCGCAAGAACAATCATCCCAAGCCAGAGGGCATCTGCGCGTCCAGACACGACCTACACCACCACAAACACCGGTGAATCCAGGTCAGATTCCCTCAAGGGCCCCCTCACGGACTTCAAGACCCGGCCACATGGTGACAAATAGGGCATTCCGGTGCTGTTGACGTCCTTTGTGGACGGTCAGTGGGCCGGGGTTGCGCGGCTTATTAAGTTCCTGGCACCGGCTCTGATTCCCCCAGGATTCCCTTCACGGACTTAACCGGCGCGCGCAACCAGCCCCGCCGGAACTCACGGCGCATCCGGCAACGCCCGCAAAAACGCCAGAACAGTCGCCCTCCCCAGCGACTCCCGGTCAACCCCCAGCGCGGCAAGCGTCGTCTCCCCGTACCGCCCCCGAGGCAACGCCCCTGCCCACTTCCGGGCAACCGCCGCCGGATGGATCGGATCGTCCGAACACCCTCCGACCCCGGCCGGAACCTCCACCCCCCGCAACGCCTCCAGCGTCGGCGCGGCCCGCCCGGCAGCCACCCGCAGCCCGGCCTCCAGCCCGCTCCCGTGCCGCCGCCAAGCCCGCCCCAGCTCGGCCGCGAGCCACCCCGGACTCCCCGCCGAAGCCTGCGTGACCGCCCCTTCAACCCCCGAAGCGGCCACCAGATCCGCTGTGACCGTCGCAGCCAACGCCGCGGGCGCGGACCCGGATTCCCCATTCCAAGCCGGGAGCGCCGCCAGCAGCCCCCCGCAACGCCCGGGATTCGCCACCGCCCACTCCGCCGCGAGATGCGCCCCGAACGAAATCCCGCCCACCAGCACCGTCCCGTACCGGTCAGCGAGACCGTCCAGCTCCGCCAGAAACGCCTCCGCGAGACCGGGCCCGGCAACCGGCGCGGGCGTGATCAGCGGCACTCCCAGCGCAGCGAGCGGCCCCCCGAACACCGAGCGCACGAAGACCTCGTCAGAGCCGGTACCGGGCAGTAGGACGGCGGCCGGGACATGGATTGCGGACGTCACGTTGCGATCTTGCCCCAAACCCGTTTCCCTGACTGGGACCACAGCTACGCTGGAACACGCACGGGCCGAACGAAGTCGGGGGCCCCGGAGCACAGGAGCACACCATGTCCGCCAAGGACGGCGGCTACTTCAGCCGGTTGGTTCGCAAGCTGACCAGCGACGTCGAGGACCTCGACGCCGACGAGATGTCCGAGAGGTCGGGTGCCGAGGGCGCGCAGCGCGCCTGCGACTGCCGGTCCGGCGAAGAGGTGACCGTGCTCGGCAGGCTGCGCAGCGTCGAGCTGTCGCCGACCGACGGGCCCGCCTCGCTGCAGGCGGAGCTGTTCGACGGCACGCAGGGCGTGACGCTAATCTGGCTGGGCAGGCGCCGGATTCCCGGCATCGAGCCCGGCCGCACCGTCAAGGTCCGCGGCCGGATGGCCGAACGGGACGGGCAGAAGGTGCTCTACAACCCGTATTACGAACTCCAGAGCCCGGTAGGGTGATCAACGCTCGTGACTGAACCCGCTGCTCCCCGCGACGAGAAGGACGCGCCCGGAAACGGGGGCGACGAAGAGCGGCAGCCGACGCTGATGGAGCAGATGGGCGGGGTTTCCGGCCTGTTCTACTCCTCGGTGCCGGTCATCGTCTTCGTCCTCCTGAACGCGATCTTCGGGCTCACCGTGGCGATCTGGGGCTCGATCGGCAGCGCGGTGGCGATCACCGTCCTGCGCGTCGTGCGCAAGGAGCCGCTGCAGCCGGCCATCTCGGGGTTCTTCGGCGTCGCGATCGCGGCGTTCATCGCGTTCCGCACCGGGTCCGCGAAGGGGTTCTTCCTCTTCGGCATCTGGGCCAGCCTCGTGTACTGCGGCGTGTTCGTGATCTCGGTGCTGGTGCGCTGGCCGCTGGCGGGCGTCGTCTGGAACGCGCTCAACGGCAACGGCACCGCCTGGCGCAAGGACAAGCCGTCCCGCTACGGCTACGACGTCGCGACGCTCGCGATGGCCGTCATCTTCGCCGCCCGGTTCGTGGTGCAGCGGTGGCTGTACGACGGAAACCAGACCGGCTGGCTCGCGTTCGCCAAGATCGCGATGGGCTACCCGCTGTACGCGATCGGGCTGCTGGTGGTCGTCTGGGCGGTGCGCCGCTCCGACAAGCGGCTGAAGGCCCTCGCCGAGGAAGAGCCGGAGCCGGAAACCGACGCGCAGCTGGAAGCGCGTTTGCGGCAGAAGTACGCCGAAGCCCCGACTCCCGAAACCTGACCAGCACGACCCCAATGTGGCATTGGGTGCATGCGACGCACCCAATGTGGCGTTGGGTGCGTCTGACGCACCCAACGCCACATTGGGGCGCTAGTAGCCCAGGGCCGAGCGGATCTCCGGTTCGACGTCCGAGGTCGCGACGAACAGCAGTTCGTCGCCCGCCTCCAGCGGATCCTCCGGCTGCGGCACGATCACCCGGTCGCCGCGCAGGATGGTCACCAGCGCCGCGTCGCGCGGCAGCGCCAGCTCGCTCACCGGCTTGCCCGCCAGCGGCGTCTCCTCCGGCAGGGTGAGTTCCACCAGGTTCGCCTGCCCCTGCCGGAACGTCATGAGCCGCACCAGATCGCCGACGCTCACCGCCTCCTCGACCATCGCGGCGAGCATCCGCGGGGTCGACACGGCCACGTCGACGCCCCACGCGTCGGTGAACAGCCATTCGTTGGCCGGGTTGTTCACCCGCGCCACCACGCGGCGCACCGCGAACTCCGTCTTCGCCAGCAGCGACACCACGAGGTTCGCCTTGTCGTCGCCGCTCGCCGCGATCACGACGTCGCAGCGTTCGATGCCGGACTCCTCGAGGATCGACACCTCGCACGCGTCGCCGAGCACCCAGTCGGCCTGCGGAACGGATTCCGGCTCGAACTGGTCGGCGTCGCGCTCGATCAGCATCACCTGGTGGTTGCCGTCGATGAGCTCCGCGGCGATGGACTGCCCGACGGCTCCCGCGCCCGCGATCGCGACCCGCATCAGTTCTCCTCCTCGGGGGCGCGAGCGGCCAGGCTCGTCACGTCTCCGACGGTGCCCGATCGCGCCGCCACCCACACGTCGTCGTCGGCCTGCACGACGGTCTTCGCGTCCGGCAGCACCGGGGTGCCGAAACGCATCATGAACGCCACCCGCGCGCCGGTGGTCTCCTGCAGTTCGCGCACGCTGCGGCCGACCCAGCCCTCGTGCAGCGGCAGTTGCAGCAGCGCGACGTTGCCGGACGGGTCGCGCCACGCGGAGGCGACGCCGTCGGGCAGCAGGGTGCGCAGGAACCGGTCGGTCGTCCACGGCACGGTCGCGACGGTCGGGATGCCCAGCCGTTCGTAGACCGCGGCGCGCTTGTGGTCGTAGATCCGCGCGACCACGTGCTCGATGCCGAAGTTCTCGCGCGCGACCCGCGCGGAGATGATGTTGGAATTGTCGCCGCTCGACACGGCCGCGAAGGCGCCCGCCCGCTCGATCCCGGCCTCGACGAGCACCCGGCGGTCGAAACCCGCCCCGACGACCTGCTGGCCGTGGAAGTCGCTGCCCAGCCTGCGGAACGCCTGCTGGTTCTTGTCGATGACGGCCACGTCGTGGCCGAGCCGCTCCAGCGCCGCGGCCAGAGACGCGCCGACGCGGCCGCATCCCATGATCACCACGTGCACGCTTAGCCTCCTCGCAGGGTGGGGATGACCCGGTCGTGGGTACCCTCGGACACCAGCGCCGAACCTACCTTGCGCCCACCCGGTTACGCTCTCGTGGTGTCGAAGTTCCCGACCGTGCTGAAGCGGCTGGTCCTCGGACGTCCGTTCCGCAGCGACCGTCTTGCCCACACGCTGTTGCCCAAGCGCATCGCGCTGCCCATTTTCGCCTCCGACGCGCTGTCCAGCGTGGCCTACGCGCCGGAGGAGATCTTCCTGACGCTGAGCGTCGCCGGCTTGTCCGCGTACGCCTTCGCGCCCTGGATCGGGGTCGCGGTCGCGCTGGTCATGCTCGTCGTCGTGGCGTCGTACCGGCAGAACGTCCACGCGTATCCGAGCGGCGGCGGCGACTACGAGGTCGCGACCACCAACCTCGGCGGGAAGTTCGGCCTGACAGTGGCGAGCGCCCTGCTGGTCGACTACGTGCTGACCGTCGCGGTGTCCACTTCGTCCGGTGTCGCCAACATCGGCTCGGCGATCCCGTGGGTGGCCAACCACAAGGTGATCACCGCCGTGGTGATCGTCGCCGTGCTGACCGCGCTCAACCTCCGCGGGGTGCGCGAATCGGGCAAAGCGTTCGCCATTCCCACTTACGGCTTCATCGCCGGCATCCTGATCATGGTCGTCTGGGGGCTGTTCCAGACCTTCACCGGCACCGAGATGCGCGCCGAGAGCGCGGGCTTCACGCTGCACGAGGAAGGCAGCTGGGCGGGCGTCGCGTTCGTGTTCCTGATCCTGCGGTCGTTCTCGTCCGGCGCGGCGGCGCTGACCGGGGTCGAGGCGATCAGCAACGGCGTGCCCGCGTTCCGCAAGCCGAAGTCGAAGAACGCGGCCACCACGCTGCTGCTGATGGGCGTGCTCGCGGTGACGATGCTCGTCGGGATCATCACGCTCGCGGTCGTCACGAAGGTGAACTTCGCCGAGGACCCGGCGCGGCAGCTGGCGGGCGCGCCCGCGGGCTACGAGCAGAAGACGATCGTCGCGCAGATCGCGCACGCGGTGTTCGAGAGCTTCCCGCCCGCGTTCTACTACATCTCGTTCTCCACCGGCATCATCCTGCTGCTGGCCGCGAACACCGCGTTCAACGGCTTCCCGGTGCTCGGCTCGATCCTCGCCCAGGACCGCTACCTGCCGCGGCAGCTGCACACCCGCGGCGACCGGCTCGCGTTCTCCAACGGCATCCTGTTCCTCGCGGCCTTCGCGCTCGTGCTGATCATCGCGTTCGACGCGGAGGTCACCCGGCTGATCCAGCTGTACATCGTGGGCGTGTTCGTGTCGTTCACGGTGAGCCAGGCGGGCATGATCCGGCACTGGAACCGGTTGCTGGCCAAGGAAACCGACCCGGCGGCGCGGCGGCGGATGCGCCGTTCGCAGACGGTGAACGCGGTCGGCCTGACCATGACCGGCGTCGTGCTGGTGATCGTGCTGATCACGAAGTTCCTGCTCGGCGCGTGGATCGCGATCGCCGCGATGGTGGCGATTTTCGCGCTGATGACGGCGATCCGGAAGCACTACGACCGGGTGTCGGAAGAGCTCAAGGACATGGGCGACGCGCCGACCGTGCTGCCCTCGCGCAACCACGCGATCGTGCTGGTGTCCAAACTGCACCGGCCGACGCTGCGTGCGCTGGCCTACGCCAAGGCGATGCGCCCGGATGTGCTCGAGGCGGTCACGGTCAACGTGGACGACGCCGACACGCGCGCGCTGACCCAGGAATGGGAAGCGCACAAGTTCAAGGTGCCGCTGAAGGTCGTCGAATCGCCGTACCGGGAAATCACGAAGCCGGTGCTGGATTACGTGAAGCGCGTGCGCGGCGCCAACCCGCGCGACGTCGTCACCGTGTTCATTCCCGAGTACGTCGTGGGGCACTGGTGGGAGCAGGTCCTGCACAACCAGAGTGCGTTGCGGCTCAAGGGACGGCTGCTGTTCCAGCCGGGCGTGGTCGTGGCGAGCGTGCCGTGGCAGCTGGAGTCGTCGCAGAAGGCCGCCGCGCGGATGCGCAAGGCCCGCCCCTCCGCCGGTGACGTCCGGCGCGGGTTCACCCCCGGCACCGCTCGACCGGCGGACGCCAAGAAGCCAGCCCCTGCGACAAAGGAATCATCGGAATGAGCGACAGCTGGCTAGGCCGCGTACTGGAACTGGAAGTGGGTCCGGTCGCGCACGGCGGGCACTGCGTGTCGCGTGTGGACGGACGAGTGCTGTTCGTGCGGCACGCGCTGCCGGGCGAACGCGTCCGGGCGGAAGTGACTGAAGACAAGGGCGGCTCGTTCTGCCGGGCGGACGCGATCGAGGTGCTCAGCGGGTCCGAGCACCGGGTGACGCCGCCGTGCCCGCTTGCCGCGCCGGGCGGCTGCGGAGGTTGCGACTGGCAGCACGCCGAACCGGCCTACCAGCGTGAGCTGAAGGCCGCGGTGGTGGCCGAACAGCTGCAGCGGCTCGCCGGGATCGAGCGCGAGGTGGTCGTAGAAGCGCTCGACGACAGTCCGCTCGGCTGGCGCAGCCGGGTGCGGCTGGTCGCCGGACGCGACGGCCGGGCCGGGCTGCGCGCGCACCACAGCCACCGCGTCATCCCGATCGACGACTGCCCGATCGCGGTGCCGGGCTCGCTCGACGCCGCGCTGAGCAAGCGCTGGCGGCCGGGCGTCGAACTGGAAACGACCAGCGACGGCGACAACCACCTCCACCTGCGCGAACTCGTCACGGTGCGCGGGCGCACGCAGGGCAAGCAGCTGTCCGGCGGCATGGCGATCCAGCACGCGGCCGGGCGGGACTGGCGGTTCGACGCGCACGGATTCTGGCAGGTCCACCCGCTCGCGGCGGACACGCTCGCGGAACTTGTCCGGGAATGGGCGGACGCGCCGCGCGGCGGGGTCGCCTGGGATCTGTACGCCGGGGTCGGGCTGTTCGCCTCGGTGCTGGCCGAGCAGGTCGGCCCGGACGGGCAGGTGCTGGCGATCGAATCCGGCCGGCGCGCGGTGACGGACGGCGAGCGCAATCTTTCCGACCTGCCGCAGGTCAGCTGGCGTTCCGGGCGCGTGGAACACCTCATCGGGGACGCTCCGACGCCGGTCGACGTCGTGGTGCTCGACCCGCCGCGCAAGGGGGCCGGCCGAGAGGTCGTCAACGCGATCGCGGCCGGTGAGCCGGACCGGATCGTCTACGTGGCCTGCGACCCGGCGGCGCTGGCGCGGGACGTGCAGTTCTTCTCCGAGCACGGGTATTCGCTGACGGATCTGCGGGCTTTCGACGCGTTCCCGATGACGCACCACGTGGAGTGTGTCGCGCTGCTGCAGTGACTTATCGGCCTCGCTGAGCGGCAGCCGCTGCGGCGAGTCCGGTCGCGGCCAAGACCAGGCCAGAGGCGAGCAGCACCCACGCCCCGGCCGTCGGCTGTACTGCGGCGGACGGGGCGAGGCGGTCCGCGCCGGGGAGCGTGATCACGAGGTAGCGCAGGAGGATTCCGGCTACCGCGATTCCGGTTAGGGTGGTGAAGGCCAGGGGTTCGGCCTGATGTCGGCGCAGGGTCAGAACCGCCAGGGCGAACGCGAGTGCCAGCGCTCCGGCGCACGCCAGGCGGAGGCCGAGATCCAGGTCGGGCTCCGCCGCGCCGGGCGGCAGGTGCGACGGCAGGTAGTGCGCGGTCGGCAAGGCGAGCCCGACGCCGCCGCCCACCGCGGCGGTCGCCCCGGCCCACGCGAGCGCCCGATTGCCTGCCACACAAGGAAGTCTACGTCCGGTGCGTCGCCTGGCCCGGGTTCTTTCCTTCGCGGTCTCGCACGGTTCCGCCAGCGCTGGCTGGGTGGTCTCGGCTTAGCGTGGGTAGGCCTCTGTTGCTTGCTGCGCGTCCGCGTCCGCAGCGCGATGTGGCTGTGTTCTTTCCTTCGCGGTTCTCCGGCACTGGCTGGATGGTCCCGGCGCGAGGCAGGGCCTCGACTGCTTCCGCGCGAAGACGTTTGTGTCCAGCCTGCGGCCCGCCGGGCTGTTCGAGGTGCTCGGCGATCCGGTGGCCGCGCTCGACGAGGCCAGCAGGCTGATGGGCATCTCGCGCGATTGGGCCGGGTTCTCGCCTCGGTGAAGGCCTTGGCGGTTCTGTGCGGCTCCGGTGCCGTCCGGCGGATGTGCCTCGGCGCAAGGCCTGCAGCTGCGTTCGACTTCTCCCGACCGTTCGATTGCTTGTCCCGCAACGAAATTCACGTCCTGGACAAGGCTGCGCCCGGCCGGCGATGGTGACTTTTGGTAACGGTTCGATTACTCGAGAACCTGCGCGCGCTCGCTGGCGACTGACCTTGTGTGCATCGAGGAGGTGCGCGAGGACGAAGCGAGGGGCGGACATGATTCTGCGCGAAATGCTGGCCGCGGCACGGGCTCTGGCCACGAGCCGGCTGAGAACCGGCGGGCTGACCGGTCCCGTCAGCCGAGGCGGGCGGGTGGCTGTGCCCGCCGGGACACGACCACCCGCCCGAAGGTCAGCTCCGGTCTTCCTTGAGCATGTCCGCGCACTTCTCGCCGATCGCCATCGTCGTGATGCACGGGTTCACCGTGACGAGGAACGGCATCACCGAAGCGTCGGCCACCCGCAGGCCCTCGACGCCGCGGACGCGCAAGCGGGCGTCCAGGACCGCCTCCGGGTCGCCGTCCGCGCCCATCCGGGCCGTGCACGCCGGGTGGTACACGGTGTTGTGCGTCTTGCGGAGGTAGTCGGCGATCTCGTCGTCGGTCTTGCAGTCCCGGCCCGGCGCGAGTTCCACGCCGGCCCACTCGTCGAGAGCGGGCTGCGCGGCGATCTCGCGGGCGAGCTTCACGCCGTAGGTCATCACGCGCATGTCGTACTCGTCGGTGAAGTAGCTCGGGTCCACCCTGGGCTTGTCGCGGAAGTCACGGGTGCGCAGCCGCACGGTGCCTCGCGATCGGCTGCGCGTCACGTTCGGCGTCAGGCAGAAGCCGTTCTCCGTCGTCGGGTAGCCGTGCCGGACGGTGTTCATGTCGAACGGGACCGAACCGTAGTGGAACATCAGGTCCGGGCGGTCGAGGCCGTCCTCGGTCCTGGTGAAGATGCCGATTTCCCACCACTGCGTGGATTCGGTGACCATCGGCTGCAGGGCGTCCCACATCACCAGGCCCTCGGGGTGGTCCTCGAGGTTCGAGCCGACGCCCGGCGAGTCCACGAGCACCTCGACGCCGACCTCGCGCAGGTGTTCGGCGGGCCCGATGCCGGACAGCATCAGCAGTTTCGGCGTGTCGATCGCGCCGGAGCTGACCACGACCTCGCGGCGCGCGGTGATCGTGCTGTGGTGGATCAGGTCCGGGTCCAGCACCTCGACGCCGGTGCAGCGGCGGCCGTCGAACAGCAGCCGCTTCGCTCGCGCGCCGGTGCGGATCTCGAGGTTCGGCCGTTTGCCCATGATCGGGTGCAGATAGGACACCGATGCCGAGGACCGGGTGCCGTCCTCGCGGGCGTTGATCTGGAACCAGTTCGCGCCGTGGGTGACCGTCTTGCCGGAGTTGAACTCCGTCGTCGGGATGCCGGCCTGGTCGCACGCGGACAGCAGCGCCGCGCCCGCCGGGTCGTGCGGCGGGACCGACCGGATGGTGACCGGGCCGGAGCGGCCGTGGTGCTCGCCGGGGCCGTCGTTGGTCTCGAGCCGCTTGTACAGCGGGAAAACGTCGGCGGCCGACCAGCCGGGCAGGCCGATCGAGGCCCATTCGTCGAGGTCCTCGGCCGGGGCCCAGAACGCGATGCACGAGTTGTGCGACGAGCAGCCGCCGAGCACCTTGGCGCGGGCCTGGCGCAGGTAGGAGTTGCCCGCTTCCTGCGGCTCCACCAGGTAGTCCCAGTCGTAGCCGGATTCCAGCAGGCCCATCCACTGGGTCAGTTCCAGCACCTCCGGCACGTCCGTGTCGGACGGTCCGGCTTCGAGGAGGCAGACCGTCACGTCCGGGTCCTCGGACAGCCGGGCCGCCACCACTGATCCTGCCGTGCCGCCGCCGACCACCACGTAGTCGAACTCGCTTGCGCTCACCGGGAAACCTCCTCATCGGGCGCGGGGGCGGCGGCGTGGTCCGCCAGCACCCCGACCTTGTGCCGTTGCACGAACCAGTAATAGGCGAAGCCGCCGGCCGCGAAGACGCCGACGAACAGCACCGAAATCCACTGCAGATACCAGTGGTAGGGCGGGGTCGCGTTGTAGATCTCGTTGCGGGGCCAGGCCAGGTTGACCGTCATCGCGCCGCCCCACAGCACCGCGAGCACGTTCACCGGAAGGCCCCAGCGGCCGAGGGAGAACCGGCCTTCCGGGGCGCCCTCGCGCGGCCAGCGTCCGCGCAGCCTGCGGATCAGCATGGGCACGGTCACGAGGAGGTAGGACAGGTAGATCAGGATGATCGCGAGGCTGGTGACGGCCGAGAAGATCTGCGTGGAGTTGATGTTCAGCACCAGCAGCGCGACCGCGAGCACGCCGATCACGATCGCGGGCAGCACCGGGGTGCCGGTCGTTTTGTTGACCCGCGCCAGTTTCCGGCCGCCGGGCAGCGCGTTGTCCCGCGCCATCGCGAACGCGATCCGGATCGCCGCGGTGTGCACCGCCAGCACGCACACGGTGATCGCGATGAACACCACGAACAGGAACACGCGTCCGATGGCCGGGCCGAGCGCGTCGGTGAGCACGTACTGCAGGCCGACCGTGCCGAGTTCCGGCGCGTGGATGTTGCCCACGGCCATGAGCGCGAACAGGATGATCAGCCCGCCCAGCACGAAGGAGGCCACCAGCGCGCGCAGGATCGCCTTCGGCGCGTTGCGGTGCGGGTTCAGCGATTCCTCGCCGAGCGAGGCTGCGGTGTCGAAGCCGTACATCACGTAGGAGGAGGCGATGCCGGCGATCAGGAACGCGCCGAGGTAACCGGACGAATGCCCGGCCTCGGTGCCGTTCGTCTCGGTCACCACCGACGGGCCGCGGACGAAGTGGAACGCCAGGAACACCACCAGCAGCACCGCGAACAGCAGTTCCACGAACACGCCCGCGCTGTTGATCCGGGCCATCAGCTTCACGCCGAACGCGTTGATCAGCGTGGTGAACACGATCAGCACGGTGGCCAGCAGCACGCCGTTGGCCGCGTCGCTGGTCCCCGTGCCGTCGCCGATGAACTGGAAGAACGACGTGATCTGCGGCAGCGTCCGCTGGTAGGCGAGCGCGGTCGCGGAGATCGAGACGATCGAGGCCAGCAGCATCATCCAGCCGGCCATCCACGCGATGTGCGGGTTGCTGAGCTTCTTCGCCCAGTTGTAGACCGACCCGGCGACCGGGTACTGCGCGGCCAGTTCGGCGAAGCAGAGAGCCACCATCAGCTGTCCGATGAACACCGCGGGCCAGGACCACCAATAGGCCGGGCCGCCCTCGGAAAGGCCGAGGTAGGACAGCTGGAACACCCCGGTCAGCACCGAGATGTAGCTGATGCCGGCAGCGAAGGTGTGGAAACTGCCGAGCGTTCTCTTGAGCTGGTTGGTGTAGCCGAATTCGCCGAGTTCGCGATCGCCGGTGTCGCTCAAGGGCAGAGTTCCTTTCGGTGGGGGAGGGGGATCAGCCGGAGAACCAGTGCTGGGGACCGGGCTTCAGGTTCTGGTGGATGTGCTTGACCTCGGTGTACTCGGCCAGCCCGGTCGGGCCCAGCTCGCGGCCGAAGCCGGACTGCTTGTAGCCGCCCCATTCGGCCTGCGGCAGGTACGGGTGGTAGTCGTTGATCCACACCGTGCCGTGCCGGAGCCGGTTCGCCACGCGCTGGGCGCGGGCGGCGTCCTGGGTGAACACGCCGCCGGCCAGGCCGTAGTGGGTGTCGTTGGCGATGCGGACGGCGTCGTCCTCGTCGGTGAACGTCTCCACGGTCAGCACCGGGCCGAAGGATTCCTCGACGACCGCGGTGCTGCCCTGCCGTACGTTGTCGAGGATGGTCGGCAGGTAGTAGAAGCCGTCCTGCAGCGCCGGGTCGTCCGGACGCTTGCCGCCGGTGCGCAGGACCGCGCCCTCTTCGATGGCGGTCGCGACGTAGCGCTCCACCTTCTCGCGATGCGCGGCGGAGATGAGCGGCCCGGTCTCGGCGTTCTCGTCGAACGGCCCGCCGAGGCGGATCCGCTCCGCGCGGCGCACCAGTTCGTCGACGAACTCGTCGTGCCATTCCCGCTGGACGATCAGCCGCGCACCGGCCGAGCAAACCTGCCCGGAGTGCAGGAACACCGCGGTGAGCGCGTAGTCGACGGCGGTCTCGAAGTCCGCGTCGGCGAACACGACGTTCGGGTTCTTGCCGCCGAGTTCGAGCGCGACCTTCTTCACCGTCGCCGCCGCGTTCGCCGCGATCACCCGTCCGGTGGCCAGCCCGCCGGTGAACGACACGAGGTCGACGTCCGGGTGCTCCGACAGCGGGGCTCCGGCCGCCGGACCGGCGCCCAGCACCAGGTTCGCGACGCCGCCGGGCAGCCCGGCCTCGGCGAGCAGCCGCATGAACAGGATCGAGGTGTGCGGCGTCAGCTCGCTCGGCTTGAGCACGAACGTGTTGCCCGCCGCCAGCGCCGGGGCGATCTTCCACACCGTCTGCAGCAGCGGGTAGTTCCACGGGGTGATGAGCCCGCACACGCCGACCGGTTCGTGCACGATCCGGCTGAACGAGTCCGCGCTGCCGGTGTCCACGACGCGGCCCGCGTCGTTGCCCGCGAGCTTGCCGAAGTAACGCAGGCAAGCCGCGATATCGCTCATGTCGTAACGGCTCTCGACCAGGCGTTTGCCGGTGTCGAGCGATTCGGCGCGGGCGAACTCCTCCGCGTCGCGGTCGAGCAGGTCGGCCGCGCGCAGCAGCAGGTTGCCGCGTTCGCCGGCCGGGGTGCCAGGCCACGGGCCGGTGTCGAACGCGCGGCGTGCCGCGGCGATGGCGGCTTCGGTGTCTTCCGCGGTCGCTTCGGCGACTTCGGCGACCAGGCTGCCGTCCGCGGGACACCGGATCTCGCGTCGCCCGCCCGCACGCGCGTCCACCCATTCGCCGCCGATGTACAAGTCCGCCATGGGGTCCTCTCGAGCTCGGGGGTCCGTCCGGGATTATCACGGCCACGCCGGGTGACCGCGACTTGACTGACCGGGCTGGTGATCTTCCCCGCTCGTGGAGTTGCGTTCCGGCCGCGGCTGTGATCCGGGACGCGGGCGGCCGGACCGAGGTGGCGGCCGTCCGTAGACTGGCCGGAACCGGCGGAGGAAGAAACGGGCGAGGTGGAGCGGTGACCATGCTGGACTCGGTGCACGGACCGGCGGATCTGAAGCGCATGAGCGTCGAGGACCTCGGCGAGCTGGCGGCCGAGATCAGGGACTTCCTCGTGGACAAGGTCCGCCGCAGCGGCGGGCACCTTGGCCCCAACCTGGGCGTGGTCGAGCTGACGCTCGCGCTGCACCGGGTGTTCGACTCGCCGCGCGACGCGATCGTGTGGGACGTCGGGCACCAGGCGTACGTGCACAAGATCGTCACCGGGCGGCACGTCGACTTCGACCTGCTGCGCCAGCAGGGCGGCCCCACCGGGTACCCGTGCCGCGGCGAGAGCGAGCACGACCTGGTGGAGAACAGCCACGCGTCCACCGCACTGTCCTATGTGGACGGAATGGCGAAGGCGTTCGAGCTGTCCGGCGGCCCGCGCAGGCACGCGATCGCGGTGGTCGGCGACGGCGCGCTCACCGGCGGCATGTGCTGGGAGGCGCTCAACAACATCGCCGGGCGCAAGGACCGCCCGGTCGTGATCGTGGTCAACGACAACGGCCGGTCGTACTCGCCGACCATCGGCGGGATGGCCGATCACCTGGCGTCGCTGCGGCTGCAGCCGGGCTACGAGCGGCTGCTGGACGGCGGGCGCGAGCTGCTGCGCAGCACCCCGGTGGTGGGCAAGCCGATCTACGCCGCGCTGCACGCGGCCAAGGCGGGCATCAAGGACGCGCTGAGCCCGCAGGTGATGTTCTCCGACCTCGGCCTGAAGTACCTCGGCCCGGTCGACGGCCACGACCTGGTCGCGCTGGAGAAGGCGTTCCAGAGCGCACGGGCCTTCGGCGGCTCGGTGATCGTGCACGTCGTCACCGAAAAGGGCCACGGCTACGCACCCGCGGTCAACCACCAGGCCGACCAGATGCACCAGACCGACCCGATCGACCCGGAGACCGGCCTGCCGCCGGTGAAGGGCCCCAGCTGGACCGGCGTGTTCGGCGACGAGCTGGCGAAGATCGGCGAGGAGCGCGAGGACGTCGTGGCGATCACCGCCGCGATGCTGCGCTCGACCGGCTTGGAGAAGTTCTCCGAGCGCTTCCCGGACCGCTGGTTCGACGTCGGCATCGCCGAACAGCACGCGGTGACATCCGCGGCGGGCCTCGCGATGGGCGGCTGCCACCCGGTCGTCGCGCTGTACTCGACGTTCCTGAACCGGGCGTTCGACCAGGTCCTGATGGACGTCGCGCTGCACCGCCAGCCGGTGACGTTCGTCCTGGACCGCGCCGGTATCACGGGCCCGGACGGCCCGAGCCACCACGGCATGTGGGACCTGTCGCTGCTGGGCATGGTGCCGGGCATGCGAGTAGCCGCCCCGCGCGACCCGGGAACCCTCCGCGAGGAACTGCGCGAAGCAGTCGCGGTGCAAGACGGCCCGACCGCCCTGCGATTCTCGAAGGGCAGCGTCGGCCCGGACGTGCCCGCAGTCGAGCGGATCGGCACAGTCGACCTGCTGCGCCGCCCGTCAGGCTCGACAGACGTGCTGCTCGTCGCGGTGGGCCCGTTCGCGCAGCTGGCCCTTTCGGCCGCAGACCGCCTGGCAGACCAAGGCATCGGCGTGACAGTCGCCGATCCGCGCTGGGTGGTCCCGGTGCCCGCGGAACTGGTCGCGCTGGCGGAACAGCATAAACTCGTAGTGACAGTCGAAGACAGCGGCCGTCACGGCGGTTTCGGCTCAGCCCTGGCGGCCGTGCTGCGGGATGCCGAATGCGACGTCCCGCTGCGCGATCTCGCGGTGCCGCAGGCATTCCACGACCATGGAACCCGCGCCGAGGTACTCGACCGAATCGGCCTGACCGCCCAGGACGTCGCGAGGCGAATCACGGAATGGGCCTCGGGACGGCTGGGCTCCGACGTGGAGGAGACCGCGGGGGAGAAGCCGCGCGCCTGAGCGGAGGCGAGCTCGGCGAGGAAGCTTCGCGGTTGGGCGGAGCGGGCTTCGGGACGGTTGGGCTCCGGCGTGCGGGAGAAGCCGCGAGCCTAAGCGGAGTGGGCCGGAGGAAGCTGCGCGCTTGAGCGGAGTGAGCTGGGCGAAGGATGCCCCCGTCTGAGCGGCGTCGGCCGAGCGGAGGAAGTCGCGCGCGAGCGGAGCCGGCTGGGCTGTGCGGAGGAACCCGCACGCCTGAGCACGTGAATGGCGGGTACCCGGCGCAGAGGCCCGCCATGTCCCAGCCGGTGAGCAGAGGCTGCCCGCCCAGGAGTCGCCGGGTCCGCTATCCCGCCGTCGGGGTTTCGGCGGTGAAGGTCTGGTCGATGTCCGGCACCCAGTAACAGACCTCCAGCGTCTTCCGCCTGGACATGTGCCAGACCTTCCGGCTGCTGCCCAGCGCCCCGGCGGAGCCGAGAACTGACAGCGCGGCGCCCGCGCCCGCGACGACTCGATGCGGGCCGGTCGCGGTCTGCACGAGTGCGACGACCGCGGCCAGCGTGAAAGCGAACGCGATATTGCGCAGCATGACCGACTGCGCGCGCATCCGGACGATCTCCCCGGCGGCGTCCTTGTCGTGCAGTTCGGCCGCCGCGACGAGCAGTGCTGGGTCGACCTGGACGTAAGCGCGGTCGCGCGCCTGCGGGACCCGGGCGATGAACTCCTTCCGGGCCTCTTCCGCGTCTTGCCGGGGGCGCAGCCGGTCCAGTCGCCCGGCCAGCGGGTGGAAGAGGTGTCCGAGCAGGTAGCTGGCCACCACGGCTCCGGCGACCAGCAACGCGCCCGGGGCGGACGTCAGTGCGGCGACGTGCAGCACGCCCAGCCGGTCGAGCACGTAGACCAGCAGCGACAGCTGGACCGCTCCGGGGACGGCGAAGCTGAACAGGTCGAAGATGCCGACTGCGAACGTCACGAATCGCCTCCAGGACAGGGGGTTTCGGGGAACGAGATCGTCCCACAGCCGCCCCGGGCTTGTACCGCGTTCGCTCATCGCGGTGCGCGATAGCAGTGATCCGCGCCAAGCACTTTCCGGTTTTCGTGTTCTCGGAAGAATCAGAGGCAGCAGATCTTCCACGGTTTCTGGGAAAGGCGGAAAGAATGTCGGAAATCAGCAGGCGGGGTGCGCTCGGGGCGGGTGCGGGAATCGCCGCGGCGGCCGCTCTTGGGGCGACCGGAACCGCGCAGGCGAGCACCGCGGCTCCAGGGAAGCCGCCGTATGTTTTCCCGCTTGCCAAATCCGCGCCGGCTGTCCACGACGGCGGGACGTTGCGCGGAGCCCACGAGAAGAACTTCCCGGTGCTGGCCGGTCAGCAGGGCTCGGTGTACCTGGTGCACCTCGACCCGGGCGGGGTGCGCGAACCGCACTGGCACCCGTCCGCGTGGGAGTTGAACTACATCATTTCCGGCAAGGCGGACTGGAGCATTCTCGGCACGCACGAGGACGGCAGTTACCACAATGAGGTGTTCAGTGCGAAAGCCGGTGAACTCGTCTTCGCCCCGCAGGGATTCTTCCACTATTTCGCGAATTCCAGCACCACCGAAGGCCTGGACGTGCTCGTCATGTTCAACACCAGCACCGGGGAGCCGAACGACGACATCGGCATCGTCGGGACGCTCAACTCGCTGCCGCGCGAGATTCTCGCGGCCTCGTTCGGGGTTCCGGTGTCCGCGTTCGCCGCGATCCCGAAGGATCTCAAGCCGGTGGTGATCACCCGCCGCCGGTAGTGGCAGTGCCCACACCTGGTACACGGTCGCGCACCGAGAGTGGTACTCCGGAGTAGTGATCGATCCGGTGCTGCTGCGCACTTTTCTCGCTGTGGCCGAGGCGGGCGGGTTCTCCGAAGCCGCCCGCAGGCTGGATCTCGGGCAGTCGACGGTGAGCCAGCACGTCCGCCGCCTCGAGACGGCGCTCGGCAGCGTGTTGTTCGAGCGCGACACGCACAGCGTGCGGCTCACCGGCGACGGCGAGACGATGACCGGCTTCGCTCGCGGCATTCTCGACCAGCAGGACCGGGCACTGCGCTACTTCTCCCGGCCGGGCCCGCGCGGGCGGGTCCGGTTCGGGGTGTGCGAGGACTTCCTGCTCGGCCACGCCGCGGACGTCCTCGGCCGGTTCCGCGGCGCGCATCCGGGAATTGACCTCGAACTGTCGGTCGAGCTGAGCGAGGTGCTGCATTCCCGGCTCGCCGACGGAGACCTCGACCTGGTGCTCGCCAAGCGCGACTCCGGGCAGGGCGTGCGGCGGGATCCGCTCGTGTGGGTCGGCTCGCCCGGGCTGGAGTTGCTCCCGGGCGAGCCGTTGCCGCTGGTCCTCTACCCGGAGCCGAGCGTCACCCGGGCCCGCGCGCTGAACGCGTTGCGCCGCAACGGTGTCCAGTGGCGCATCGGCTGTGTCAGCGAACGGCTCAACGGCCTGCGGGTCGCGCTCGAAGCGGGGCTCGGCGTCGGCCTGTTCGCGGCGTCCGTGGTCCCGGACGGGCTGGTCCCGATCGCGGGGCTGCCCGATCCGGGATCGGTGACGTTCGTGCTGAGCCACCGGGGAACGGCGCGGGGTTCGGCAGCGGCGTTGGCGGACGCGATCCTGTCGGCCCAGTGGAGCCGCCCGGGCTTGGGTATTGCCTGTGGTTCCCAGAAGGTCCTGACCACGGCTGATGTCGCTCCGGTCAGCAATCGGGAGGAAAATAAGGAGCCCCAGGCGCTTGCAAGCAGAGGCGACCCTGGGGCGTTCGACGATCACGATAGCATCGACCGGTGTCGTCTGTCGACGTAGACCGAACCGTGGTCTGGAACATGCTGTCCGAACCGAGGATGGCACCCTACCTGGCTGAAGCGGGAGGAGATCGCGACCTCGCGCTGGACCTGTATGCGTGGAGCGCGCGCATGTCATCGGCTGCCTTCCTGACAGTCGGTCATCTAGAGGTGTTGCTTCGCAATGCTCTCGATCGGTGTTTGCGCGAGCATTTCCGCGAAGACGATTGCGGCATTCCCTGGTTCTTGCTTCAGGTGCCTGGCGGAGACTACGTCGAGCAGGCTGTGTCCGCTGTCCGCCATCGGCTTCGTGCCTTGCGACAGGAAACACGGCACCAGATCGTCGCGGGGTTGAGCTTTGGCTTCTGGACGGGCTTGCTGGGGCCGAAGTACGAACAGCTTTGGCGGGAGTGCCTGCGACACGCCTTTCCTCATTCCAATGGCACCCGCAAGCAGGTTGTCGTCGCGGCCGAACGGGTCCGCAAGTTCCGGAACCGGCTGGCACACCACGACTCGACGATCAACGTGGACATCCCTTTCGAGATCCGGAAGCTTCTCGAACTGGCGTCGTACATCGATGGCGATGCGGCACGATGGCTGGAGCAATGCAGCCCGGCGATGGCTGTTTATGCCGAGCGTCCAGTCACCGCTGAGGACACAGTGGTGGTTCCCGCGAAACACGCATGGCCGCTCTACGAGGAGGTGCGTGCCTACGTATGCCAGTCCGGTCGTGCGTTCCGCCCAGTTCAGCGGGTTGCTTTCTACTCCGGCCGGGAAATCAAGCAGGATGTCCCGGCGGTTGTCCACCGCCGGGACGGCGTCGAGTGGACACCCGAGTCGGCCAGTCGACTGCGAGGATCGGATGATCGGTTCGACCGCAAAATCGCTGCGGTGATCGAAGCTTCCGCCGGCGCTTGGCGCCATGGGCGGTACCAGGTGTTTCTGCTGACGAAGCCGGGCGATCAGGCCCATCGGCAGTTGAGTGCCCCCCTTCCGCACAGCGGTAGCGGGCGGGGTTCGGCTTTCGTGCAGAAGCAACGGTATGTATCGCTGCACGCGTTGGAAACAGCTCGATCGACAGGTGACTTGTGAAATAAGAAAGGCAGGTCCTTCGAGACCAGGGAACCCGCCGTTTCCGTCCCTCACGCTTCGGCAGCCACGGCTTCCGCTGGGGTAGCCGAAGAAGGACCGAAGACCTCCCGCGGCTCCGGAAACACCTTCACCAGCACCGGATACGCCACTGCGGCCGTGCACAGCGTCACTACCAGGCTGATGTCCACCCCGCCCGCGATCCCGGCCAGCGGTCCGGTGATCATCGGCGTATTCGCGCACAGCAGGCCCAGCGCGGTAGCCGGGATCCAGGCGGCCATCGCGCGCCAGTTGACGCCCCGGTGGAACCAGTACCGTCCGCCGGTGCGGCCTTCGTTGAACACCTGCAGGTCGGCCGGGTCGTAGTAGCCGCGGCGTTGCACGTAGCCGATCATCATGATGACCATCCACGGCGACGTGCACAGCACGATCAGCGTCGCGAACGCGTTGATGCTGGACACCATGTCGAGCACGAAATTGCCGACGAAGATGAACAGCACGCTCAGCGTCCCGATCAGCAGCGTCGCCCGAACGCGGGACAGGCGCGGGAAGATCGAGCTGAAGTCCAGGCCGGTGCCGTACAACGCGGTGGTGCCGGTGGACAATCCGCCGATCAGGGCGACCACGATCAGCGGGATCGCGTACCAGAGCGGGGAAATCGCGGTCAGGCCGGTGACGTAGTCGGCCGGGTCGGCGACCAGCGTCGCGGTCGCGATGCCGAAGCCGAACGGCAGCAGCGTCGCCAGTTGCGCGAGGAACGGCGCGGCCAGCAGCGAGCGGCGCGAGTGGGTCGCGGGGATGTAGCGCGACCAGTCGCCCAGGAACGCGCCGAACGAGATCGGGTTCGCCATCACGGTCAGCACGGCGAGGATCCACGTCGGCCAGAACGTGCCGAGCGCGAAGTTGCCGCTGCCGGTGAACGACGGGTCGAACGAGCCGCCGTAGGCGAAGATCCCGACGAGCATGATGAGCGTGCCCAGGGTCACCGCGACGCGGTTGACCAGCAGCATGAAGCGGTAGCCGTAGATGCACACGACGAGGACGGCGATCGCGATCACGCCGTAAGCGGCCGCGCGCAGGGCCGGGCCGCCGTCGATGCCGAAAAGCCGTTGCGCCGCACCGGCTACCGCGTCGCCGCTCACCCACACCGAGATCGCGAAGAAGGTGATCGCGGTGAGCAGCGACAGGAACGAGCCGACACACCGGCCGACCACGCCGAAGTGAGCGCCGGACGAAACCGCGTTGTTGGTGCGGGTGATGGGGCCGAACAGGGCCATCGGGGACAGCACGAGCGCGCCGAGCACCACGCCCACGACGGTCGCCGCGAGCGCCGCCCAGAAGCTCAGCCCGTACGCGATCGGCAGCGTGCCGAGGATGATCGTGGCGAAGGTGTTGGCCCCGCCGAACGCGAGCCGGAACAGGTCGCGCGGCCGGGA
This sequence comes from Amycolatopsis halotolerans, assembly GCF_042647905.1. Taxonomy (NCBI): domain Bacteria; kingdom Bacillati; phylum Actinomycetota; class Actinomycetes; order Pseudonocardiales; family Pseudonocardiaceae; genus Amycolatopsis; species Amycolatopsis halotolerans. The sequence continues at coordinate 49,715 of NZ_JBHRWI010000029.1, forward strand.
CGTCTGCTCGGCGGGCGGGATCGGCGCGATGCCGTGCTGTTCGACCTCGGTGACCTTGTCGCTCATTACTCGAACCTCGTCATCACGTGCTTGACGCGGGTGTACTCGGCGAACGAATACGCCGAGAGGTCCTTGCCGTGCCCGGAGTGGCCGAACCCGCCGTGCGGCATCTCGGCGGTCAGCGGACCGTGCGTGTTCACCCACACGCAGCCGAAATCGAGGTCGCGCGACACCCGGGCGACGCGGGCGACGTCGTTCGTCCACACCGAGGAAGCCAGGCCGTACGGGACACCGTTGGCCAGCTCCAGCGCTTCGGTCTCGTCGGCGAACGACTGCACGGTGATCACCGGCGCGAAGACTTCTTCCTGAACCAGCTCGTCGTCCTGGCGGAGGCCGGACACGACGGTCGGCGCGAGCTGGAAGCCCGGTCCGGTCGCGGTGCCGCCGGTTTCGACGCGGGCGTGCGACGGCAGCCGCTCCAGCAGGCCGAGCACGCGGTCGAGCTGGGCACGGCTGTTGAGCGGGCCGTAGTCGACGTCCGGGCGACGGGCGGCCGCGGTTTTGGTCAGCGCGGCAACGAATTCGTCGTGGACGCTCTGGTGCACCAGCACCCGGCTGCCCGCGGTGCAGTCCTGTCCGGCGTTGTAGAACGCGGCGTCGGCGATCCGCTCGGCGGTGTCGGCGACGTCGGTGTCCGGGAAGACCAGCAGGGGAGCGTTGCCGCCCAGCTCCAGGTGGGTGCGCTTGAGATCGGCCGCGGCGACCGTGGCCACGTCGATGCCGGCGCGCGTCGAGCCGGTGATGGACACCAGGTCGGTGTGCGGGTGCCGGACCAGCGCACGGCCGGTTTCGCGGTCGCCGCACAGGACGTTGAACACGCCCGGCGGCAGGAATTCCGCCGCGGTTTCGGCCAGCAGCACGGCGGTGGACGGCGTGGTTTCCGCGGGCTTGAGCACCACGGTGTTGCCCGCGGCGAGCGCCGGGCCGATCTTCCACACGGCCATCATCAGCGGGTAGTTCCACGGCGCGATCTGCGCGCACACGCCGATCGGCTCGCGGCGGATCACCGACGTGTGCCCGGCGAGGTACTCGCCCGCGCCGGTGCCTTCGAGCTGCCGGGCCGCACCGGCGAAGAACCGCAGCGTGCTCACGCACTCCGGGATTTCCTCGTCCAGCATGACCGCGCGGACCTTGCCGGTCTCGCGGACCTCGGTGTCGGCGAATTCCTCCGCGCGGGCTTCCAGCGCGTCGGCGATCTTGAGCAGGGCTTCCTGGCGCTGCGCGGGCGTGCTGCGCCGCCAGATCTGGAACGCCCGCGCCGCCGACTCCATCGCGAGATCGATTTCGTTCCGTCCGGAGACGACGCTGGTGCCGAAGACCTTGCCGGTGGCCGGGTCGGTCAGCTCGAGGGTCGCCTCGGTGCCGGGGGTATCGACCAAAGCGCCGCCGACGAAGTTGCGGATGTGGGTCACGAGTGCTCCAAATGGGTTGGGGCGAACATCTTCAGCAGCGCGGGAAGCACGACGACGGACGGGCCGGGGGTGCGCAGCGCGTCGGCGAGGTCGGTGCGGACAGTGTCCACAGTGGTCTTTCGGGCGGGGATGCCGAACGACTCGGCCAGCGCGACGAAATCCGGGCGCGGCAGCTCGGTCGCGGTGGTCTGGCCGAACGCGCCGGTGAGGTATTCGCGCAGGATGCCGTAGCCGCCGTCGTCGACGATCAGCCAGGTCACGTCGAGCTGGTGTTGTACCGCGGTGGCCAGCTCGGCGAGTCCGTACATCGCGCCGCCGTCGCCGGACACCGCCAGCGACCGCACACCTGCCGCAGCGGCACCGAGCGCGCCGGGCAAGCCGTAGCCGAGGCCGCCCGCGCCTTGCGCGGTGTGGATCGGCGCGCCGTCCGGATTCCACACCGACCACGCCCAGTAGGCCGCGATTGTCATGTCCCAGAAGGTTTGCGTGCCATCGGGGAGCGCGGCGCGGATGTCGTCGAGCAGCTTCCGCTCCGCATCGAGCGGCTGACTGTCCAACCTGGACTGGACGCGCGCAAGCAGATCCTTCGTCGCCGCTTCGGCGCGGCCGTCCGGAGTACGCGGCGTGAGCTGGTCCAGCAGTGCGCGAAGGGTGAGCCGGACGTCGGCGTGCAGCCCGAGCGCGGGATAGTTCGACTCCAGCTTCCCGAGATCCGCTTCCACCTGCACGATCTGCCCGCGCGGCGCGAACTCGCCGTAGTTGCTGGACAGCTCGCCCAGCCCGGAGCCGAGCACCAGCAGGACGTCGGCGGCGGAGAGGAATTCCGTGGTGTGCCAGTCTTCCATCCACGATTGCGCGGACAGCTCGTGGTTCCAGGCGAACACGCCCTTGCCGCCGAACGTCGACACCACCGGTGCGCGCAGGGTTTCGGCGAGCTGGCGCAGCTCGTCGTGCGCCCCCGAACGCAGCGCGCCGCCACCGGCGAGGATCACCGGATTCTTCGCTGCGTCAAGGAGTTTCGCGGCCTCGGCCACCAGCTCCGGCAACGGCTCGAGCGGTGCCGGAGCCGCGGTCACGCTGGTCAGTTCCGGCAGGTTCGCCGGGGCGAGCAGCACGTCCTGCGGGATTTCCACCCACACCGGCCCGTATGGCGCGGTCGCGGCGGATTCCCACGCCTCGCGCAGCGCGGTCGGGATCTGGCTGATCGACCGGACCACGTGCACCGACTTCACGACATCGCGGAAGCTCGCCTGCTGGTCCGGCAGTTCGTGCAGGTAACCGTGCCGTCCGCCGCCGAGCCCGGCGACCGGGATCTGGCTGGAGATGCCGAGCACCGGCACCGAAGCCGCGCGCGATTCCTGCAGTGACGCCAGCGTGAGCAGCGCGCCGGGGCCGGTCGACACGATCATCGGCGTGACCGGCACCGGGCCGTGCGGATCGGCGGCGAGCCGGGCGCGCGCGTGGCCGTCCGCGGCGAAGGCGAGATTGTTCTCCACCCGCGAGCTGACCACGCGCAGGTCGTCCGCCCGGCGCAGCGCTTCGAACAGGCCGAGCGCGTGCTGTCCGGGCAGGCCGAACACGGTGTCCGCACCGAGCGCCCGCAGCGTCTCCGCGACAACGTCGCCGCCGATCCGGGTCATGCGTCGCGTCCCAGCGCCAGGAGGCTGACCAGGTCGTAGGCGACGTGCGAAGCGGCGACTGCGGTGATTTCGGCGTGGTCGTAGGCCGGGGCCAGCTCCACGACGTCCGCGCCGACCAGGTTGAGCCCGCGCAGGCCGCGCAGGATCTCCAGCAGTTCGCGGCTGGTCATGCCGCCCGCTTCGGGGGTGCCGGTGCCGGGCGCGTGCGCGGGGTCGAGCACGTCGATGTCCACGGACACGTACAGCGGACGGTCGCCGATGCGCTGGCGAAGCGCGTCCACGGTCTCGTCGATGCCGCGGCGCAGTACGTCGCCGGAGGTGACGATGCCGAAGCCGAGGCGACGGTCCTCTTCGAGGTCGCGCTTGCCGTACAGCGGGCCGCGCGTGCCCACGTGCGACACGGCGCTGGTGTCGAGGATGCCTTCTTCGACCGCGCGGCGGAACGGCGTGCCGTGCGTGTACGGCTCGCCGAAGTAGGTGTCCCAGGTGTCGAGGTGGGCGTCGAAGTGCAGCAGCGCAACGGGACCGTGCTTCTTCGCTGCCGCGCGCAGCAGCGGGAGCGCGATGGTGTGGTCGCCGCCGACAGTCACCAGCTTCGTCTCGCCCGCAGTAAGCGCTTCGGCTTCCTGCTGCAGCTTCTCGATCGCTTCGCCGATGTGGAACGGGTTGACCGCGATGTCGCCAGCGTCGACGACCTGCTTCTCGGCGAACGGCGAAACGTCCAGGCCCGGGTGGTACGGCCGCAGCAACCGGCTCGCCTCGCGGAGCGCCGAAGGACCGAACCGCGCGCCGGGGCGGTAGGACACGCCAGAGTCGAACGGCACGCCGACCACGGCTACGTCAGCGCTCGGCACTTCGTCGATCCGCGGCAGCCGCGCGAAGGTCGCGAAGCCGGCGAAGCGCGGGATCTGCGACGAGTCGAGCGGGCCGACCGGACGCTGTTCACTCACTGGGTCAACTCCTGTCGGGTTTCGGATGCGCTGAGATCTTCAGCGGCAGTGTGGTCTTCGGAACCATGAAGACGTTCTGTCCACACGGAAAGAATGCTGTCCGGCGTACGCGGTGTCGCGAGGCTGACGCCGATGTACACGACAAGGCTGACGCCGAGGCCCCAATAGATCGGACTGTTGGCCGCGACCCCATCGATGATCATGAAGGCGATGACAGACACCGTCCCGGCCACCATCGACGCGTACGCGCCTTCGCGAGTACCGCGCTTCCAGAACAGCGCGCCGATGATCGTGACGAGCAGGCCGCCGACGAGGATGTCGTACGCGATGGTGAGCGCGTTGACGACGTCGTCCACGAGCATTGCGATACCGATGGCCACGATGCCCAGCACAAGTGTCGTCACTCGGTTACGCAAGACCTCGCCGCTCTTAAGGCCGATCTTGCGGAACAGGTCCGAAGTCGTCGTGGTGGCGCACGCGATCAGCGCGCCGCTAGAAGTCGACATCAGCGCCGAGAGCGCCGCCGCGAGCACGAGACCGCGTACGCCGGTGGGCAGCAGCCGTTCCGCGATGGTGGCGAAGGCGTCCTGCGCGCTGCCGAGGTCTGGGTACAGCACCTTCGCCGCCGTACCGATCAGCGCGCCCGCGATGCCGTAGACGAGGCAGTAGACGCCGGAGATGACACCGCCGCCTGTCGCGACGCGCGGGGTGCGCGCGGTGAACACGCGCTGCCAGATGTCCTGTCCGATCAGCAGCCCGAAGGTGTAGATCAGGAAGTAGGTCAGGATCGTCTCGCCGCCGATCGAGGTGAACTCGAAGTACGACGCGTCCAGCTTCTCGGCCATCCCGCTGAAGCCGCCCGCCGAGACGAGTGCGATCGGCAGCAGCACGAACAGGATGCCGATCGTCTTGATCACGAACTGCGCGATGTCGGTCAGCGTGATCGACCACATGCCGCCGAGCACCGAGTACAGCACCACGATCGACCCGCCGATCGCGATCCCGGCCCAGCTCGGGATCGAGAACAGCACCTTGAAGATCGACGCGAACGCCAGCGTCGAGGTGACCGTGAGCATCAGCGTGTAGCCCCACATCACCACGCCGGACACCGCGCTCGCGCGGCCGCCGTAGCGCAGGTCGAGCATCTCCCCGACGGTGTAGACGCGCAGTTTCACCAGCCGTCGCGCGAAAACCGCGTGCAGCACCAGGATCCCGACGCCGATCGTGATCACCAGCCACGCGCCGGAGATGCCGTAGGTGTAGCCGAGCTTCACGCCGCCGACGGTCGACGCGCCGCCGAGCACGACGGCCGACATCGTGCCGGAGTACATGAACCAGCCGAGCCGCCGTCCGGCGACCAGGTAGTCGGATTTGGTCTTGGCCAGCCGGAGGCCGATCCAGCCGACCCCGATCATGCCCGCGATGTACAGCGCGATCACCGCATAGTCGCCGCCCACGGGTCCTCCTTGAAACGGGGTGGGGTTCTTGCGGGACACCGTAGGGTCGGGCGACCCCGCGGCGGCATGGGACGATGTATCCAGGACTTCGCGGAAGATTGGCCGAAATGACCCATCACGACGTGCTGTTGCCCGCAGAGGTGACAGTTCCACTACGCACCGTCGCGGGCAACCCGGAGCTGGCGCTCGACGTCGTGCCCGAAACGCTGCGCCCGGGCGCGCTGGACCGGCCGGTGCGGTGGGCGCACGTGAGCGAACTGGCCGACCCCGCGCCGTACCTGGTGGGCGCCGAACTCGTGCTGACCGCGGGCGTGAACCTGCCGGAGGACGCCGACCGTTACGTCCGGGGCCTGCGCGACGCGGGCGTCACCGCGCTCGGTTTCGGCCTCACCCCGACAGTCTCGGAAACTCTGCCGCCTTCGCTGCGCGACGCCTGCGCGGAGCACGGCCTGCCGCTGCTGGTCGTTCCGCCCGCGACGCCGTTTCTGGCCATCAACCGCGCCGTCGCAGTCGCGCTCGCCGAAGCTGGACGGCACGAAGAACGACGGCTGTCAGAAGGCCGCGAAGCTTTGACGCGAGCCGCGGGCGGTGGTCTGGGGGAGTTGGTCGCCGCGCTCGCTGGCCGGTTGCGCGGGTGGGTCGCGATGGTCGGTGCCGGAGACGTGTTGGCGGCGGGCTACGACGCACCGCAGCCCTTGCCGTCGGCGGTAACGGAACTGCTCGCGACCCTGCGCTCCCGCAGCGGAATCCGCATCGCCTCCACCGAATTGCCCGACGGCACGCACGTTGTCGCGCAACCGGTGTACCCGCAGGCGACCGCCGCGCACCTGGTCGTGGTCGGCCGGGCACAACGGTTCGACAGCGGAGACCGGGCGATCCTGGCCGTCGGCGCGGCGCTGCTGGGACTCGTGGGCCGCGCCGGATCGGACAGCGCGGAACTCGGCGCCGCGGCCACCGCGTTGCTGCTCGGCGGCCCCGGCTCGGACGCGCTGGCCGGAGTCGTCGGCAGCGACCAGGCCCGGCTCGTCGCCGGAGTCGCCCACCGACGGGGCCCGGACGCGCTGGCCCGCCGCCCGGACTGGCTGCGCGCCCGCCTCGACACCCCGCTGGTCCAGGTCCTGCCCGGGCCGCGGTTCTACGCCATCGCGAGCGAGCTCGGCGACCTGGACGGCCTCCTCGAACACGGCTGGCTGGCGGTAGCGAGCCCGCCGCACCCCGCCGCGGAACTACCGGCTGCCGTCGCGGAAACCGAACTCCTGCTGGCCCGCGCCCGCGCGCTGGCCCGCCCGCTGGCCGCCAGCGCCGACCCGCTCGGCTTCGACAACCTGATCCCACCCGCCGCTGCCGGTGCGTTCGCCGAGCGTCTGCTGGCTCCGCTGCGCGAACTGGACCGCGCGCACGGCCGCGAGCTGGTGCCGACCCTGCGGACCTGGCTGGCGCACCACGGCAGCTGGGACCGAACCGCGACGGAACTCGGCGTGCACCGCAACAGCGTGCGGCACCGGATCGGACAGGTGGAACGGGCGCTCGGGGTGGAGCTGGCCGATCCGGAAACGCGGATGCGACTGTGGTTCGCGTTGCGGTGGGGGTGAAGACGAGTGTCCATTCAGGTCTCTCAGGTGCTCTCAGGAAACTATGGGATTGTGGTCTGGTGCGAGTTCTGGTAGTCGAAGACGAAGAGCCGTTGGCCGACGCGATCGCCCGCGGGCTGCGGCGGGAGGGCATGGCCGTCGACATCGCGCTCACGGGCGACGACGGGCACGAGAAGTCGTCCGTCACGCGGTATGACGTGGTGTTGCTCGACCGCGACCTGCCCGGGATGTCCGGCGACGACCTGTGCCGCGAGATCGTGACGTCCGGCGAGCTGACGCGGGTGCTGATGCTGACCGCGAGCAGTTCGGTGTCCGACCGGGTGGACGGGCTGTCGCTGGGCGCGGACGACTATCTCGCCAAGCCGTTCGCCTTCCCGGAGCTGGTCGCGCGCGTACGGGCGCTGGGCCGCCGCGCGACGCCGGCCGCGCCGCCGTTGCTCACCGCGGGCGACGTCGAGCTGGACCCGGCCAAGCGCACCGTCCGGCGCGCGAGCGGGCCGGTCGAGCTGACCCGCAAGGAGTTCGGCGTGCTCGAGGTGCTGCTGTCCGCGGCCGGATCCGTGGTCAGCAGCGAGGAACTGCTGGAGCGGGTCTGGGACGAGAACGCCGACCCGTTCACCACGACCGTCCGGGTCACCGTGATGACCTTGCGCAAGAAGCTCGGCGAACCGGGCATCATCGAGACCGTGGTCGGCTCGGGCTACCGGGTGTCGGTCGCCGGTTCCGAGTGAAGCTTCCCGGCGCCCGCAGCCTGCGGGTGCGCGTCACCGTCCTGGCGACCGTCCTGGTCGCCGCGGCGGGGCTGTTGCTGCTGTGGCTGGCGTGGACGCTCGTCGGCGACGCGGTCGACGCCGTGCCGCACATGCCGCCGGGCACCATCGTCCGGGTCGACGGCATCGACGTCGACGCGTCCACGCTCGCGCAGCATCTGCGCACGCACGCCGTCACCCGGGTGCTGATCTTCGGCTCGCTGGCGTTCTGCTTCGTGGTGGCCGCGGCGGCGATCCTGGCCTGGACGTTCACCTCCCGCGTGCTGCGTCCGCTGCGCGAGATCACCGGGACCGCGCAACGGCTGTCGATCGAGTCGATGGGGGAGCGCATCGGCGAGATCCGCTCGCGCGACGAACTCGCCGAACTGGCGCGGACTTTCGACGCCATGCTCGACCGCTTGCAGGACGCGTTCGATTCGCAGCGCCATTTCGTCGCCAACGCGAGCCATGAATTGCGCACCCCGCTGTCGGTGATCCGCACGGAACTGGACGTCACGCTGTCCGACGAACACGCCGACGAGGCCGAGTTCCGCCGGATGGCCGGGGTGGTCCTGGACGCGACGAACCGGGCGGGACAGCTGGTGAATTCGTTGCTGCTGCTGGCGCGCACCGACGGAGCCGGGCTCGTGACACGGGAACTGGTGGACCTGACGGTGCTCGTGGAGCGCGCCTGGTCGGCGGTGCGCGGCGAAGCCGAACAACGGGGCCTGCGCGCGGATTTCGTGATGCAGCCGTCCCCGGCGATCGGGGATTCGGCTCTGCTGGAACGGATCGCGGGAAACCTGGTCGAGAACGCGGTGCGGCACAACGTCGACGGCGGCTGGATCGAGGTGACGACGGAACCGGGCGCGCAGTGGTCGGTCCTGCGGGTGCGCTCGTCGGGCGGCCTGCTGGACCCGGCGGCGGTGCCGGAGCTGTTCCAGCCGTTCCGCCGCGCCGGGGTGGCCCGGACGGCGCGTTCGGGAGCGGGTCTGGGGCTGTCGATCGTGCGCGCGGCGGTGCAGGCACACGGCGGGACGGTGGCCGCGGAGCCGGTGGTGGGAGGCGGACTGGCGGTGACGGTGCGGCTGCCCACGGTGTAGCGACTCGTGCGTGGCTAAGCCGGTTAGAACCGGCTTAGCCACGCACGACTCAGTGGACGTCCACGAACGTAGGATTCCCGTACAGCCAAAGGTCTTCGTACGGATTCGCCTGCCCGATCACGTCCATCATCGGCTCAATGCCGCCCGGCACGTGCCGCTTCCCGTCCGTCCCGCGCACCCGGACGTAGAACGGCTCCCGCACGTTGCGGAACGTGTGCTTGAACATCACCCGCCGTCCCGCATATCCGCGCGAAGGCGTGAACGACTCCACCACCCGCGTACCCGGCGCAGTCATCGCGTCGCGATCCGCCGCCGGGCCAGTGACCGGGCCCGAGATCAGGTCCAGCCGACCCAGCCGCGGCACCGAGCCAGATCCGTTCGGCCGGTACGCGGTCACCGCCGAAACGACGACCGTCACGGTCGAGCCGCGGCGCACGCGCAGCCGTCCGCCGAACGTCGCGCAGTCACCGCCGCCGAACACGCCGACTTCCAGCTGCTGCACCAAACCGCCGTGAGACAACCAGATCCGGCCCGCGCGCAGACCCTCCAGCACGCCTTCGAAGCCCGGGCAGCGCACGCCGACCACCGTGCGGCTGAACTCGCCGGGGTAGAAATCCGCGTACGGCGCGGACAATTGCGGCACCCCGCTGTCGACCGGGTCCGGGTATTTGCCGGTCTGCTCGTACCAGCCGTCCGGCACCGACGGCCGCACCAGCTGGTCGCCGCGGTTGTAATGCGAGTCGGAGTTCGTCGTGATCCACCACGGTTTTCCCTCAGCCAGCAGGGAATCCCACAGCCCGCCGACCTTCGCGGCGGTCCAGTCCCAGCCGCCGAACGTGCGGTACGCCTCGGCCGGGAAGCCGGGCCACGAGTCACCGCCGGGGTTGTTGCCGTAGCCGCCCCGCGCGCCGCCATTGCCCTGCGGCTTCGGGAATCCGTCGGCCTGCGCACCCGGCGCGCCTTCCATGCCGATCACGATGCCCGGCGCGGTGTCGCGGTAGTTGCGCAGTTCGTGCGGCGAAACGCGGCCGTTGCGCAGCGGATGGTTGATCAGCACGACCGGCGCGTGGATCCGGCGTGTGCGTTCCTGCTCGGCGAGCCACCGCAAACCCTTGAGCGCCAGCGCTTCGTGCTCCGGGCTGGAGGATTCGGACCCGGTCAGCCGCCAGTCGAAACCGCGCTCGAACTCGCGCAGCACGTTCGCCTGGTCGCGCCCGGCCTGGAAGAACAGCGTGGCGTGCTCCGCGCCCGGCACGTTCCACTCCATGCCTTGCCACAGCAGCAGATCCGGATGCCTCCGCTGCGCGGCGAGCACGTCGCGGCTGGTCGGCTCCACGGACGATTTCTCGTGCGTCGCGTGGCCGTGATCAGTGAAGACGATCCACTTCGCGCCGTGCTCGCGCGCGCCGGCCGCGATGCGGTCGATGGTGTACATCGCGTCGTACGAGTACTGGCTGTGCGTGTGGTGATCGCCGACGACCCACTGGTAGCGGCGGCCGAACAGCCAGTCGAGATCAATCCCGAGGTCAAGCCCCAGATCGAGGTCCATGGCGTCGGCCTGGCCCGAGGCCAGCACCGGGGCCCCGGCCGCGACGGCGCCGACGAGCCCCGCGCGCTTGAAGAATCCGCGACGGCCGACGCCGCCCGGGTCCGTGGTGTTCATCCTGCTCCTGACCTGCTCGAACGATTCGGCAGGACGTTATGGGGCAGTGGTGAACGGCTGGTGCCCGGAAGGTCACGAAGTACTCGGTGTGTCCGGGTTCACGGCGGAGCCGCCCCGCGGGACAGGGCGGCTCCGCCGAGGCGTTACGCCGGAACCGAAGCGACGCCCTGGGAGAGGAACGGCTTGCCGTTGACCCGCTCCGAGACGCCCGCCCGGTCGAGGTACGGCGTGATGCCGCCCAGCCAGAACGGCCAGCCCGCGCCGAGGATCAGGCACAGGTCGATGTCCTGGGCCTCCGCGACGACGCCCTCGTCGAGCATGATCCGGACCTCTTCGGCGATCGCGTTCAGCGCGCGGTCGCGGACCTGCTCGGCGGTGGACGGCCGGTCGCCCTGCGTCCACAGCGCGGCGACCTCCGGGTCGACCGACGGCGTGCCCGTCGCGTCCCAGGTCCACACGCCCTTCTTGCCCGCCTTCACGAACTTGTCCAGGTTCTCGCTCACGGTGAAGCGGTCCGGGAACGAGCCGTGCAGCGTCTCGCCGACGTGCAGCGCGATCGCCGGGCCGACGAGCTGCATCAGGTTCAGCGGCGACATCGGCAGGCCGAGCGGCTCCAGCGCGGAGTCGGCCACGTCGAACGGCGTGCCCTCGTCGACCGCCACCAGCACCTCGCCGAGGAACCGCAGCAGCAGCCGGTTCACGACGAACGCCGTCGCGTCCTTCACCAGCACGCTCGACTTCTTCAGCTGCTTGCCGACCGAGAACGCGGTCGCCAGCGCCGCGTCGTCGGTCTTCTCGCCGCGCACGATCTCCAGCAGCGGCAGCACGGCGACCGGGTTGAAGAAGTGGAAGCCGACCACGCGCTCCGGGTGCCGCAGCTTCGAGGCCATCGCGGTGATCGACAGCGACGAGGTGTTCGTGGCCAGGATCGTCTCGGGGGAGACGTGCTGCTCCAGTTCGGCGAACACCTGCTGCTTCACGCCCAGCTCTTCGAAAACGGCCTCGATCACGAAGTCCGCGTCGGAGAACGCGGCCTTGTCGAGCGAGCCGGTCACCAGAGCCTTCAGCCGGTTCGCGCCGTCCGGCGACACCCGCTTCTTGGCCAGCAGCTTGTCGATCTCCTCGTGGACGTAGCCCACGCCCTTGTCGACGCGCGCCTGGTCGACGTCGGTGAGCACCACCGGCACCTTGAGGCGGCGCACGAACAGCAGCGCCAGCTGGCTGGCCATCAGGCCCGCGCCGACGATGCCGACCTTGTTCACCTTGCGCGCCAACGACTTGTCCGGCGCACCGGCCGGCCGCTTGGCCCGCTTGTTGACCAGGTTGAACGAGTACAGCCCAGCCCGCAGCACGTCCGACATCAGCAGCTCGGCGAGCCCGTCGGTCTCCGCCGCGTAGCCGCGGTCGAGATCGTTCTCCCGGGCCAGCTCAAGCAGTTCGACAGCCTTGGTCGCGCCCGGCGAAGCACCGTGCGTGCGACCGTCCACGATGGACTTGGCGCGCGCGACGGCCGCGTCCCACTCCGCGCCGCGGTCGATTTCCCGGCGAGCGGGGGTGATTTCGCCGTTGACGACCTTGGCCAGCCACAGCAGCGACTGCTCCAGGTAGTCCGCGGAACCGAAGACCTCGTCGACGATGCCGAGCTCGGCGGCCTTGCGCACGTTCAGCATCTTGTTCTGCGCCAGCGCGTTCTCGATGATCACGGTGACGGCGGCGTCCGGGCCGATCAGGTTCGGCAGCAGCTGCGTGCCGCCCCAGCCCGGGAACAGGCCGAGGAAGACCTCGGGGAACGCGATCGCCGCGGTGTTCTCCGACAGCGTCCGGTAGTGGCAGGACAGCGCGAGTTCGAGCCCGCCGCCCATCACCGCGCCGTTGACGAACCCGAACGTCGGGATCTTCGATTCGGTGAGCCTGCGGAACACGTCGTGCCCGGTCTGCGCGATCTCCCGCGCCAGCTTCGGGTCCGACACCGCCTCGACGCCGGAAAGGTCCGCGCCGACCGCGAAAATGAACGGCTTGCCGGTGACCGCGATCGCGGCGGGCTCGGCGGCGAACGCCTTGTCCAGCGCGGCGTTCAGCGACACGAGACCCTGCGGGCCGAAGGTGTTCGGCCGGGTGTGGTCGTGGCCGTTGTCCAAGGTGATCAGCGCGACCGGCTTGTCCAGCCCCGGCACCTTGACCAGGTTCGTGACCGCGTTGGTCACGACCTCGTCCGGGAACGCGGCCTTCGCCGCTTCAGCGGTGAAAGTCATTACTTCGCCCCCTCAGAGCCGTTGTAGGCCGGGTTTTCCCAGATCACGGTGCCGCCCATGCCGATGCCGATGCACATCGTGGTGAGGCCGTAGCGCACGTCGGGGCGCTCGGCGAACTGGCGCGACAGCTGGGTCATCAGCCGCACGCCGGACGAGGCCAGCGGGTGGCCGCAGGCGATCGCGCCGCCCCACTGGTTGACCCGCGGGTCGTCGTCGGCGATGCCGAAGTGGTCGAGGAACGCGAGCACCTGCACCGCGAACGCCTCGTTGATCTCGAACAGGCCGATGTCCTCAATGGACAGACCGGTGCGCTTGAAGAGCTTCTCGGTGGCCGGCACCGGGCCGATGCCCATGACCTCCGGCTCGACGCCCGCGAACGAGTAGCCGACCAGCCGCATCCCGACCGGAAGACCCAGCTCGCGCGCGGTGTCCTCGTCGGCGAGGATCGCCGCGGTGGCGCCGTCGTTGAGACCGGCCGCGTTGCCCGCGGTGATCCGGCCGTGCGGGCGGAACGGCGTCTTCAGCTTCGCCAGCTGCTCGACGGTCGTGCTCGGGCGCGGCGGCTCGTCCTCGGTCGCGAGACCCCAGCCGAGTCCATCCATGCCCCCGCCGCCGCCCTCAACGGAGGAGCTGCGCTCCGCTGATTGGACTTTGGACTTGGTCGCCACCGGAACCAGCTCGGGACCGATCTTGCCGGTCTTCACGGCCTCGGCGTAGCGCTCCTGGCTGCGCGCGGCGAACGCGTCCGTGCGCTCCTTGGTGATCTCCGGGAAGCGGTCGTGCAGGTTCTCCGCGGTCTGGCCCATCACGAGCGCCGTCGGGTCGACCAGCTTGTCCGCGACGATCCGCGGGTTCGGGTCGACGCCCTCGCCCATCGGGTGGCGGCCCATGTGCTCGACGCCGCCCGCGATGGCGATGTCGTACGCGCCGAAGCCGATCCCGCTCGCGGTGGTGGTCACCGCGGTCATCGCGCCCGCGCACATCCGGTCGATCGCGAAGCCCGGCACGGACTTCGGCAGCCCGGCGAGGAGCGCGGCGGTGCGGCCGATGGTCAGGCCCTGGTCGCCGATCTGCGTCGTCGCGGCGATCGCGACCTCGTCGACACGCTCGGGCGGCAGCTCCGGATGCCGCCGCAGCAGCTCGCGGATGGCGTTGACGACGAGGTCGTCCGCCCGGGTCCCGGCGTACATGCCCTTGTCGCCCGCCTTGCCGAAGGGCGTGCGTACCCCTTCGACGAAGACGACATTGCGCACCCCTCGCGCGGTGGGCGCGAGCGGCGGCGTTGCTGGTGCGGCCACGAATGCTCCTGAAGTAGAGAGTGTTCCTGTCCCGCACCCTAGCCCTTGTTACCCGTGGGTAACCAGTGCAGTGGCCCGGTCGAGTGGGAGACGGCACACTCCCGGGGTCTTGTGGCCTGGGGCACACTGGCGGGAACGCACCAACCGGACGGGGGACGGCAATGGCGCTTTTCCGGGCGAACCCGGCAGCCGAAATCGCGAAGCTGCGCAAAAAACTGGCGAAGGCCGCGGATCCGGATTCCCCGGAGAGCCTCGCGATGCGCCACCGGATCGGCGTTCTCCTGGTGGAAACCGGCGACTGGCCCGCGGCGGAGGAGCACTACACCGAACTCGCCGACGCCCAGGTGCGCGTCGAGGGCGATCAGCACCCGGGCACGCTGGGCGCGTGGCTGAACCTGGCGACGGCGAAAGCCGCGCTGGGGCAGACCGAGGACGCGGTGCACCTGATGGAGTCCACAGTGGACATCTACGAGGCCGTCAGTCCCGCCGACCCGGCCACCCTGCGGGCACAGCTGATGCTGTCGGAGATGTACTCGCTCTCCGGGGAGTACGACGAGGCGCTGGCCGTGCTGAGCAAGCATCTGAACGCGTGCGTGGACAAGTTCGGCGAGTACCACGAGTTGACCATCGCCGGCGCGCGCCGGAAGGTGAGCGTGCTGCGGACACTCGGGCGATACGACGAGGCTGGCTCGTTGAACTCCGGCCTGTCCCGTAAGCCGCGAGACGACTACGAACGCGATAGTGCCCGCGCGGTCGGCTTGCTGATTCGGGCGGAAGCGGGCGAGGCGAAGACAGTCCAGTACAAGGCGAGGGAACTCGCCGAGCAGTACCGCACTCCGGAGTTCGTCGAGGTGCTCGCCGCGGTGCTGCTGCGAGCCGGGGAACCCGCGGAAGCGGCGGAGTTGTACCGCGCCGTGCTGTCCGCGCAACCGGCGGCGCAGCAGTGGGGCCCGGCCGGGGAATTGGCCCGCGCGTACCTGGAAAGCGGCCAGCTCGACGCGGCGGAAACATTGGCCGGAGAAATCGCGGCGGCTGATGGCTTGCCGGACGGACACCCGCTGAAGCTCGGTGCCCGGGCGACTTTGGCGCGGGTGGCCCGGGAACGCGGCCGGGATGCCGAGGCGGACCGCGAACTGGCGGCGGTCGCGGCGGGGTTGACGGAGGCGTTTGGTCCGAAGCATCCGGATGTCGTCGAGGTTTCTGGGTGGCTTGAGAAGGACTGAATCTCCGGGCCGGGCAGACTGTCCAGGTGGGACTCTTCCGTACCAAGCCAGAGCCGGTTGACGAGATCGCCGCGCTGCAGGCCGCCCTCGCGAAGGCGCGTAACCCGAAGAGCGTGCCGAACCTGCGTCGGCGGCTCCTGCTGGGCCAGTTACTGCTCAAGAACGAGGACTGGGCGGCAGGGGAGCGGCACTACACGGATCTCGTGCCCGCGTTGACGGAAGAATTCGGTCCGCGTGGGCCGGACACCCTTGCCGCGTGGGCGAATCTGGCGTATTGCCAGACTTCGCAGGGCCGTCCGGCGGAGGCGATCCCGCTGCTGGAACGCACCGCGGAATTGTTCGAGGAAACGTGGGGCGCGCGCCAGCCGGGGACGTTCAAGACCCAACTGCTCCTCGCGGAAGCCTATGGCGTGGCAGCGCAGTACGAAGACGCGCTCGCGGTGCTCGACGCGCACGTCGACTACTGCACCGCCGAACTCGGCCCGGCGCACGCCCAGACGAGAGCCGGACGGCACCGGAAGGTCACCATGCTGCGCGCGCTGGCCCGCTACGAGATGGCCGAACAACTGCTGTCAAATGAGGAAGCGCTCTGCGAGACCGACGAGCAACGAGACGCGCTCCGCGGGCTCCTCTTGGTGGTGCGAGCCGAAATCGGAGATCCGGAGGCGGCGATCGCTCCGATGCGCGAGCTGTTCGAGAAGCGGCCAGAGCTGGGGGAGTCGCTGGCAACCGTTCTCCTGCTGGCAGGGCAAGCGCGCGAGGCGGCCGACCTGCTCCGCCAGACACTGGGCGAAGCGCGAGGCCGAGGTGCGCTGATCATCCGCACCGCGCTCGCGCGAGCCTGCGTGGAGAGCGGAAACCTGGACGAAGCGGAACACTCAGCGCGGACAGTCCTGGCTGCCGGTGCCTGGCCAGCGGGACATCCGATGGTGCTCGGCCTCCGCGCGACGCTGGCCCGGGCCGCTGCCCAACGAGGCGACCGAGCAGATGCGGCGGCCGAGCTGGAATCCGTGGCAGCCGGGCTCAAAGCAGTCCTCGGCGAAGCCCATCCGCGCGTCGCCCAGGCGGCCGGATGGCTTGAGGAGTGCTGGCGGCCGCGGGCTTGAACCCGCGGCCGCCAACCAAAAGTCACTCCTGCGGACGCTCCGGAACCGGCGTCCCGTCCCGCAAATGCGGTTCCCGCAGCCGGAAAATCTCCTCGAACTCCCGGATCCGCGCCGCCCGGTAGTCCGGCACCCCGGCCGCGTCGAAGCGGTAGAACCCGGCCCCGTCCTGGAGACCTCGCCGCTGGCCGGTCATGTTCTCCTCGACGATCGCGGGGGCCTGGAACCGCTCGCCGAGTTCCCCGGTCAGGTAGCGCGAGGCGTAATACAGGATGTCCCCGCCGCCCCAGTCGATGAATTCCAGCGGGCCCAGCACCGAGAACCGCGGCCCGAGCCCGGCGCGGACCGCGAGGTCGATCTCGGCGGCGCCGGCCACCCCTTCCTCGACCATCCGCGCGGCCTCGTTCATCAGCAGCGCCTGCAGCCGCGGCACGATGTACCCGGCGGCGGGCCCGCACACCACCGGCACCTTGCCGATTTCGCGCAGCAGCTCCACGAGCCGCTCGACCGCGGCCGGGTCGGTGTCGTCGCTCCGGCTGACCTCGACCAGCGGCATCAGCTCGGCCGGGTTGAGCCAGTGCGCGTTGACGACCCGCTCCGGCCGGTCGGCGAGTTCCGCGATCTGCGTGACCAGGAAGGTCGACGTCGTCGAGGCCAGCACCGCCGACTCCGGCACCTGCGAGCCGAGCCAGCCGAACACCTCGCGCTTGACGTCCATGACCTCCGGCACGGCCTCGAACACCACGGTCGCGTAGGCGAGTTCCTTCGCCGAACGGTCGCCCAGCGTCAGGCTTTCCAGCGCGTCGGCGTGGCCGAACATCGCGCGCAGCCGGTCCGCGAGGCGCTTGCGGACCTCGTCGCGGCGGAGTTGGCGTTCTTCCTCGGTGCGGTCCTTGACGTCCGCGAGCAACACCGGATGTCCCGCCGCGAGGAAGGCCAGCGCGATGCCCTCGCCCATCCGCCCGGCTCCGACGATGGCGATCACGACTGGACTCCGTCCTGCAGCAGCTTGGCCAGTCCAGCCCGGTCGAGATCCGCCAGGCCGAGGTTCTCGAACGTCCGTCCCTCGGCGTAGAAATCGCGGCCGGTGATGGCAGAACCCAAAGCCAGCAGCCCTTCCGCGACCGGCGTCGGCACTCCGGCCCAACGGCCCGCGGACACCAGCAGCGACAGCCCGAGCCGGGTGTCCTCGACCATGTAGCGGTGCGTGTGGAGGTCGATCTTCTCGCGCCAGTCGCCGCTGTCGGTCAGCCGCTCGTGCGCCGAGCGGCCGTACATCCACTCCTCGCCGTCGGTGGCGTAGTGATCGGCCAGCGGGAAGTGCGGCGCGCCGTAGCCGAACGCTTCGCGCAGCGCGACCCGCTCGGCGTCCAGCGCGTCGGTGACGCTCCGGATCGACGGCTGCGTGCCCTCGTTGTGAATGTCCCAGGCGGCGAAATGCTCCAGCGGACCGGCGTTCATCGTGATCAGCGGCGGATGGATGATCGGACCCGCGTTCATCAGCGCTCCGCTGAGCCCGTCGCCCGCGTCCTCGATGCTCGGGTACGCCTCGCGCAGCGTCTTGAACGCGCTTTCCGCCAGCCGCAACGGGAAAACACCGGTCGGCAGCCGGGTCGCGTACCCGCTGATCACCACTTCGGCGTCGCCATGACGACGCGCGAGGTAGGGCAGCGTCCCGGCTTCGGCGAACGCGATCTCCGAACTCCCGCCCGCCGAGGCGACGGCCTTGGCGAACACCATCGAACCGAACGTGCCCGGCGGCAGGAAGACCACCTGGCCTTCGGTCAGCAGCGGGGCGAGCCGGGGAGCCAGGTCGTCGTGCGTGGTCGAGGGCAGCGGGATCACGATCAGAGCCGCGCCGCGCACCGCCTCGGCGAGGTCTGCCACCGGGTTGATCTCCCCGGCGCCGTCGCCCACCGGCACCGAACGGGAGCCCCGGTAGTCCCGGACGCCCACCGCCCCGGTCGCGCGCAACGCTTCCGACGCCTCGGCGTTCCGCCGCCACCAGCGCACTTCGTGGCCGTGCTCGGCGAGTTCCGCCACCGTGGCCCAGGAACCGTGCCCGCCCCCGAGAACCGCGATCTTCACTGTCATGTGCTCCTGTCTCGTGCTTGTTTCAGTCGCGCCGACCGCACTTTCTCACGGTTCGACAAGGTCGGTCTCGCCCCACAGATGATCTTGCTGCTCGCGCACGATCGCACCGAACTCGCCCGGGACGATCGTCCGGTACGGCCCGGATTCGACCGCGACCCGCGCGATCGCCTCGACCGCCGGGGCCGGATCGCGCTGCATGGCGAGGAAATCCGAAAAGTCGTGGTCCGAGGCAGGCGCGTGCTCGACGAGCTTCTCGTTGAACCCAGTGGAAAACGGCCCAGGCTCGACCACCCGTACCTCGATTCCGTGCGGCCGCAGTTCCTGACGGACCGCCTGCGCCATGGCTTCGAGGGCGAACTTGCTGGCCCCGTACGCGCCCGCGCCGGGAGCGACGAACAGCCCCGCCACCGACGTGACGAACACGATCCGCCCGCCGCGCCCGCCCGCGACGAGCCGGTCGGCGACCAGCCGCGTCAACTCGAGCGTGCCGAAGACGTTGACCTCGAACGTTTTCCGAACCATTGCGGAATCCGTGCGCAGAAGCGGCCCTTCGGCACCGAATCCGGCATTGTTGAGCAGAACGGACGCGTCGAGCGCCGCAGCCGCTTCGCGATCAGCCGGGTCGAGCAGATCAAGCCGGGAGACTTCCGCGACGAGCCCGCGCTCGGCGAACGCCGCCCGCGTCGGCTCGATCTGGTCGTCCCGTTCGACGGTGGCGAACACCCGGTGCCCGCGCGCCGCGAGCGTCAATCCCGCTCCCAGCCCGAGACCCGATCCCGCCCCCGTGATCAAAACCGACTCGCTGTGTTCTGTGTTTTCCTCGCTTGGCCGACCCACGTGCGCAGTGTCGCTTGCGTCGCGGCCCCGCCTCAATCAGACTTCCGCCACATGGAAGCCAGACCCACCGCGGCGGCGCGGCTGCTGTCGGTGTTGGACTGCTTCAGCGCCCAGACGCCCGTGCTGTCCCTGACCGAGATCGCCCAGGCGGCGGGCCTGCCCTTGAGCACCGCGCACCGCCTGGTCGGCGAACTGGCCGAATGGGGAGCACTCACCCGTGACGACCACGGCGGCTATCACCTCGGCCTGAAACTGTGGGAACTCGGCTCGCTCTCGCTGGCCCGCGCCTCGATCCGCGACATCGCCCTGCCGTATCTGGGCGACCTGTTCGACGCGACCGGCGAAAACGTGCACCTCTCGGTGCTGGACGGAACGGACGTCGTGTTCCTGGCCCGGCTGGCCGGACACCGCTCAGTCGGCATCCTCACCACGACCGGCAGCCGCCTTCCCGCGACCACCACCGCGACCGGCCGGGTGCTGCTCGCGCACGCCGCCGCCGACACCCGCGAATCCGCGCTGACTAGCCCGATTGCGGCGGAAACTCAGCACACGACGACCGACCCGGAGACTCTGCGCGCCGAACTCTCTGAGATCGCCCGTACTGGCTACTGCGTCGCGGATCGCCAGCTTGCCGACGATGCAGTAGCCGTCGCGGCGCCGATCCGAGACGCTTCCGGTCGGGTCACTGCGGCGGTCGCGGTTGTGGGGCGCCGGGAGACGACGTCGGTGGCGCATCTGGTGCCTGCGGTGGTTACGACGGCTACGGGGGTGGGGCGGTCGCTTGGTTATCGCAGGTCGGTTCGTGGTCGGGGTTGATTGGCGGGGTTGATTTGGCAGGTCAGCTCACCAAGCTGTGTTTTTGGCGTCGGCTTCGCCGCCGCGGGCGGGATCGCTTTTATGCCGGCGTTTGGGGGCTGCCCGGCGTGAGGGGCCTTCGGCCTGTCACGCCGGGCAGCCCCCAAACGCCGGCGCGATCCCGCGTGGTGGGCAAGTGAGCGGTCAGGGCTGGGCCTGGTTGCGGAAGTCGTGGCTCGCGTCCGGAGGTCTAAACCTCGACTTGAGGTCTAGACCACCGGCTTGTTATTCGGAAGCGGTGCTGTGTAGCGCCTTGCTCAGCGCCGCGACTGTCAGCTCCACTTGCCACGGGCGTGCCCCGCCTGCTCGCAGCGTGTCCGCCACCGAGTCTTCCGCGAGGTCGGCTGGCGGTCGCCAGCAGGTGCGCCGGACGAGATCCGGCAGCAGCAGGTTCTCCACCGGCAGCTTGCGGTCCTCCGCGATCGCGGCCAGTGCGGCTCGGGCGGCGGCCAGGCGGGCGGCGGCGTCGGGGTCTTTGTCGGCCCAGCGGTTCACCGGCGGCGGACCGTCGTTGGGTTGGCTCGGGCTCGGCAGTTCGCTCGCCGGCAGCGCTTTCGCCGCCTGCAAATGCCGCAGCCAGCTGGCGGTGTACTTGCGCTGCACGCGTCCGCTGAACACCGGCAGCGCCTGCAGTTCCTCGACGGTCTTCGGGTCCGAGGTCACCGCGTTGACGATCGCGCTGTCAGGCAGGATCCGGCTCGGCGCGCGGTCGCGCTTGCGGGCCAGTTCGTCGCGGGCCTGCCACATCTCCCGCACCGCGGCGAGGCCGCGCGGGCTGCGGATCTTGTGCACCCCGGACGTCCGGCGCCACGGTTCGGCGCGCGGCGCGGGCGGGGGAGCGGTGCGGACCGCCTCGAACTCCTGCTGCGCCCACTCCAGCTTGCCCTGCGCCGCCAGCTCGGTTTCGAGCTTCGCGCGCAGTTCGTTGAGCAGCTCGACGTCGAGGGCGGCGTAGTTGAGCCAGTCGATCGGCAGCGGCCGCTTCGACCAGTCCGCGGCGCTGTGCCCCTTTTCGAGCGTGTACCCGAGCAGCAGTTCCACGAGCGTGCCCAGCGCGACGCGTTCGTACCCGGCCAGCCGTCCGGCCAGTTCGGTGTCGAAGAGCGACAGCGGCCGCAGGTCCAGTTCCGCCAGGCACGGCAGGTCCTGGGACGCGGCGTGCAGCACCCATTCGGTGTCGTTGAGGACGTCCCGCAGCGGGGCGAGGTCGTCGGCGAGCGCGATCGGGTCGATCAGCACCGTGCCGGAGCCTTCGCGGCGCAGCTGGACGAGATAGGCCTTGGGCCAGTACCGGTAGCCCGACGCCCGTTCGGTGTCGACGGCGACGGCTCCCGTGCCCGCGGCGAGCCGCGCGCACGCCTCGGCGAGCGCGACGGGATCGGTCACCACCGGTGGGGTGCCCTCGGCCGGTTCGCGGAGCAGCACCGGCGTTCCGGAGTCCTCGGTGGTCTCGTCTCCGGTCCGGGCTCCGTCCGCCTGTGCAGTTCCCATGTCCGACGACCCTACGGGACGAGCGGACCGCGCCTGGTCCGCCCGCCCCGCAGGGGCGTGGTTCGTCGTCGTCAGCGGATCACGCCGGCTCGCATCGCCAGCGCGACCATCTGTGCCCGGTCGCCCGTGCCGAGCTTGCGCCCGATGCGGGACAGGTGGGACTTGACGGTGAGCGCGGAGAGGGAAAGCTCCTCCCCGATCTCCTTGTTCGACTGCCCGTCCGCGACGAGCTGGAGCACCTCCACCTCGCGAGCGGAAAGCTCGCGCGGGGTGTTGTCGGTGCCCGCCACTCGCGTGCCGGTCGCCAGGACCGGGGCCACGCTCGGGTCGGCGTAGACGCCGCCTTCGAGAACCCGGCGCACGCCGTCGGTGACTACCACCGGCGACGCCGACTTCAGCAGGTACGCCTGAGCTCCGGCCTGGAACGCGGAGCGCACCGCGTACGGGTCGTCGGAGGATGCCAGGACCACCACGCGCGGCCAGCCGTGGCTACGGAGTTCCGTAACCAGCTCGATGCCGCTGCCGTCCGGCAGTCCGAGATCGAGGATCGCCAGGTCGCACGGGCCGGTGGCCTGTGCTCGCGCCCTCGCCTCGGCCACCGTGGCGGCCTCGTGGACAGTGCCCGCACCCATCTGTGCGAGTCGTGCTGCGATTGCCTCCCTCAACAGCGGGTGGTCATCGACCACCAACACGGAAAAAAGCTCTTCCCGCGGGTGCGGAACCATGCTCGCCGGCAAAGCACCGGCTGGCGTGGATCGGACGGCCTGAGATAAGCCGACGGTAGCCACGTCACTACCTCCCTGGAGTCGGTCGTGCCCCCCGACCGGCACCGGGACCTTCGGCCGTTCAGCCGCGCCAGCTTTAGACCGAAAGTGGTGTCGTCCCAGGCACTGTAGCCGTCCGGACGCCGTTGCGGGGGGATCGAATGGGTATCTATCCGAAACAGTTCGTCACTCAGCGAGGTCGTTGTAACACGATCGGACTAACGATCGGAGTCTTGTTAACGACTGACGACCGGGCCGCGATGCACCTGAGTTACCGGCATCGAAACGGGCGTGCAGATGGCCCGTGCACCTGCGGGTGCTGCCGGAGCGGGGCCGCCGCCCCGGCGACCCGGGCCCGGAAATGCGCTCCGGCCGGGGCAAGATCATTTTCTTTCACGTTTTGCCCTGCATGCTGCCCGGCCGTCGGCGTCCTGCCGGAGGCACCGAAATGGGGCCGGGAACCGCGTCGGAGCTGGTTACCGGGGGTTCACTGGCTGTGATCACGCCCGGCCACGAACGTGCGGCATCCGGAGCAGCGGCCGCCGGAGTCCACGTTGGACGGTCGGTGGCGGGCGTCGGTGAAGCCCCGCCGAAGATCCCGGCGGAGCGCCGGGAGGGCTCGAATCCGCCCGGGAAGGCGCGTTCGTGCGCGTGCAAGCGCCGCGAAGAGGCTGCCCGACCGGGTGAACTTAGGAAATCAGGAGCTTTGGCGCTGCTCAAACAGCGTGACGCCCACTGGAGGCAGTCCCACGACGCTCGCCATCACCTGGCAGAACGCGAGCCCGTGCGGGCCGAGCGCGGCGTCGGTCGGGGTCCAGGAGGCCCGCAGTTCGAGGTCGTCGGTGCGGGCCGGGCCGGAGATGTCGCCGAAGCGGGCCGAGGAGGTCTCCGTGACAGTGCCGCCGAGCGCCTTCCACGACGCGCCGGAGGCCTCCAGCGCGTCGGTCAGCCACGACCAGCCGACCGCGGGAAGGAACGGGTCCGTGGCCAGCTCGCGATCGAGCTCGGCGCGGACGTACATGACCAGCCGCAGCACGCCGTCCCAGCCCTCTTGGCCGTCCGGGTCGTGCAGCAGGACCAGCCTGCCGGACGCCTCGACGTCGGCGGGTCCGGAGAGCTCGCAGCTCAACGCGTACGACCACGGCGCGAGCCGCTGCGGCGCGCGCATCGTCTCCAGGCGGATCTCCGGGCGCGGCCGGACGGCTTGCAGCGCCGCGACGGCTTCGCGGAAGAGATCGGGCACTGGCGTCATCGCGGTCACGCACCGACTGTAGGGCGGCGACGCCCCGTTGCGGACGCAGGCGCGCCGAGCGAGACCCACCCGCGACCCGGCGGACGGCTCCGGCTGCCCCTCCGTCTCTCTCGCCGTGCCCGTTCCCGGCGTGCTCCTGCCGCTGCTTCGGCGGGGTCCTGCGAGCCGAGTGTGCGTGGGTGCGCAGGGCGGCGGCCGGGCTGGCCGTGGTGTGTCGGTGTTGAGGACGTCCTCAACACCGACTTGGTTGCATCGGACGCACACAACGCCGAGTTGGGCTTGCGTCTCGCGCGCCCGACGTCGCGGCGGGTGCATCGCGCAACCAACGCCACATTGGCGTCTTCTCATCGGCAGCTGTATGCGGCTCTGCCACCGCGATGCGGAGCACCGGGCTGGGCTGCGACGGCCGCGCGGCTCCCTAACCGATGGACCCGGCCCTGCGGAAGTCCGTGAAGGGCTCCTTACAGGAATCAGATTCCCTCAAAGAGCCCTTCACGGACCTATGCGGGGCCAGGGAAGAACCCGGCGCCGTCGACACGGCATCCGCTCCAAGAAAGCCCCGATGCCAGGTTGGGTGCGTAATGCGCAACGAATACGGCATTCGCGCCAGGCGAGCGATGCCGAATCCGGTGCCGAGGCGTGCGGGATCCCTCGGCAGCCGCGGCCGCCCGCAGCCGCGTCCGGGCTCGTTGGGCACGGGGCGGCCCGCGACTGTCGGAACCGCGTGGGACCATGGGGGTCGTGCCTCAGGTTTCGTCCGCGCCCGTCGGCGCTCCGCCCGTTTCGCCCCGTCGCGCCCTGCCCGGCTCGGCTTTCCTCGCCGCCGCGCGCGGCGAGCGGCCCGCGCACGTCCCGGTGTGGTTCATGCGCCAGGCCGGCCGTTCGCTGCCGGAGTACCGCGCGCTGCGCGAGGGCGTCCCGATGCTCGACGCGTGCTTCGACCCGGAGATGCTCGCCGAGATCACGATGCAGCCGGTCCGCAGGCTCGGCGTCGACGCGGCGATCCTGTTCAGCGACATCGTGGTTCCGCTCAAGGCGGCCGGCCTCGACATCGACATCGTTCCCGGCACCGGCCCGGTTGTGGCCTCGCCCATCCGCGACGCGGAGGCGGTGCGCGCGCTGCCGAAGCTCGAAGCCGAGCAGGTGGCGAAGGTCGCCGAGGGCGTCCGGCTGCTGGTGGACCGGCTCGGCGAAACGCCGCTGATCGGGTTCGCCGGAGCGCCGTTCACGCTGGCCAGCTACCTGATCGAGGGCGGCCCGAGCCGCAACCACGAGCACACCA
The DNA here is from genome assembly GCF_042647905.1 of Amycolatopsis halotolerans. Taxonomy (NCBI): domain Bacteria; kingdom Bacillati; phylum Actinomycetota; class Actinomycetes; order Pseudonocardiales; family Pseudonocardiaceae; genus Amycolatopsis; species Amycolatopsis halotolerans. Next base: position 74,792 of record NZ_JBHRWI010000029.1, read on the forward strand.
AAGCCCTGATGCACTCGCAGCCCGAGGTCTGGCACGACCTCGCCGCGCGCCTCGCCGACATCGCCGCCACGTTCCTGCGCGCCCAGCTCGACGCGGGCGTGGACGCGGTGCAGCTGTTCGACTCGTGGGCCGGTGCGCTGTCCGAGCGCGACTACCGCGAGTTCGTGCTGCCGCATTCGGCCCGGGTGCTGGCCGTGGCCGGCGAGTACGACGTGCCGCGGATCCACTTCGGCGTGGGCACCGGCGAGCTGCTCGGCGCGATGCGCGAGGCGGGCGCGGACGTCGTCGGCGTCGACTGGCGGATCCCGCTCGACGTCGCGGTCCACCGGCTCGGCGGCAAGGTGTCGGTGCAGGGCAACCTCGACCCGGCGCTGCTGTACGCGTCGTGGCCGGTGCTGGAGGCCGAGGTGCGCCGGATCGTCGAGGAGGGCCGCGCCGCTCGCGGGCACGTGTTCAACCTCGGCCACGGCGTCCTGCCGGGGGTGGACCCGGAGGTGCTGAAGCGCGTCGTTGACCTGGTGCACTCGCTGTGAAGCACGTCGCGGTCGTCGGCGGTGGGATCTCCGGGCTGGCCGCGGCGTACCGGTTGCGCCGGCTGCTCGGCGACCGGGTCACGATCACTGTTTTCGAGAGCACGGACGCGATCGGCGGTAAGCTGCGCACGGCTGAGGTCGGCGGAGTCAGCTACGACGTCGGCGCCGAAGCATTCCTCGCCCGGCGGCCCGAGATGGTTTCGCTGGTCGATGAGGTCGGGCTGGCCGATCGCCTGGTGCATCCGACGAAGGCGCGCGCCAAGATCCACGCGGGCGGTTCGGTGCAGAGCTTGCCGCCCGGCACGGTGATGGGAGTCCCGGCGTCTGCTGATTCGGTCGCAGGCGTGCTGTCTGACGACGGACTGCGCGCGGTCGAGAAGGAGCGTTCGCTAGGCGCGGTCGAGCTGGGCGACGGCGACGTGCCGCTCGGACCGCTGCTGCGAACCCGGTTCGGCGACGAACTGGTGGACCGGCTGGTCGACCCGCTGCTGGGCGGCGTGTACGCAGGCGGGGCAGACGGTCTTGGCCTTCGCGCGACGATGCCCGGCCTGGCCGACGCGATCGAAGGCGGCGCGGGTTCGCTCACCGAGGCCGCTTCCTCGCTGCTGCCGAAAACACCAGGCACCGCACCGGTTTTCGGCAGTCTCACCGGCGGCCTGCGAGGATTGCTCGATCGGCTGCTGGAGCTGTCCGGAGCTGAACTGCGCACTTCGTCGACGGTCCGCGCGCTGACGCGGACGCCGTCCGGCTGGCGGCTGGAGTTCGGCGCCGCCGCCCCCGCGCACGCGCCCGCCGACAGCCCCGTCGACGCTGACGCGGTGCTGCTCGCGGTGCCCGCCCCGGCCGCGCGAAAGCTGCTCGACGGCGTGGTCCCGGCGGCTTCGACGGCGTTCGGCGAGGTCGAACTGGCGTCGATGGCGGTCGTCGCGTTCGCGTTCCCGCCGGGCACTGAACTGCCCGAGGCGTCCGGAATCCTCATCGGCGCGGGGGAGCGGGACGCGGAAGGCGTGCCGTACGCGTCCAAGGCGTTCACGTTCTCGTCGAACAAGTGGGCTCACCTCGGCGGCTCCGGGCCGGTGCTGGTGCGCGGCTCCGTCGGCCGATTCGGCGAGCCCGGCGCGTTGAACGGCGACGACGATGCGCTGGTCGCGGCGGTCCGCGCGAACCTCTCCCGGCTCGCCGGGGTCACCGCGACCCCGATCGACACCCTGGTGACGCGCTGGGGCGGCGGCCTCCCGCAATACGGCACCGGGCACCTGGAGCGGGTGACGCGGATCGAGACGGCGGTGGCGGACATCCCAGGCTTGGCCGTGGCGGGCGCCACGCTGCACGGCGTCGGGCTGCCGGCCTGCGTGGCCACGGCCGATGCCGCCGCCCGGCGGACCGCGGAGCAGCTCTCCGTGTGACGGAGCCCCATGGCGATCGCCGCGGCGACAGTGCCAGGATGGAGTCATGGCGCGGCTGAATTACAACGAACTCAACGACACGATCCGCTACACCACGTGGTCGGTCTTCCGGATCGAACCGGGGAAGTTGGGGGAGGACCGCGGCGCCGCGGGCCGCGAGACGGCCGAGTACCTCGACGGGCTCGAGGCCAAGGGCGTCGTCGTCCGGGGCGTGTACGACGTGTCCGGCCTCCGTGCCGACGCGGACTACATGATCTGGTGGCACGCCGAGGAGATCGAGCAGGTCCAGGCCGCCTACACCGGGTTCCGGCGCACGCCGCTCGGCCGCGCGTCCACGCCGGTCTGGAGCCAGACCGCGCTGCACCGGCCCGCCGAGTTCAACAAGAGCCACGTGCCCGCGTTCCTGGCCGGCGAGGAGGCGCGCAAGTACATCTGCGTGTACCCGTTCGTCCGGTCCTACGACTGGTACCTGCTGCCCGACGAGGACCGCCGCAAGATGCTGGCCGACCACGGCAAGGAGGCGCGGGACTACCCGGACGTGCGCGCCAACACCGTCGCGTCGTTCGCGCTCGGCGACTACGAGTGGATCCTCGCCTTCGAAGCCGACGAACTGCACCGGATCGTCGACCTGATGCGCCACCTGCGCAACACCGAGGCCCGTCGCCACGTGCGCGTCGAGATCCCGTTCTACACCGGCACGAAGGTGCCGCCCGCCGAGCTCGTCGCGGCTCTGCCGTAACCGCCGGTGCAGGACGTACTGGCCGGGGCCTGGCAGTCGCTCGCCGGGGAACCGCTGCCCGCCGTGGCCTTGACCGGCGACGAATCCGTGCTGCCCGGGCACTTCCGGGTCCCCGCCATGGCGAGCGCCAGCATCGCCGCGGCCACGCTGTCCGCCGGAGAACTGCTGCGCCTGCGCGGCATCGACCCCGGCACCGTGTCGGTCGACACCCGGCACGCCGCGGCCGCGTTCCGCAGTGAGCAACTGCTGCGCATCGACGGCGAACCCGCGCCGAGCCCGTGGGGCCCCATCGCCGGCGACTACCGCGCCGCCGACGGCTGGATCAAGCTGCACTGCAACACCCCACGGCATGAAGCGGCGGTCTGCTGGGCGCTCGGCGTCCCGGCGACCCGCGAAGCCGTGACCAAGACCGTGGCCGCGAAATCGATGGCAGAGGTCGAATCCGCCGTGGTGACCGCGGGCGGCGCGGCAGCGTTGATGCGCTCGCGCGAGGACTGGCTGGCGCACCCGCAAGGCCAGGCCGTCGCGGAACTGCCCCTGGTCGAGCTGGATCGAATCGGCGACGCGCCAAAGCGCACGCTGTTCGACTCGGACCGCCCGATGGGCGGCGTCCGCGTGCTGGAACTGACGCACGTGCTCGCCGGCCCCGTCGCAGGCCGTGTGCTGGCCGCGCACGGCGCGAACGTGCTGCACGTCGGTGCCACGCACCTGCCGCGGATCCCCATGCTGACCATGGACACCGGCCAGGGCAAACGCTCCGCCTTCGTCGCGCTCGACACCGAGGGCGGCCGCGCGAAGCTGAAGAAGCTCATCGCCCGCGCGGACGTCCTCGTCCAGTCGTTCCGCCCCGGCGCGCTGGCCCGGATCGGCCTCGGCCCGGAACAACTCGCCGAACTGCGCCCCGGCCTGGTGATCGCGGACATCTCGGCGTACGGCTGGACCGGCCCGTGGGCCCGCCGCCGCGGCTTCGACAGCCTCGTGCAGATGTCGTCCGGCATCGCCGAGGAATACGCCACCGACGCTCCCGCACCGCTGCCCGCACAAGCACTCGACCACGCGACCGGCTGGCTGACCGCCGCCGCGATCATGACAGCAATCCGCCGCACGGTCACCGACGGCGGCAGCTGGCACGCCCGCCTGTCCCTCGCCGGCACCGGACGATGGCTGGATTCCTTGGGCCGCAAGGATCCGGCACCGTCCGAAGTGGACTACACGGACGTGCTCGAGACGGTCGACAGCGACTTCGGCCAGATGACCCGGGTTCGGATGGCCGGAGAACTGCCGGGCGCGCCGCCGCACTGGGACCACCCGTCGCCCAAACCTGGCGCGGATACGGCGGTGTGGTCGCCGGTTGTGCCGCAGCCAGTTCCGTGAGCGCAGCTGGTTTCGCCAGCGCTGTCGGTCCCGCGAGCGCAGCCGTTTCGTGAGCGCCGTGCCAGTCCGGTGAGCGCAACCAGTTCCGCGAGTTGCCACCGGACGGTGGGAGTCGCACCGGCCCGGTGGGCACCGCCGGTCTCGTGAGCGCACCCAGTCCCGTCAGCGCCACCGGCCGGTGGGCACCGCGCCGATCTGCAAGCACCGCCAGTCCTGTAGACACCGCGCCAGTCGCGTGAGCACCATCAGCCTCGCGAATCCCGCCAGCCAACGCCGCGCGCGCCACACCGGCTAAATCGGCATAAGCCCTCCCGCGATCCGCTTGTCCGGATAAGCCGCCAGCCCGCCCAGCGCGACAAGCTCGGCCGGTCCTGAACCACGGCCCCCAGCACCCTGCTGTTCGGCCTGGGCGAGCACCGTCGCCCCAGCGGTCGTCGGCGGCAGCGACTTGACCGTCCGCTCGCCGAACGTCTTGGTGATCCGCTGACTGCCGACCAGACAGAGCCAGAGCGTCAGCCCGGTCTCGATGAAAACAAGCAGCACCATGACGTTCAGGTGAGACCGGCCGACGTCGTAGACCAGCCGCGCCACGCCGATCGCCAGCACGACCACGGCGATCGCGGTCAGCGTGTACCCGAGGCTCGTCAACGGCCTGCGCCGGCTGACCAGCCGCCGCTGGACCAGATCGGTTTCGAGCGTCCGTATCGCAGCCTTGACCGCCGAGGACCGCGCGATCCACGACGCCAGGAGACCTCGACCGGCCGCCTGGTGCACGGCTTGCTCGACCGGCGGCGACGCCGGTGGCGGGCCGGCGGCGGCGACCTCGCCCAGCGGCCCGACCTGCAGTTGGCCGCGCGAGAGCAGTGCCGCGATCGCGGTTTCCACCACCCGAGGCCGCCCGTCGGCCAAGTACGCGACGTCGTAGGCATCGCGCGGCACGGCGGCCGACTCCGGCGCGGACGCCTGCGTGGCCAGGTTGTTCTTGCCCATGGCCAGAATGCTCAACACGCCCACGGCGGTGGCCGCGTAGACGAGATAGATCGGGCTCAAGGCAGCCCAGAATCCGTTCACGACAGGTTCCCTCCCTCCCGGTCCGGCAGAGATTGGACAACACTGCCGTAACCAGACATGTCGTCAGCGTAACCAGCACCACCGACAAAACCGGAACGGGCTCAGCGGCGGAACCATCTGCGCCGGGGTTTGGGCAGGTCACCGCGGGCGATCAGCCACTCCGCGAACGCGTCGGCATACTCCCGCGCCCGGATCGAAGTCGTCTTTGGCCGCTCCGCGGCGTAGGTGTCGAACAACGGCCGATACCGCGAGCCGAGCGTCTCAGGCAGGTCCGGTCGCAGGTACGCCACTAGTCGCCGCCGCTTGGCGAGCAGCACGTCGGCCTCGATGCGCAACCGCGAGGCATCGAAGCCGGACGGTGCTTCGGCTCCGGTCAACAGGCTGTCCAGCAACGCTGCCTGCCGAGCAGCCAACTCTTCCCGGCTCACAGCGTCACCGCGGTCCGCAACGCGACCAGTTCGGCAGCGAGCTCGGAATCGGTGGGGTAGTCGTCGTCGCGCTCCAAAAGAACACCCGGCGGATCCGTGCGCCGACGCAGCTCGGCGAGCAGATCCAGCACCTCCGGCAGCACCGGATGCGCGTGCGTGTCGTGGTAGACCCCGTCGCGCTCCACGCCGCCGGCCATGTGCACGTAAGCCAGCCGCTCCCACGGAATCCCGTCCAGGAACGCCACCGGATCGGTACCCACATTGCGCGCGTTCGCGTACAGGTTCGCCACGTCGATGATCAGCAGACAGCCGGTCCGTTCGGTCAGCTCGGTGAGGAATTGTTCCTCGGACAGCTCGCTTTCCGGCCATTCCAGCAGCGCGGCGATGTTCTCCAGCGCCAGCGGTACGTCCACAATGGACTGAGCGAGCCGGACGTTGTCCACCAGCACGTCCAGCGCCTCGCGCGTGCGCGGCAGCGGCATCAGGTGCCCGGAATCGAGCCCGCCCGCGCGGACGAAGCACACGTGGTCGCTGACCAGCGGCGCGTCGAGGACCCGGGCCAGCTCGGCCAGGTGTTCCACCCGCGTGGTGTCCAGTGGCTCGGCCCCGCCCAGCGACAGCGACACCGCGTGCGGCAGCACCGGCATCCCGCGATCCTTCAGCGCCAGCAGGCTTTCCGGCAGGTGCGGGGCGTGCAGGTTCTCCGCGACCACCTCGACCCAGTCGACGCCCGGCAGCCGCGCGATCGACAGGTCCAGTTCCGGCCGCCAGCCGATGCCGATCCCCAGCCGGTCAGCCACCGCACCCACCTCCGCCTCCGCATCCGCCGCCACCGCCGCAGGACGATCCGCCGCCGGACGAGCCTCCCGCACCGCTCTTCAGCGCCAAGCTTGTCGCATGGTCCGGATACACCGCGAACCCGCCCAGTGCGACCAGCGAAGCGGCACCGACGAGCAGCGCGCCGGCCTGTGCCCGCTGGGCCGCCCGGTCCGTCCGAACTGCCGCGACCATCGCTCGCCCGGCCTTGGTCAACTGGACCTTCGGCCGCTTGCGGCTGGTCACCGCCAGTACGAGGAGAATCGCAGTGACCGCCAGCAGCACCGTCAGCCCGCCTGTCGGCCGGTGCAGCGCAGAGCCGTTCGCCCAGCGCGCCAGACCGACCAGGAGCACGGCGATGTAAACGAGAACCACGCCCGTCGCGAAGCGGGCGGAAGCAACCGCGACGAGACCGCGCTGGCGGAGGTCGTTCCCGATGCTCCGCACCGGCGCGGAGACCGCCTCTGCCGTGCGCAGCGTCGCGGTTGTCTGCGGCCGTTTCCGTACGGCTGCGTAAACCGCCTGCTCAACCGGCCCTGTCGGCGCTCCGGAGACAGCGGTGAGCTGACCCCTGGTGTCGACCCGCAGCAATCCGTGCTCCAGCAGCGCCGCGATCGCCGTGTCGACCGTGCGATGGTGCCCACCGGCGAGATAGGCGAGCTGGTAGACGTCGAGCGGCCGGTGCACGTCCGCGGGCGCTCTCGGCCCGACGCGCGGCCAGGCCAACTGCACTGCCAGCGTCAAGGCCAGCGCCGCTCCGTAGATCGCCAGGAACTGCGGGCCGGAGATTCCCCACGGCTCGTGCACGGCGTCTCCCTCCTCGGTCCGGATACCCTGCTGACGCCCGGACCGCGCGGTTCGTTGCGTCTATCCGCCGCAGCCGCCCCCGCCGCCGCAACTGCTGCCTCCGCCGCACGAAGACCCGCTGCTGCACGAGGAACCACTGCTGCACGACGATCCGCCGCTCGATCCGCCGCCTCCGGTCCAGCCGCCCCCGCCGCCGCTGAGCAGCGCCGTGCTCATCTCGTCGTCCGGGTACAGCGCGATCCCGCCGAGCGCGACCACTGCCGCGGCCCCGACGAGCAACGTTCCGCCGCCGTTGCGGCTCGTGGAGGCGAACTCCTCAGGCCGTTCCTGCGCGGCTTTCGCGTCTTCGCGGGCCCGCACCACGACCGCGTGGCCGGCGTCGGTCGCCTGGGACGTTTTCTTGCCCTTTCGGGACGTGAACGCGATCAACGTCAGGATCCCGGCCACGACCAGCAGCCCGATCAACCCGCCGATCGGCCGGTCCAGCTGTGCCCCGTTGACCGCGCGGACGACGCCGATCAGCACCAGCGCCACGTACGCCGCCACAACGCCGGTGCGGAAGCCGTCCAGTCCGTCGCCGACGACGGTCACCAGCCCGCGCCGCTCGAGGTCCTCGCGGATCTTCTCGACTTCCGGCCGGACCACCGGCGACTTGCGCACCATGGCAACGGTCGCGGTGCCGCTCTTCGCGGCGTCGTGCACCGCGCGTTCCAGCCTCTTGCGAGACGGTCGCTTGCCGATCGCGCTCAGTTTGCCCTTGCTGCTCACCCGCAGGAGTTCCTGTTCCAGCAGGGTCGCGATCGCGGTGTCGACCGTGCGATCCGCGCCGCCGGCCAGGTAGGCGAGCTGGTAGACGTCCGGCTGCGGCGGTGCCTCGACGACGGCGGGCGCGTCCCGCTGCCGCTTCCGCGCGATCGACGGCCAGCTCAGCTGCACCAGCAGCACGACGGCCAGCGCCAGGCCGAAGATCAGCAGGAATTGCGGGCCGGAAATGCCCCACGGTTCGTCCACGGTTTCCCCCTCTTTTCCGCTTTGCCGGAACCCTAACCGGACCGTCGCCGGAGGCTGTCGGCAGAACTGACGCAGCCGCTGTCCGATTCGTTCCCCGGCTCAGCTGTTCCCGCCGCCGCAGCCCCCGCCGCACCCGCTGCCGCAGCCGGATCCGCACCCCGAACCGCCGCAGCCGGACCCGCAGCCCGCTCCGCCGCCGCAGCCCGATCCGCAGCCAGCCCCGGCGGCCCAGTACCCCGCCGCTCCGGAGAACCCGCCCGCGACGCCGGTGCCCGCGACGGCCGCCCGCGCCTGGCGGGTCGCCGGGAGCCCGCGGAGCAGCGCGACCCGCAGCTCGCGATCCGGATGATTCGAAAGCCCGCCGACCGCGACGTTCCCGGTCAAGCCGCTGATCAGACTCTGGTCCGGCCACGCCGCTTCGACCGTCTCGCGCCCGGCGTCGGTCGGGCGGACCCACCTGGCCGCCCGGCGACGGGAGAGCGCGGCAAAGGCGAACCACCCCGGCAGCAGAACCGAGATCAGTACAAAGCCGTTGAGCCCGCCGACGAACGCCGCCACCCCGGCTGCCGCCAGCACTGCTTCTTCGAGCGCAGTCCACTTCCACACCCGTTGCAGCGCCTGGCCGTCGACGAGCAGACCGCGCTTGGTCAGGTCGTCGACCAGCTCGCGGACCGCGTCGCCCCAGACCAGACCGCGCAGCACCGTCGCGATCCCGACGCCCGTGCCAGCCAGCTCAGCGGCTTCCCGGCTCAGATCGTCGGACGGTTCGGCCGGCGTGCGATACAGCCGTCCCACGGAATCCGCCCGCAGCTGCTCCCGCTCCAGCATTGAAGCGACCGTCGTTTCGGCGACGCGGATCGGGCCGTTGGTCAGCAACGCGACCTGCGCCGCGGACGTCAGCCGGGTTTCGGGATGCCTGCCGCGGCGCAACCGGGCGGCGGTCCGCAGCCCGAACCACCAGCAGACCAGCGCCAGCACCAGGATCAGCGCGGCCGGCATCGCGCGTTCGATCGTCCACTCCATCACGGACCCCCTCCGGATGAACAATCCACGCTACCTGCTCCGCGCGGGTTGCCGCCGGACGAAAGACCGCCCTCCCCGGGGACGGGAAGGGCGGTCTTGGGGGACCCGGGCGTCAGTCGCCGGATTCCTCGACGAGCTTCAGGGAAATCGAGTTGATGCAGTAGCGCTGGTCCGTGGGAGTGGCGTAGCCCTCGCCCTCGAACACGTGCCCGAGGTGGCTGTGGCACGAGGCGCACAGCACCTCGATGCGCCGCATGCCCATGGTGCGGTCCTCGCGCAGCAGCACCGCGTCGGAGTCCGCCGGGTCGTAGAACGACGGCCAGCCGCAGTGGCTTTCGAACTTCGTGTCGCTGCGGAACAGCTCCGCGCCGCAAGCCCGGCACTCGTACACGCCGGTGGTCTTGGTGTCGGTGTACTCGCCGGTGAACGGCCGTTCGGTGCCGGCTTGCCGGAGCACCGCGTACTCTTCGGGGCCCAGCTGCTCCCGCCATTCCTGGTCGGACTTCACCACGCGGGGAGTGGTGCCGACGACGGGTTTCATACCTTTCACCCTTCCCACGTTACCTGGAGAGAAAAGCGACCGTGTGCAGCGCGATGTCCCAGGCGGTGACCAGCAGCCCCAGCACGATCAGCACCACGACCAGCGCGGACACCCAGTAACGGAGCCCGCCGGTGCGGTTGCTGGATTCGGCGAAGTCGGCGACCTGGTCCAGGCACGCCTCGACGGTGAAAGTCGGCCCGGTGCGCTCCATCCGGTCGAGATGAGCGGCGAACGCACGGGCATCCGGGTCGTACGGATCCAGCCCGACCAGATCCTCGTGGAACCGAGGATTCCAGCCCGGCGGCAGAGCTCCGTTCTCGGCCATGCCTCAACGGTAGGCTATTCGCCCCGTCGTACCCACCTCTGCGGCGAGTGTCACTGCGCGGGCGCGCCGCCTCCGAGGCGGGGATCGCTGTTGATCATCAATGTGCCGTCCTGCCCGGCGATGACCTGCACGACCTTCTGCATCGGCGCACCGCCCTCCGGAGTGAGGGTGATCTGGACGTCGGCGGAACCGTCAGGATTGTTCTGGCGCTTGTAAACGTTGGCGCCCTTGTAGCCGCTTAGCTTGTTCTGGTCCCAATATGCGGCGAAAGCGGTCTGATCGCCGAAGGCCGCCTGTGCCGACGGGCTCAGCATCGCCCACGCAGTGGACGATCCGGCGTTCTGGTAGAAATTCACGACTTGGGTGCCTGCTGGCCCCCACTGCACGGTCCCGCTGGATTTGACCGGTGGCGCAGACGAACTCGGCGTGCTCGACGGAGTCGCCGGAGCGGAGGAGCTCGACGCCGGTGGCTGCTGCGCGTTCGAAGCCCCGCCCTTGTCCCGGCTGCTGCTCAACACCAAGAACACCACCAACGCCACCACGACAACAGCCGCAGCCCCGCCGACGAGGAACGCCAGCTTCTTCTTCCGTGCCGCAGCGGCCGAAACCCGCGCCCCCGACCCGGCACCGGAGTAATTCGGTGCAGCAGCAGTAGGCGAAGGCCGCACCGCGGGCTGCGCACGCGGCGGAGTGTTCGGCGGGGGAGCAGGACGCGAAGGCGCGTTCATCGGCATGAACGCCGCAGTCGGCGTCCGCGGCGGGTTTGAGGGAGCCTTCGGCGCGGGCGCGGCAGCAGCTGCCGGAGCACCTGCACGCGCCCACGGCGGGCGAGACCCGTTGCTCCCCGGACCGCGATTGCCCGAAAGCAACTGCTGCGGCGCGGCCGGTTCCCCGGTCGCCAGCGAAGCAAGCCGCTCGCGTGCCTCGGCCATGCTCGGCCGTTCGGAAGCCTCGCTGCGCAGCAGGCTCATCAGCAACGCGGTCGCCGGGCCGGCCTGCGTCGGCGGGTTGACCTGCCCGTTCGCCGCCGCGTACAGCAGCGCGAGCTGGTTGGTGGTGTTGCCGTAGGGCGTCTGTCCCTCGATCGCCTGGTACAGCGTCGCGCCGAGGGCGAAGACGTCCGAGCTGGGCACCGGGTCGGCGCCGCGGGCCAGCTCCGGCGCGAGGTATGCCGGGGTGCCGCCGATGAGGCCGGTCTGGGTGAGCGTCATGTCGCCGGCTGCGCGGGAGATGCCGAAGTCAGTGATCTTCGCGGTGCCGGTTTCGTCGATCAGGATGTTGCCGGGCTTGACGTCCCGGTGCACGATCCCGGCGCGGTGCGCGGCCACGAGCGCCGCGGCGACCTGCTCGCCGATCCGCGCGACCTGGCCGACCGGCAGCGTGCCCTGTTCGGACAGCACCGCGGACAGGCTCGGGCCGTTGAGGTACTCCATCACCAGGCACGGGTCGCCGCCGTGCTCGGCGACGTCGAACACGACGATCGCGTTGGGGTGCTGGAAGCGGGCGGCGTTCTTCGCCTCGCGCATGGCGCGCTGGCGCATGTTGTCGCGTTCGGCCTCGGAGACGCCCGGCTGCGGCAGGATCTGCTTGATCGCCACGGACCGCTCCAGGCGCACGTCGACGGCACGCCACACCACGCCCATGGCACCGCTACCAATGTGCTCGACGAGGCGGTAGTGCCCCGCGATCAGCTGCCCGGTGTCGATGACGCCCGCTCCTGACGAAAGTCCCGTGATCGTGTTCGTGCGCAGCACGGATGCCCCTCGCGCACCCGGACGAGTGTAGCGGTCGGAAGTACCTGCCCGCCGTCAGCCAGCCGGTGCCGACGGCACGGGAGCCTCCGGCTCGGCGGCTGGGACGCGCTTCCTGAGCACTCGCACCAATCCTGCCGCGCCGAGCGCCGCGAAGACCGCGTAGCAGGCCAGCAAAGCGGGCGGCGTGTCGCCGGTCAGCGCGTCCGCGAAAACCACCACCGCGATCGTCCCGGGGACGCTGCCGAGCGCCGTTCCGGCAAGGTACGGAAGGAGTTTCACGGACGAAACGCCGCACAGGTAGTTCATCACCGAAAACGGGACGACCGGGATCAACCGCAGCGATGTGATGGCGAGCACGCCGCCGTCGGAGAGCCGGTCGTTGACGGCCCGCACCGGTGCGCGGTGGAGGTGCCGGAGGATCAGGTCCCGGCCGAGCAGCCGGGCCAGCCCGTACGCCAGCGCGGCGGCGATCGTGGTGGCCGCCAAGGCGATCAGCACTCCCGCGACGCTCCCGACGAGCAATCCGGCGGCCAGATTGAACACCGTGCGCGGAATCGGCGCGACGGTGAGCAACGAGTAGGCCACGAGGAGCACCAGCGGAGTCATCGAGCCGGTCGCCGCGGCCCAGGTGCGCAGCTGCGCCGGACCCGGGATCGGCAGCCACAGCGCGGCGGCGCCGAGAAGAGCTAGCACGACCAGGGCGACGATCAGCTTGGTTCTCCCGGACACCCCGCCACGGTACGGCACTCGCGGCTACGGTGGCCGCATGGCCAAAAACGGCGATCCGGTCGAATACCAGGTGGGGGAGCGCACCGTCCGGGTGTCGAGCCCGGACAAGGTCTATTTCCCCGAACGCGGCATCACCAAGCGGCAGGTCGTCGAGTACTACCTCGCCGTGGCCGACCCGTTGCTGCGGGCGATCGGCGAACGGCCGACCACGCTGAAACGCTACGTCGACGGTGTAACCGGCGAGTGGTTCTACGCCAAGCGCGTGCCCAAGGGCGCGCCGGACTGGCTCGAAACCGCGCGGATCGCCTTCCCGTCCGGCCGTACCGCCGACGAGGTCTGCCCGACCGAGCCCGCAGTGTTCGCCTGGGCGGCCAATCTCGGCACCTTCGACTTCCACCCGTGGCCGGTGCGCCGGTCCGACGTCGACCATCCGGACGAACTGCGGATCGACGTCGACCCGCCGGAACGCGCCGGGTTCGCCGACGCGGTCGAGGTCGCCGGCGTGGTCCGCGAGGTGCTCGCCGACGCCGGGCTCACCGGATACCCGAAGACCTCCGGTGGCCGCGGCGTGCACGTCCTCGTCCGGATCCGCCCGGAATGGGACTTCATCGCGGTGCGGCACGCGGTGATCGCGCTCGGCCGCGAGGTCGAACGGCGGATCCCGGACAAGGCGACGGTGTCCTGGTGGAAAGAGGAACGCGGCGGCCGCGTCTTCCTCGACTACAACCAGGCGGCGCGAGACCGGACGGTCGCGTCGTCCTGGTCCGTGCGCGGCACCCCGCGCGCGACCGTCTCGACGCCGCTGACCTGGGATTTGCTGACCGACGTCGACCCGGACGATTTCGACGTGCTGACCGTCCCCAAGTTCCTCGCCGAGCGCGGCGACCTGCACGCGCCGATGGACGAGACGGCGTTCGGGCTGGAGACGCTGCTGGAGTGGTACGAGCGCGACGACCGCGACCTAGGAGGTGCGGAACTGCCGTACCCGCCGGACTATCCGAAAATGCCCGGCGAACCGAAGCGGGTGCAGCCGAGCAAGGCCCGATCCGACCAGGCGTGATCGTCCGGTTGCCGGGCGTGATCACTCTGGGTGATCAACATCGCGGGGAATTTCTGTGATGTTTCCGCAGGTCATACCGATTTTTCCGAGGTCGATTACCATGGAGTGCGCTGCTGACTGGTAACGCGCCGGGGTCGAGGTGCGACTATTGCCGGGGCCGGGAGGGGGCCGGGACCCGGAGGAGGGAGACGTCGTGGACGACCTGATCGCGTTCCTCGCCGCGCGCGTCGGACAGCGGCAGGCGCTGATCATGCAGGCGGTGCAGAAGGGCAAGGCCGGAGAGCCGCTCAACCGCGGAGAGGCCAAGGTCGGGCTGGAGGAGCGGGTCCGTTCGCTCGGCGATCTTGAGCTTGACGTGGTCAATCAGATGATCAACGAGATCGAGGCGACTCGGCGGATCATGCTCGCCCATCGGACCACGGTGTCGGAGAAGGTGCCCGGGTTTCCGTTGTACGGCAGTGAGTATTGGTGCGAGACCTGTCATGTGCCCGCGGATGAGGCTGGGTCCAACTGGTGTTTGACGCTGCGGTTGCTGGCGTTGCCGTATGCGGAGCATCCGGATTACAGCGAGCGGTGGAGGCCGTAGGGGCGGCTCGTCGCCTGGCGGCGACATTGCGCCCGGTGGTTGCGTGGGGCACCCCGAAGCTGATTGTGACGACGGACGGCGAGTGCTTGTCAAGGCGGGAAAGATGCCTTGACAAGCACTCGCCGTCCGCGTTTTTGGCTTCGTATCGGGGTGCGGGGGTGGTGTGGGTGCCTCGATTTGGGTGCATCGGCTGCGGTTCGTGAGGGGGCTAGCGCCCCAATGTGGCATTGGGTGCGTTGGATGCACCGAACGCCACATTGGGTGCGTGGGATGCACCCAATGCGGCATTGGGGCGCATCGCGGCGGCGAGCGAGTGGCGGTGGTCCGTGAAGGGCTCCTTGAGGGAATCTGATTCCGTGAAGGAGCCCCTCACGGACTGCGGCGGGTCGTGAGGGGAACCCTGAGGGACTCAGAGTCCGTGAAGGTGGCCCTCACGGACGGTCGGGGCGGGAATTCGGGCCGTGCGGAGGGCGTTGGCCTGAGCGTGGACGTTCCGATTTCCGTGCTGGACCGGTCGCCCGTGCGGCGAGGGCGGGGGACCGCGCAGGCGATCCGGGACACCGTCGCCTTCGCGCGTGACATCGAGGAGCTTGGCTACCACCGGTTTTGGGTCTCCGAACACCATGGAGTGCCTGGGGTCGCCGGGTCGTCGCCTGCGGTGCTCGCGTCAGCCGTCGCCGCTGCGACTTCGCGTATCCGGGTCGGGTCCGGTGGCGTGATGTTGCCCAATCATCGGCCGCTCGTGGTTGCGGAGCAGTTCGGGATTCTGGAGTCCCTGTTCCCGGAGCGGATCGACCTCGGGATCGGGCGGTCGGTCGGGTTCATCGAGCCGGTGCGGCGCGCGCTCGGGCAGGGCAAGGACGCGGCCGACGGCTTCGACGGCCAGGTTCGCGAGCTTCTCGCGTTCTTCCGTGGCGAGCACGACGGGGTGCACGCGATCCCGGCCGAGGGGTTGTCGGTGCCGGTGTTTCTGCTTGCGACTGGTGCGGGCGCGGACCTCGCCGCGGCGTTGGGGTTGCCGCTGGTGATCGCTCCTGCGCACGGTCAGCGTGCGATGGCGGAGGCGATTTCGCGGTACCGCGAAGCGTTCCGGTCCGATGTGGACGATCCCTATGTCGTCGTGTCGACAGCGGTCGCGGTGGCGGATACCGCGGCGGAGGCTCGGCGGTTGCTGGTGCCCGAGGCTTGGTCCACTGTGTACTCGCGCAGTCATGGCGTGTTCCCGCCGCTTTCGCCCGCGGACGAGATTTTGGCGTTGCCGATGACTGATCGGGAACGCCGTCGGCTCGACGACACGCTGGCCGGGCAGATCAGCGGCACTCCGGACGAGGTCGGCGAACGTCTCGATGACCTGGTCGCCGCGACTGGGGCGGACGAGTTGCTCATCAGCACCAGTACTTACGATCCGGCCGCGCGCGTCGAATCGTTTGCCGCGCTTGCTGAGTTGACTGCGGCGGAACGGCTTTCGGTCTAGCCGAGGACGATCGGCAACTTCTCCGCCAACGACCCCAGCGCTGCCTTTTCGGCGTCGGTTGCGGCGCGGCGGCCGGTCGCGATCAGGAGCGCGCTTTGGTCGTCCAGTGCCGACGGCAGGGGCGAACCCAGCGCGGTCTCCACCGTCCGGCGGGTCGCTGCCAGGCAGTCCGTGTCTGGACCGTCCACTCCGGACAGATGCATGACCAGGTCCAGGTGGTGCAGCGTGGCTTCCACGACGTAGGTCTCGAAATAGTCCGCGACCGTCAGCACGTAGTCGCGGGTTTCGACCTTCGACGTCGGGTCCGCCAGTTTCGCGGCGCGTCCGGCTGCCTGGGCCAGGTCGTCGAAGTGGTGTGCCAGCCAGGCGGTGGTGCCGTAGCTGACCGCCGCGCGGCGGGTGAACAGGCCTTCTTCGTCCATGCCGGTCGGCAGGTCGGTGCCGATTTCCCAGTATTGGGCGGCGGTGTGCGTCGGCTCGCCTTCCGCGGGGGTCGCGAGCGTGATCAGGATGTCCTGCGCGTCGATGACCAGGTGGAACACCAGGTCCTGCACCACCCAGCCGGTGCAGCCCGACGGGGCCAGCCACTGCCCGCCTTCAAGCGATTTCACGGCGTTCTGAAGTGCGTTCCAGGAGCGGAAGAAGAGGTCCACGACGGCACTTTAGCGATCACGAACCTCCTCGGCATCCGGTTTTACAGCCGCAGCAACAACTCGGTGAGCAGCCGCTGAGCTGGATCAGTCAGGTCGATCCCGGACACCTCCGACGCCCGGCGCACCCGGTAGCGCACGGTGTTCGGGTGGATGTTGAGCGAGCGGGCGGCCGTGCGGACGTCGCCGAAAGCGTTCAGGTACGCCAGCACCGCGGGCACCAGAATGTCGCCGTGGTCGGCGTCGTGGGCACGCAGTTCAGCGAGCCGGGGATCGCGCAGGCGGGGCTGATCTCCTAAGTAGGACAACACTTCCGACAGCAGCACATCGGCCCGGACGTCGGCCAGCGACGCGACGTCGGACGGCCAATGACCGCGCGTCATCGCCATCAGCACTCGGTCGGCATCGCCGCGCGACAATGCCGCGTCGGACAGTCGCGGCACAATTCCGCCGAGTGCGGCGCGGACGGGTGCGTCGAGGTGTTTCCGCGCTGCACCAACGATTTCCTTCGCCAACGCGAGCACGGGGGCATCCGAGTGTTCCGGCAGATCCGGGAGCAACGCGTACACCCGGCCGCCGAGGACGCTCACGAGGGCGGTCCGCCGGTAGGCCGCCGTGTGCACGGCGATCAGGTGCACCAGTTCGGCCCGGCGCAGCAACCGGTTCGAAGCGGCGGCGGACTCCTGTCGGGAGAGCGTGAACGCCAACACCTGCGCAGGGCGCGCCGGATCGGCACCGATGTCGTCCGCGACAGATTCGGCGTCGACGCGTCCTTCCAATAGCCCGGCCAGCAAATCCTCGCGCAGCCGCAGTTGCGGATCGGGCAGGGTTCGCGCGCGGATCAGTTGCGGGGCAAGGGTTCGGCTCGCGCCGAGCAGGGCGACCTCGGCTTGTTCGGTCAGCGGCTGCGCGCCTTCCTGCACCCAGATCGTGCCGAGCGGCTGCGACCCGGCGTGAATTCCGGCGGCGATGCGGCGGCGAATTCCCAGCTCCGGGCGTTCGTCCACGCGCACGATTCCTTCGCCTGCCCGCAACCGCTGGTAGACGCCCCATTCGCGGAGGATCGCGAGGTACCGTTCCGGTCCTTCACGGCCCAAGATCGACAACCGCCGCAGCTCGTCGACCTCGTCGCCGGCTCTTGAATACGCCAGCACGCGGCTCGCGGTGTCCTCAATGCTGACCAGGCCACCGGTGAGCGTCGCGACCGTCTGGGCCAGCGCGAACAGGTCGCCGAGCACCTCGCCGGTTTCCGCTTCGCCGCCCGCTCGGGCCGCGTCGACCACCCCGCGCGCCAAGGCCTCGACCTGCTCCCACCGGGCTTCCGCGCCGACCGTCAGCAGCGCGACGCCAGCGTCGGCCGCGACGTCTGTGCCGCCTTCGCCCTTCACCGCCACTGCGGCCGCTCCCGCGCGTCCGGCCGCCCGGATCGCCGCGGCCGCGGACCGGCCCCGCGCGCCGATCACGAGGACCAGGTCGCCGGGGTGGGGTTCGGGCGGGTCCTCGGGGTCGAGGATCACCACGTCCTGTACCGGAACGCCCAGTCCGCGCGGCGCGACGAGCACCCGCACGAGCGGTTCGCCGAGGGTCGCGAGCACGTGCCGCAGCGAGGCACCGGCGAAGGGCTCAGCGGTCGTCATCTCGTAGGCCGATCGGACAAAGCCATATGGGCGATTCTAGCCGCTTGAACAAACCCTTGAACGCCGCGCAGCGTTATCTTTCGGGCAACCGACGAGTAAGCCAACGAGGGAGCCGCCGTGGACGCCGTGACCCAGACCCCCGCCCCGAAGAACGAGCCGGTGCTGACGTACGCACCGGGCAGCGCCGAGCGCGCCGAGCTGGAGGGTGCGCTGAAGAAACTGGGTCAGGCCGGTCCCGTCGACCTGACGGTCACCGTCGGCGGCGAGCAGCGCGCGGGCGGCGGCGAGAAGATCGACGTGGTCCAGCCGCACAACCACGGCCACGTCCTCGGCACCATCCAGAGCGCCACGAAGCAGGACGCGACTGACGCGATCGCCGCTGCCTCGAAGGCCGCTCCGGAGTGGCGCGCGCTGTCTTACGACGACCGTGCGGCCATCCTGCTGCGTGCCGCCGATCTGCTGACCGGCCCGTGGCGCGCGACGCTGAACGCGGCCACCATGCTCGGCCAGTCGAAGACCGCTACGCAGGCCGAGATCGACTCCGCGTGCGAGCTCGCCGACTTCTGGCGCTTCAACGTCGAGTTCGGCCGCAGCATCCTCGACCAGCAGCCGGTCAGCTCGCCGGGCGTGTGGAACCGGATGGAGCACCGTCCGCTCGAGGGCTTCGTGTACGCGATCACGCCCTTCAACTTCACCGCCATCGCCGGCAACCTGCCCACTGCGCCCGCGCTGATGGGCAACACCGTGCTGTGGAAGCCGTCGCCGACGCAGAGCTTCGCCGCGCACCTGACCATGCGGCTGCTCGAAGAGGCCGGCATGCCGCCGGGCGTGATCAACCTGCTGCCGGGCGACGGCAAGGCCGTCTCCGAGGTCGCGCTGACGCACCGCGACCTTGCGGGCATCCACTTCACCGGCTCCACCGCGACCTTCCAGCACCTGTGGGGCACTGTCGGCGCGAACATCGCCGGCTACCGCAGCTACCCGCGTCTCGTCGGCGAGACCGGCGGCAAGGACTTCGTGCTCGCGCACCCGTCGGCCGACATCGACGTGCTTCGCACCGCGCTCGTCCGCGGCGCCTTCGAGTACCAGGGCCAGAAGTGCTCAGCCGCTTCGCGTGCGTACGTGCCGCGCAGTCTCTGGGAGCAGCTGAAGGACGGCCTTGCTTCCGAGACCGCCGCGCTCAGCTACGGCGACGTCACTGACCTGTCGCACTTCGGCGGTGCCGTGATCGACCGTCGCGCCTTCGACAAGCACGCCTCGCTCTTCGAGCGCGTTAAGAACGACAGCGAGGTCGAGATCCTCGTCGGCGGCACTGCGGACGACAGCGTCGGCTACTTCGTGCAGCCGACCGTTCTCGTGTCGACGAACCCGAAGCACGAAATCTTCAGCACTGAGTACTTCGGCCCGATCCTGTCGGTGTACGTGTACGAAGACCGGGATGACACTGCGTTCGACTCAGTTTTGCGCCTGGTCGACGAGACCGCTTCGTACGCCCTGACCGGCGCCGTGATCGCGAACGACCGCACGGCTGTCGCGAAGGCGTCTCAGGCGCTGCGGTTCGCCGCGGGCAACTTCTACGTCAACGACAAGCCGACCGGCGCTGTCGTCGGCCAGCAGCCGTTCGGCGGGGCGCGCGCCTCCGGCACGAACGACAAGGCCGGTTCGGTCTTCAACCTGCTCCGCTGGACGAGCCCCCGCTCGATCAAGGAGACGTTCGTGCCGCCGACCTCCGTGCGCTACCCGCACCAGGGCTGAGAAGGAGACACCGCCATGCTGCGTGCCCCGTTGCTCGCCGCCGCTCGTTCGCAGCGGATGCGTGCGCTGATCGAAGCGGTACCGGTCACCCGGTCCGTAGTGCGCCGGTTCGTGTCCGGCTCGGCTACCGCCGACGCCGTGCGCGCCGCACGGGAATTGGCCGCCGACGGCCGGAAGATCACCATCGACCACCTCGGCGAAGACACCACCGACGCCTCACAGGCCACCGCCACGGTGCAGGCGTACGAGGAGTTGCTGACGGCGCTGTCCGAACAGGGCCTCGCCAAGGGCGCGGATGTCTCGGTGAAGCTGTCCGCGGTTGGGCAGTTCCTGCCGGGCGACGGCGAAGGCGTCGCGCTCGAGAACGCGCGGAAGATCTGCGCGGCGGCCGACGCGGTCGGCGCGACGGTGACGCTCGACATGGAGGACCACACCACCACGGACTCGACGCTCGGCATCCTCCGCGAGCTGCGCGCCGAGTACCCGTGGGTGGGCGCGGTGCTGCAGGCCTACCTGCACCGCACCGAGCAGGACTGCCGCGAGCTGTCCGGTCCCGGGTCGCGCGTGCGGCTGTGCAAGGGCGCTTACGCCGAGCCGGAATCGGTGGCGTTCCAGGACAAGTCCGAAGTGGACAAGTCCTACGTGCGCTGCCTGCGCGTCCTGATGGAGGGCAAGGGCTACCCGATGGTGGCCTCGCACGACCCGCGGATGATCGCGATCGCTGGCAAGCTCGCGGCCGACGCCGGGCGCGCGACCGGCGACCACGAGTACCAGATGCTGTACGGCATCCGGCCCGAGGAGCAGAAGCGGCTCGCCGGCGAAGGCGAGACGATGCGCGTGTACGTGCCCTGCGGCGACGAGTGGTACGGCTACTTCATGCGGCGGCTGGCCGAGCGGCCGGCGAACCTCGCGTTCTTCCTGCGCGGGCTCGTCACCCGGTCCTGAATCACCGCGAAGGCCCGGCACCCTGGTGGGTGCCGGGCCTTCGTGTTTCCCCGGGTAGTGCGCCTGCGGTGGCTGGGCTCAGGCCTGCTCGGCTTCTTGCGCGGCGGCGGCCTTGCGCACCTCGTCCATGTCGACCTCGCGGGCCTGGCGGATGAGGTCCTCCAGCGCGGCTTCCGGAAGGGCGCCCGGCTGGGAGTAGATGAGGGTCTTGTCGCGGATCACGGCGAGCGTCGGGATCGAGCGGATGTTGAACGCCGCGGCGAGCTGCTGCTCGGCTTCGGTGTCCACCTTCGTGAAGGCGATGTCGCCGTGCTTTTCCGACGCCTTCTCGAACACCGGCGCGAACTGGCGGCACGGGCCGCACCAGCTTGCCCAGAAGTCGATCAGCACGAACTCGTTGTCGGTCACGGTCTGGTCGAAGTTGTCCGCCGTCAGTTCCACTGTGCTCATGGGTGGTTCAACGAACGAGCCGGGTGGGGAATTCCCCGGGGCGCGGTAGCGTCCTGGTGGGTGTCCGACGCTGTCTTGGAGGTTGATGTGGCTGACGGGATCTTGGGGCGGATCGACGAGCTGATCGCGGAGGAGAAGGAACTGCGCGACCGGGCGATCGGGGTCGGGTTGTCCTCGGACGACCGCGAGCGGTTGCGCCGGGCCGAAGAGGAGCTCGACCAGTGCTGGGACCTTCTGCGGCAGCGGCGGGCCCGCGTCGAGTTCGACGACGACCCCGACGAGGCTTCGGTGCGGTCGGTGGGCGAGGTCGAGGGGTACCGGCAGTAGCTCCCCGCCCGATTAAAAGCTAACTGTTAGCTTTTGGTGATCGGCCAGGTTTTGTGGCTGATAGCATCCGCGGATGACTGAGCCGTCCGGGCGGCGCGAGCGCAAGAAGGCTGCGACCCGCCAGAAGATCGCCGACACCGCGCTTCGGCTGTTCCTCGAGCGCGGGTACGACGAGGTGGGCATCCGGGACATCGCGGCCGAGGCCGATGTCGCGGTGACCACGGTCTTCTCGCACTTCGCCTCGAAGGAAGCGCTGGTCTTCGAGCAGGACTCGAACTTCGAGGAGAACCTCCGGGGAGCAGTCGAGGGGCGGGAGCCCGCGGAGCCGCTGATCCCGGTGTTGCGAGGCGAGATCCAGGCGCTGGTGCGGCATTGCACGGCGGACAGCGTCGCGCCGGTCTGGCGGATGATCGACGGATCGCCCGCGCTGCGGGAGTACGAGGATTCGATGCGGCTGCGGCACGCGGAGTCGCTGGCGGCGGCGATGGCGGCCGATCCCGGGCTCGGGCGGACTCCGACGGCGTGCCGCGCGATCGCCCGGTTCGTGGTCGACGCCTATTCGGTGGCCCGCGAGGCGGCTGATCCGGAGGCCGCGGTGGACGAGGTGTTCCGGATGATCGAGGCGGCCTGGGCGGCTGCCAGTCCTGCTGTGTCCCGTTAGGACGGTCGGGCCCTGGGGCGGCCTTGGCTTGCCGGGTTCCCGGCTGCGAGTGGCGGAATTCGGCGCGCTGCCGGGTTTTCGGCACTCGCGGTGAGATCCGCGTTCTCGGGTGGGTGAGGTAATCCAGCCGGGTTGAGTGATGCGCTCTCGAACAAGTGTTCGAGATACTGGTGAGGTGTTCGAAACGACTTCGGCGGGGCAGCCCCGGTCCCGCCACCTCAGACCACAGCGGGGCGAACGACTCGGCCGGATGTTGCGCCTTGGACGGCGGCGCTGTCTCGGTCGGATGGCATCGCTCGGCAACTGCGTCGCGGAAACCGCGGGGCACCGGCGGAAGAGCGATCGATCCCTAGGCTGGGCAGAGGGTGCCGTTGTCCGGGATCTTGCCGTCGATCAGGAAGGATTGCGCGGCGGAGGTGACGCAGGGGGACTGGCCGACCGCGCCGTGCGCGACACCCTGCCAGGTGACAGTCACGGCACTGGGCATCTGGTCTGCGGCCCGGGTGGTGCCGATCTGCGGCGTCACCGGGTCGGTGGCGGTGGCGGCCACCAGGATGGGCGGGGCGCCGGGCGCACCGGCGGGCGGCAGCGCCTCGCGGCGGACCGGCCAAGCGCCGCACCAGGCGAGTTCCTGAGCGACCGCCGCGCCGAACTGCGGGTATTTCGCGCGCATCGCCGACGCGGCGCGGTCCAGTTGATCGGCGGGCAGCCGGGTGGTCGAGTCGTTGCAGCGGGTCGCGATGGTGCCGCCGATGCGCGACGTGCGTCCGCGGATGTCCGCGACGATCGGATTCGCGAAGCCGGCCAGTGCGGTGATGTCGCCGTTCTTCGCGGCGTTCAGCGCGTCGGCGAGAGCTGGCCAGTTCGAACGGTCGGCGAGTCCTTGGTACACCGCGTAGGTCGCCACGCCCGGGCTCATCGTCACGCCATCGTCAGTGTCCACAGGGGACGTACGGAGCCGGTCGGTCACCGTCTTCAGCGCGGCTTTCGCATCGCCCATCGGACAGTTGCGGGCGGCGCAGTCGGCGGAGAAGGCGTCGAACGTCGACTGGGCGCCAGCGGCGACCGCGTCGAGCACGGCCGCTCGGTCAGCGCCCGGGTCCGGGATGCCGTCCAGCACCATGCGGCCCACCTGCGCCGGATAGCGCACGGCGTACTCCGAAAGCACCTTCGAACCGTCGCCGCGGCCGAGCGCGTTCAGCCGGTCCAGGCCCAACTGTTTGCGCAGCTGGTCGAGGTCTCCGGCGGTGCGCCAGCTGTCCAGCGCGGTCTGCGCGGTGTCGAGATCGAGAGCGCACTGCTGACCGGCCCGGCGGGCCGCGTCGAGCACCTCGCCGAGGCCGCCCTCGGCCGGGTCCGCGCCCAGCAGGTCGGAACGCACCTCCAGCGGCACGCACTGCACTCCGCCGGACAGCCCGGTGCCGCGCCGGTCCACGCCGATCAGCGAGAACTTCTTGAGGAACTCCGGCGGCAGTTTCGTCGCCAGGCGCGCGGCGAACAGCGACCCCGGCTCGCCGCCGATGTCGTTGACCACCACGAGCGGGATCGGGCCGTCGCCTGCCTTGAGCACGAGGACGCGGGCGAGCAGATGCTGGGAGTCGTCGGGAGCGTCGAGCGGGGAGGTCAGGCGCGCGCAGCTGACGTGCAGCGAATCGGGCAGCGCCGGAGCGGCCATCCGCTGCCGGGTGTCCGCGTCGCAGTTGGCCCATCGCACATTGGACTTCTTGGGCTCGGCCAGCGGCGGCAGCGGCACCGCGGCGGCGCTCGGGGGCGGCGCGGTGGTAGCGCGCCCGTCGTTGTCGATCACCGCGGGCCGCACGGAGGGCCCGCTGGTGCAGCCGGCCAGCAGGAGCACTCCCAGCGTCGCCGCCACCAGCCGGGCGCGCGAACGGGAACGGCTGGGGGAACGGCGGTGCACGGGCTGATCCTCACGTCTGCTCGGCGGAACTCTCGGACGAGCTTGGCACGCCTGGTGTGGGAAGCCAGTGAGCGGGTCCTGCGGCGTGTCCGGCTCGCGCCGGTCCGGGCGGCCCGGTCAGCGGGTCCGCACGACCTCGCCCCGGAACACCGCAGACAGGTCGTAGCGCGCCGGCTCGTCCAGCTGCGAGTAGCCGCACGACGACGGCTCCCGGTCCGGCCGCCAGCGCGCGAACTGGGCGGTGTGCCGGAAGCGCGACGGATAGCCGCCCTCCGTGTGCTCGTACGAAACCTCCACCACGCGCTCCAGCCGCAACGGCACCCACGGCTGTTCCTTCGACCGCCAGCGCGTGATGCCGCCCGGGATCCGCTGTCCCTCGCGGACCGCGTCGCCCAGCCACGGATGTCCTTCGCCGTCAGTGATCAGCGGAGCCAGCTCCTGCGCCAGCTCGCGGCGACGCGCGACCGGGAACGAACCGACCACGCCGACGTGGTGCAGCAGCCCGTTGTCGTCGTACAGGCCCAGCAAGAACGAGCCGACCGCCTCGCCCGGTTCGCCGTCCACGTGCCAGCGCAGGCCCGCCAGCACGCAGTCCGCGGTGCGGGAATGCTTGTACTTGAACAGAACCCGCTTGCCCGGCGAGTACGGCTCGCCCAGCGGCTTGCCGATCACGCCGTCCAGCCCGGCTCCTTCGAACAGCTCGAACCAGTGCCGCGCGGTCTCCGGATCCGTCGTCGCCGGCGTCAGCGCGATGCCCGGGAGCGACTCGAGTCGTTCGCGGCGTGCCGAGAACGGCTCGTCCACAAACGACTCGTCGCCCAGCGCGAGCACGTCGAAAGCCACGAACTGCGCGGGCGACTGCTCGGCGAGCAGCTGCACACGGCTCTCCGCCGGGTGGATGCGCTCGGTCAGCGCGTCGAAATCGAGCTTGCCGTCGCGGGCCACCACGAGTTCGCCGTCGAGCACGACCCGCTCCGGCAAGGATTCCCGCAGCGCGGCGAGCACCTCCGGGAAATACCGGTTCAGCGGCTTTTCCGCGCGCGACTGCAGGGTGATCTCGTCGCCGTCGCGGAAAACCAGGCAGCGGAACCCGTCCCACTTCGGCTCGAACAGCAGGCCGCCGGAATCGGGGATCGCTTTCGCCGGTTTCGCCAGCATGGGCTTGATCGGTGCCTGCACAGGGAGGGCCATGCGGGCATTCTGGGCGAAACGCGGGATCAGCGCACGCGTGCCGAGCCGGCCGTGTCGAGTTCGAGCCGCACCGCGGTCGGCAGCGTCTCGACGCCGAGCGATTCCCTGGCCCTGGTCAGCACGTACGAGTCGAGGTCTTCCCATACCCGCCGGACTTCCGTGCCCTCGGCCAGCCAGAGCGTGATCCGCAACGCCGGTTCAGCCACCGTGCCCACCGATCGGACCCGGGCCCGGGTGACCCCGTCAACGCTCTCCACATCCGTTTGCACGGCCCCGGCCAGCGCCCCGGCGGTGACGGTCAGCTCCGAGCCGATCGTCTCGTCGAGCTTCAGGTCCGGACGGCGTTCCGGGCGCAGCGAACGGAAAAACCACCACAGCCCGAACACCAGCAGCAGCACCCCGAGCACGAGCGCGCCGATCCGCGCGTACAGCACGTGGTCGCCAAGCCAGCCGACCGCGATCGGGTCGAGCACCGGCCGGTGCCCGCGGAACTGCCCGAGCCACCCCATGCCGACGACCAGCGCACCGGCACCAGCCAGCAGCCCGAGCACGCCGACCAGGGAGGTCAGCGTGCGCTCGGCACCGTGCGAACGACCTTGCGCGCGACGCGCCGCAGAAGCACTCATCACCGGTCCTTCGGAGAGTCGACGACCACAGACACCTTCGGGCGGCGCTGCAACGGGAGATCGTCCAGCACCCCGGAAACGGTCTCCAACAGTCGCGGCCGCAGCTGTTCCTCGTTTTCGAGACGGCTCGTCGCGCGCACGCGCACCCTGCGAGAGCTGGCGGTCACGGACGCGCCGCGCACGTTGTCCTCCGCGCGCACCGCCAGCCCGACCAACCGCGCGAGCGCCCGCGGCGAGGTGCTCACCGTGATGCCGTCGGCGGGATCGGTCATCCGCACCGCGCGGTCGCCCGCACCGAGCGCCAGCAACAGAAGCACGAGCCCGGCGAGCACCGCGATCCCGGCGGCGATCCGCACCGGCGTGCTGGTCCAGTCCAGCTCGGCGATCGCGGTCTTCCACCGCGGCCACGGCACGAGCAGCGGCTCCTTGCCGGGCTGCCACCAGGCCCAGCCGACCTCGAGCGCCAGCAACGCGCCGCCGGCGGCGACGGCCAGACCGAGCAACGTGGACAGAAGACGGACGAGGACGCGCATCATCGCACCCTCGGCGGCACGTCCGGCAGCAGCGCGGTGACCGTCACCGCGACCGAACGCACGTGATAGGAGGTGATGCGTTCGACCTCTTCGACGACCTTGGCGCGCACCTGCCCGGTCACTTCCCGCACCGGGGCCGGATAGCGCAGCGCGAGATCGAGGGACAGCTCCACGTCGTTGTCCGATCCGCCGACCTTCGCGGACGCACCGGAAGTCCCGGTGCTGACGCCCGCGACGCGGCGCTCGGTGAACATCGTCCCGGGCACCTGGTCGGCGGCGTGCTGCGCGACCTTGCGCACCACGGCCTGGGCGATGGTCAGCGAACCGCGCTCGGCGGGTTCCGGAAGATCGCTGCGGGACGGCCCTGCCTCGACCGCCCTGGTCACTTGTCTCGGCCCTTCCCGAACAGGTCGCCGAGGTCGAGTTCGCCGTCGAGGACCCGGCCGACCACGAGCCCGATGATGCCGACCGCGAAGGTCACCAGAAAGGCGGTGAACCCCTGAGTGGCGGCCAGGCCGAGAATCAGCCCGGCGAGGATCCCGGTCTGCGTTGCGTTCAACGTGCGCCCTCCTGGGATTGCGTGCTGCGTTGGTTGTGCTGCCTGATCTGAGGTGCTGTGGTCCTTGGACTGGCAGTTGGTGCGGTTAGCGGTTCCGTGACTGGCACGACGGTGCGTTCGTGGCCGTCGCGGCAGCGGCTTGCGCGGCGCTTCGGGATTCCGGAGCTGTCGCTAGGCCGTTCGCCCTGTCTAGCTGGCGTCGGCACGCTGCGGTCCGAAGCGTTTCGGCGTCAGTGCCGGAGCGCTGGCGCACCTGGGCCGCCAGGACCGACGAGGTGTCGAGTCCGCGGGACAACAGGGCTGCGCCGACGCACTGGCGACTGACTGGTCACTCGACCCTGCTCGACTCGGGTTCGTCCTCCTCGCCGGGCAGGTGGATGTCGTTGACCGAGATGTTGACCTCGATCACCTCGAGCGCGGTGATCTGCTCGACCGCGGTGATGACGTTGCGCCGCACGTCGCGGGCGACCTCCGCGATGCGCGCGCCGTATTCGACGACGACGTCGAGGTCGATCGCGGCCTGCTTCTCGCCGACCTCCACGGAGACTCCCGCAGTGGAGGTCGCGCCCGAGCCCGGGATGCGGTCCCGGATGGCCCCGATCGCCCGCGAGACCCCGCCGCCGAGCGCGTGCACGCCGGCGACCTCGCGCGCCGAAAGCGCCGCGATCTTCTGCACGACCAGCGACGAAATCGTGGTGCGCCCAGCGGTGTCCGTCTGCTCGACCGAAGTCAGCGCGGCAGACGGAACAGCGGTCGGCGCATCGGGCCGGTTCGGGGTCGGCATGGTTCCTCGCTCCCTGTATGCGGACATAGCGCGTCCAGTGTCACCGCGAGCGGCCCGCGGCGCCGGAGACGTGCTCGCTGAAAGGACCTCCCGACCGGGCGAAAACTCACGCGGCATCCCTCGAATGGGTGAGTTGGCAAGCGGCCAGCGAGGCCGCGGCCGAACTTCCGTCCTGCGATGGTGGCGGTGGCTCGCCGGGCTCACCGCACTGCGCCCGGGCCTTCGAGTGCAGGCGGGGCGGTCTGAAGACGGCGCGTGGCGCGGACGGGACAGCCAGGAGATGACTCGCGGCGAAGAAGCGCACCGCCAGGCGACGAAGCGCAGCCAGGCGAAGAGGCGCAGCCAGGCGACGACTCGTAGGGCCAGTTCGGCTCGGCATGGCGCTAGTGCGGCCTCGACCAGAGGCTGTCGCTGACGGCAGGCCGACGGTGCGCACCGTCGGCCATCCGCGCGGCTACGCGGCGGACTCGGTCGGCGGTCAGCGGGTCCGAGCCCGCCTTGCGATGGCTGCCTGGCGGCAATGCTGCTGGTTCGCGCGCCGATGGCCGACCTCGCTCGGCCCGGTTCACCAGGTGTGTCGGGCCAGCTACGCGGCCCGGTGACAGTCACCACACGAACCCCGTCTTGCCCGCCCCATCCCCGGCCAAAAGTGGCTCCGACCGGGGGATTTGCCGCGTCCGGCGACGTCGAGGCGAGCCGAGCCCGCCGGAGCAGGCCGGATAGGCTCCTCCACCATGCCCGCCGCTGCGCTGACCGACCGGTTTCCCGAGCTTGGGGCCGACGAGCTGATCGCGTCCCTCGTGCCGCCGCCGCGGTTTGGCGAGGCTCGGTTTTCCACTTACCTTCCCAACCCGGACGAGCCCAGCCAGGCGGCCGCGGTCGAGGCGTGTTCTGCGTTCGCTTCGCGGATCGGCGCGGCGAAAGCCAAGAAGTCGCGGCTGCGGTCGTTGTTCGGCGGCGGGGCGGCGATTCCGGACGGGCCGATGGGGCTCTACCTCGACGGCGGGTTCGGCGTCGGCAAGACCCACCTCCTCGCCTCGACCTGGCACGAGACTCCGGGGCCCAAGGCGTACGGGACGTTCGTCGAGCTGACTCACCTCGTCGGCGCACTGGGGTTCGCCAACGCGGTCGCGCGGCTGTCCGAGCATCGGCTGCTGGCGATCGACGAGTTCGAACTCGACGATCCCGGCGACACCACGCTGGTCAGCCGGTTGCTGCAGGAACTTACCGACGCGGGCGTCTACGTCGCGGCGACCTCCAACACGTTGCCGGACAAGCTCGGCGAGGGGCGGTTCGCGGCGGAGGACTTCCTGCGCGAGATCCAGGCGTTGTCGCGGCGGTTCGGCGTCGTGCGGGTCGACGGGCCGGACTACCGGCACCGCGGGCTGCCGGACGCGCCGCCGCCGGTCGGTGACGACGAGATCGACGCCTCGGCGGCCGCGCACGAAGGGTCCACTGTGGACGAATTCAGCGCGCTGATGACGCATCTCGAGCGCCTGCATCCCTCGCGGTACGGGAAGCTGCTCGCCGGGGTGCGGCGGGTGCACCTCAAGCACGTGACGCCGGTGCCGGACCAGATGGTCGGGCTTCGGCTGGTCGCGCTGGCGGACCGGCTGTACGACCGGGCGATCCCGGTGGTCGTGTCCGGCGTGCCGCTGCCCGAGCTGTTCGGCGAGGAGATGCTGAACGGCGGCTACCGCAAGAAGTACCTGCGCGCGATCAGCCGGTTGACGGCTCTGGCGCGCGACGCGGTGACAGCGCCGCCCGCAGCGCGGTGACCACTGCGGCGGCGAAGCAGACGCCGCCGACGATGTCCGTGAGGTAGTGGTAGCCGAGGCCGATCATGCCAACGGCGGCACAAGCGACCAGCAGCGCGCCCACTGTGACGGCGATCGCCTTGAAGCGGACCAGCAGCACCACCACAGTGAGCACAGCCACCAGGCTGACGGTGTGGCCGCTCGGGTAGACGAGCGTGCCGCCTTTCCAGCGGTCGAAGACGGGTTTCAGCGCCCAGCTGTTGAGGGCGATGGCGATGAACGGGCCTGCTACAGCGAGCAGAGCGTCGCGCCGGGAGCGTTGGTAGAGGCAGATTCCGGCGATGACGGCGACGGCGGGAATGAGCACGTACGGCTCGGTGGGCAGCACGAGCGCGTTGAGCAAGCCCGGACTCAGCGTTGAGGCGGACCTGTCGGCCCATTGGTCCACAGTGCCCGGTGCGTAGGGCGCGACGAGCAGTCCCAGCACAAGCGTGGCGAGTGCGCAGAGCGCGGCGAAGAGCGCGAGAGTCCGCCTAGCGGTCACGAAGCGAAGCCTAGTCACATTCACGGCGGCGCGTGGGTCCTCCTTTCGACAACTGACGATCGGAGGGACAAGAACCAATGGGGGACATCGAAATCCAGGGGACTGTCGCGGACGGCTTCGAGACGGTCCGCGACGAGTTCGCTGCGTCGGCCGAGGCGAGTGCGGGCGTGCAGTTGGCGGTCCGCGTGCGCAGGCGGCTGGTGGTTGATCTTTGGGCGGGTGACGTCACGGGCGAGACGCTGACTGGCGTGTACTCCTCGACCAAGGGCGCGACGACGCTGGTGGTGGCGCTGCTCGTGCAGGACGGCGTTCTTGACCTGGACGAGCCGGTCGCGCGCCACTGGCCGGAGTTCGCTGCCGCGGGCAAGGGCGGGATCACGGTGCGAGACGTGCTGAGCCACC
>NZ_JBHRWI010000029.1:105231-215941 GCF_042647905.1 Amycolatopsis halotolerans
TCTCAGCTGAGGAGCTTGCGGACGATCGGGTGATTGCTCGAAGGTTGGCTGGGCAGCGGCCGTTCTGGCGGCCGGGATCTGCGTACGGTTACAGCGGATTCGCCGGGTTCTCGATTGTTGCCGAGGTCGTTCGGCGGGTCACCGGGCGGTCGGTGCAGGAGCACTTCGAGGAGAGGGTGCGCGAGCCGTACGGACTCGACTTGTACCTCGGGCTGCCTGAGCGGGAAGAGCACCGGTACCGCGAGGTGCTGGCGGGGGAGGCGAGTGCGGAGGAACTGGCGGCGTTCCAGCCGTACGTTCCGGGACCGCACAGCCTGGGCGGCATCGGCTACGGGCTCGACTCGACGCCGCCGCTCGATCAGGTGGCGTTCGTCAACACTCGCCGGGTGCGGGCGCTGGGCCAGGTTTCCGCTGGTGGGGTCGGCAGCGCGCGCGGGCTGGCCGGGTTGTACGCGGCTGCCGTGTCCGGTTTGGACGGACGGCCGCCGCTGCTCGAACCCGGCACACTCGGCGAGTTCGCCATGCTCCATTCGACCGGCCGCGACCTGGTGACCGGCGACGCGGGCCAGTACGCGCTCGGGTTTCAGGCGAAGGGGCTGCGGTACCCGTTCCTCAGCGCGAATGCGTTCGGGCACAACGGATCCGCCGGTTCCGAGTCCTTCGTGGACCCGCGCACCGGCATCGCTTTCGGGTACACGCGGCGGCAGTTCTCCGCGACCTGGTCCTATCCGGAGCACGACCGGCTGGCCGCGGCGGTCCATGCGGCGGCCAGCCGGTGAAAGCCGGGTAACCGCCCTGATGCGATGCTTGTCCCATGTCGCTGTTCTCGCGCCGTCCGGCTGAAACTCCGTCCGGCCCGTTCCGGTTCCGGATCTCCGAGATCTACCAGATCCCGACGCGCGGAGTCGTGGTCACCGGCACGGTCGTCGACGGCACCGTCCAGGTCGGCGCGAACGCGGTGGTTCAGCTGCCCGGCGGCGCCCGCGAGGTCGTGGTGACGAGGATCGAGACCGCGCGCCGCAAGCGGCAGTCCGCGGAAGCCGGTGCCGAGGCCGGGCTTTATCTGTCCGGCCTCAGCACCGGCGACATCCCCACGGTGCCGGGCGGCGACGGGCAGCAGCAGGACAACACCGGGCTGAGCGGCGTCGAGGTGACGTCGGCCTGAATGGGCACCCCGTCTGGTGGCTTCGCGCGGAGTGCAGTAAACACACCAATTGTGCTCAATTCACCAGAACCGCGGCGGTCTCCGGCGATCCGGCTGATCCGGTTCCTGCGGCTGGTGTACGCGCTGCCGCTCGGGCTCGCGATCGCGGGCATCGTCGGCGGGTTCGTCCTCGGCTACGGCTGGTACCTCGCGGCCGCATCGATCGGTCTCGGGCTCACCATCCTGGTGCTGACGCTCGGCAGCAGCGCCCGCTCGCTGCGCGGGACCGCCTCTCCGCAGGGCATGCGTTTCGTCCAGCAGCACGGCGACCGCGCGCTCGCCAAGATCGAGCACCTGAAAACGACCGGGACGCGGATCAACGACGCCTACGTCACCGAACTGAAGCTCGTCGTCGCGCCGCCGAATGAGACCGCGTATCGGGCGCCCGCCCGGGAGCTGATCCATCCGCTCCGTTCCGTCGCGTATCAGCCGGGCACGGTCGTCGTGGTCAAGCACAGTCCGCGGTATCCCGGTGTCGTCGTGGTGGACGCCGACCCGCCGCGAGAGTGGACTGACCGGCCGTGGCAGGTCGGCGTCATCGGCGCGGACCGGACGCCGGAACCTGAAGCGCGGTTAGGGAATGCTGCCGGACGGCTGGCGATGACAGCAGTGAGCACGCTCGTCATCGCGTCGGCGTTGCTGGTGCCGATCCGCGACGACGTCCTCGGCCAGCTGCTCTCCCCGCCGGACCTGTTCACTGCGGACGATTTGCGTACTGCCGTGGCGAAACTGTCCGCCGAGAGCGAGCGTTTCGAGGACCTGACAGTGGAATCGGACCAGGTGCGCGCCACAATTCCCGGTGCGTATCTCAGCTATCGCGGCGGTACGGTCAAACGCGACTCCAGCAGCACCAGCGCGCGGGAGAAGCAATTCGCCGCGAGCGAGGTCAATTTCGCCGCGATACCCGGCCTCGTCGCGAGGTTCGGGGGAGACCCGGCGGACGCGCGCGTGCGCATCAGCCGCGAGGACGTCGGGATCACGATGACCGTCCGGTCGGGCAAGGACAGCAACCGCGAGCTGGTCGCGGACGCGAAGGGCGTCCCGGCGCTCACCGCGGATGCGTTCACCGAGAACGGTTTCCGGGAGGTCGCCGCACTGCTGACCAAGTCGAGCGGCCGTCCGCAAGCGTACGAAGCGATCATCCGTACCGACCACGTCGAGTTCCAGGTACCCGGCCCTGGCTCGGGCACTTCGGACGACTACGACTGGCATCGCGGACGTCTCGTCGAGCACCGGCCCTCGCCGATCCAGCCGGATCCGGGCGCGCCGCTGTTCGCGTTGTCGGACCTGTCGCCGAAGGCGCTGCCCGCGATTCTCGCGAAGGTGGACGAGCGCATGCCCGGCTTCCCGCGCGACAAGGTTTCGGTGGCGCTGCGGGAGAACGACGGCACGTGGAGCCTCAGCACGTCCGTCCGGGACGAGTACGGCCGCGGCATCGACGTGACCGCCTCGCCGGACGGGTCGACAGTCGCGGTGATGCCCACCCGGTGACCGCCGCCCGGAAAACGGCGGTCACCGGGCAAGTCAGCCGCGCACGACCTGAGCGATCGCGTCGATGCCGCGGTCCAGTTCGGCCTCGGTGATCACCAGCGGCGGCGCGACGCGCAGCGTGCGGTCGTGCGTTTCCTTGCACAGCACGCCCAACCCGGCCAACGCCTCGGATGCCGCGCGCCCGGACGGACCGTCCGGCGCGATGTCGACGCCCGCCCACAGGCCGCGTCCGCGCACCTCCGAAACGCCGTCGCCGACCAGCTTCGCCAGCCGCTCGTGCAGGTGTGCGCCAAGCTCGGTGGACCGCTTCTGGTACTCGCCGGTCTGCAGCATCCGCACCACGGCGCGGCCGACGGCACAAGCCAGCGGGTTGCCGCCGAAGGTCGAGCCGTGTTCGCCCGGCTTCAGCACACCCAGCACGGCACGGCTGCCGACCACTGCGGACACCGGGACGATGCCGCCGCCGAGGGCCTTGCCCAGCGTGCACAGGTCCGCGCGGACGCCTTCGTGCTCCAGCGCCAGCACGGTGCCGGTGCGTGCGAGACCGGACTGGATCTCGTCGGCGATCATCAGCACGTTGTTCTCGTCGCACAGCCGTCGTACTGCGGCGAAGAACCCTTCAGGCGGCACGACGACGCCTGCCTCGCCCTGGATCGGCTCCATCAGCACGGCTGCGGTGCGCGGCGTCATGGCCGCCTTCAACGCTTCAGCGTCGCCGTACGGCACCTGGACGAAGCCCGGCGTGAAAGGCCCGTAGTCGGCGCGCGCGGTTTCGTCGTCGGAGAATGAGACGATGGTGGTGGTGCGGCCGTGGAAGTTCGACGCCGCGACCACGATTTCCGCCGTGCCCGCCGGAACGCCCTTGACCTGGTACGCCCACTTGCGCGCGACCTTCACCGCGGATTCCACGGCCTCGGCCCCGGAGTTCATCGGCAGCACCGTCTCGGTGCCGGTCAGCTCGGCCAGCTCGCGGCAGAACAGGCCGAGCTGGTCGTGGTGGAACGCGCGCGAGGTGAGCGTGACGCGGCCCAGTTGCTCGGTCGCGGCGGCGATCAGCTCGGGGTTGCGGTGGCCGAAGTTGAGCGCGGAGTAGCCGGCCAGGAAGTCCAGATAGGACTTGCCGGCGACGTCGGTCACCGAAGCGCCCTCGGCTTCGGCGATCACGACCGGCAGCGGATGGTAGTTGTGCGTGCTCCATTGCTCGTCGAGCGCGATGAAGCCGTCGGAGGAGGTGGGACGCGCGGTGCCGGCAGGCTGGACGGACGCTGTCATGCGTTCAGGCTAGAGCCCGTTCGCGGGGAGTTCAGCCGGGAAACGTTGCTTTCCCCCGTCGTTCGTTGCGCAATCGAGGGGTCTGCCCGGCGATTCGCTGCGCGGCTCGCTCGACCGGATGACACCCGACCGCACCGGCGGAGAAGTCCCCGGGATCGGCGGCCGGTGCGGTTATCGTCCCGAGATGGCGAAGAAGCAGGAGAACGGAAACCGGGTCCGCGACGTGCTCCGGGCGGGCGACGAGCTGCCGGACCCGGCTTCGTCGCCCGTGGGGCCGGAGAAGAAGGCGAAGGGCGGCAAGAAACTCGAGTCCGCGGGGGAACAGCTCGCCGGGTTGCAGGAAGCGCTGTACGCGGAGGGGATCGGCGGCGGTGCGCGCAGCGTGCTGTTGGTGTTGCAGGGCATGGACACGTCCGGCAAGGGCGGCACCGTCGGCCACGTGCTCGGCCTGGTGAACCCGATGGGCGTGCAGTACGCAGGGTTCAAGAAGCCGACGGCCGCCGAGCGCAAGCACGATTTCCTGTGGCGCATCCGCAAGAAGCTCCCGACGCCGGGCCATCTCGGCGTGTTCGACCGCTCGCACTACGAGGACATCCTGGTGCCGCGAGTCCTCGGACAGCTCCCCGCCGCTGAGCGACGGCAGCGCTACACGCAGATCAACGCGTTCGAGAAGGAGCTGACCGACAGCGGCACCGCCATCGTGAAGGTGTTCCTGCACATCTCGCCGGAGGAACAGCTCAACCGGCTCACCGCGCGGCTGGACCGTCCGGAGAAGCGGTGGAAGTTCGACCCGTCGGACATCGAGGCGCGCCGCCAGTGGCCTGCCTACCAGAAGGCGTACGCCGACGTGTTGAAGCGCACGTCGACCGAGCACGCTCCCTGGTACGTCGTGCCCGCGGACCGCAAGTGGTACCGGAACTGGGCGGTCGCCGAGCTGCTGGTCGAGACGCTGACCGAGATGGACCCGCAGTTCCCGGAGCCGGCCTACGACGTCGACGAGCAGCGGGCCGCGCTGCAGGGTGTTGGCGTGCCCGGCTGATGATCTGAAAGAGTGCTGGTCGTGACCGATTTCGCACTCGACGACGTTCCGTTCCTCCGCCAGCAGGCCCGCACCCAGCGGTTCACTCTCGGCGCGCCCAAGCAGTTCCGGGTCGCCCCGGACGGTTCGCGGGTGCTGTTCCTGCGCAGCGCCACCGGCACCGATCCGCGGCACAGCCTGTGGTCGTTCGACCTCGCGACCGGCGAGGAGACGAAGCTGATCGACGCCGCCGAGCTGGTGTCCGGCGACGAGGACCTGCCGCCGGAGGAGCGGGCGCGCCGCGAACGGGCCCGCGAGACCGGCGGCGGCGTGGTGGCCTTCGGCGTCGACGACGCGTTCACCGTCGTCACCTTCACCCTGTCGGGGAAGCTCTACACGCTCGACCTCGCGAGCGGCGAGACGCGCATCCTGGTCGACGGTTCCGTCATCGACCCGCGGCCGAACCCGACCGGCACGCACGTCGCGTACGTGCGCGAGCGTCGGCTTCGCGTGATCGAGCTGGCGACCGGCGAGGACCGCGTGCTCGTCGGCGAGGACGACGAGGACGTCACCTGGGGCCTCGCGGAGTTCATCGCGGGCGAGGAGATGGACCGCACGCGCGGCTACTGGTGGGCGCCGGACGGGCGCAGCGTGATCGTGGAGCGCGCGGACCGCGGGCCGGTGCCGCGCTGGACGATCGGCGACCCGGCGAACCCGCAGCAGCCGGCGAACGTCGTGGCCTATCCGTCGGCTGGTTCGCCGAACGCCGAGGTGTCGCTGGCCGTGCTGGATCTCGACGGCAACCGCGTCGATGTGGCGCAAGGCGACTGGGAGTACCTGGTCACCGTGCACTGGTCGGCGGGCGGCAAGCCGCTGCTGGCCGTGCAGCCGCGAGACCAGAAGCAGCTCACCGTGCTCGCGCTGGACCCGGCCGACGGCTCGGTCGCCGAGGTGCACACCGAGACCGACGAGCACTGGGTCGAGATCTTCCAGGGCGTGCCCGCGTGGACGGCGGACGGCAAGCTGGTGGTGGAAAGCGCGGCGGACGGCGATCACCGGCTCCTCGTGGACGGCAAGCCGGTCACGCCGCCGGGGATGCAGCTGCGGATGGTGTTGCACGTCGGCGAAGAAATCCTGTTCACCGCTTCGGAAACCGACCCGACGCAGATCCACCTGTACCGCACCGAAGGCGACACGGTGAGTCGTCTGTCCACAACGGACGGTGTACATGTCGGTTCGGGCAGCGCGGCGCTCACGGTGCTTTCCTCGTGGAGTCTCGACCACAGCGGACCGAAGGTGACCGTGCTGCGGGACGGCATCGAGGTGGGTTCGATCGAGTCGTCCACTGTGGACCCGGAGATCGTGCCGAACCTGACCTGGCTGACGCTCGGCGAGCGCCAGCTGCGCGGAGCTCTGGTGTTGCCGCGCGGATACGAGCCGGACGAGGGCAAGCTCCCGGTGCTGCTCGACCCGTACGGCGGACCGCACGCGCAGCGGGTTCTCCAGAGCCGCAACGCTTTCCTGACCCCGCAGTGGCTCGCCGACCAGGGCTTCGCCGTACTGGTCGTGGACGGTCGCGGGTCGCCCGGCCGCGGACCGGCGTGGGAGAAGGAGATCGCCGGCAAGCTCGCCGACGTCACGCTGGCCGACCAGGTCGACGCCCTGCACGCGGCCGCCGAGACGTACCCCGAGCTGGACCTGGAGCGGGTCGCGATCCGCGGCTGGTCCTACGGCGGCTACCTGTCCGCGCTCGCCGTGCTGCGGCGCCCGGACGTGTTCCACGCGGCGGTCGCGGGCGCGCCGGTCACCGACTGGTCGCTGTACGACACCCACTACACCGAGCGCTACCTCGGAAAGCCGGACGACGAACCGGAAAGCTACGAGCACAACTCGCTCATCGCGGGCGCCGGTTCGCTTGAGCGGGCGCTGCTGATCGTGCACGGTTTGGCTGACGACAATGTTTTTCCGGCGCATGCGCTTCGGCTCTCGTCGGCTCTGTTGGCGAAGGGGCGTGCGCACGGATTCTTGCCGCTCGCTGGTGCGACGCACATGACTCCGCAGGCTGAGGAGGTTGCGGAGAACCTGATGCGTACGCAGGTTGAGTGGATTCATAGGGCTTTGATGACACCGGCTTCGTAGTCGCGTGCGGGAACTGTGTTTAATGGCGCCGGCTTCGCCGTCGCGGCGGGATCGCCTTTAAGTCGGCGTGTCGAGGAGCAGCGCGCCCGGCCCGGGGGGCCGTGCACGCTGCTCCTCGACACGCCGACGCGATCCCGCGTTTCGGTCCAGTTGGAATCGCTCTTGACTCAAGTCGGCGGTTGTTTCGGGCTGGTCTGAAGCGCTGAAATCTTAGGTAGCGGCCGGTGCTCCTTCGCGGGGGCGCTGGCCGTTTTTGTGCGGTGAATGGGGGCTGGGCGGGCCCTGGTGTGCTGCGGCGTTCGGGGGGAAGCGGGGTCCTCGAATGGGCGACGCGTGGGGGCGGTTTGCCCAGCATGCTGGGCACGGGGGCGGCCCCGGTCGCGGGACGTCGGTGGGTGTCCGTATTGTTGCGCAGGGTAAGGCAAGGTTACCCTAAGAAAGGCGGTTCCATGGCGGATGCGCCCTCAGTGCCGGCGGCCTCCGGGCCCGGGTCCGGCGTCGCTTCGGCGGAGTGGCTCGCCGGGGGGTCCGGCGGCGCGGACCGGTTGGCCCGACTGCTTCCCGCGGCGTTGCGCGGGATGGCGGCGGGCACGGCGGAACGCGGCGGGCCGGTCCCGGCCGGTGGCCCGGCCGCGGTGGCGGCGACGCTCGCCCGTGGTCAATCCTCTGGGCTCGCGCGTCATGGAGTGGGGGCCGAACAAGCGCTGGAAGAGCTTTCCGCCCTGCTGGCCGCCGGATCCGCCGACCCCGCCGACCCGGCGTGCGCCGCGCACCTGCACTGCCCGCCGCTGGCGGTTTCCGTCGCCGCTGACGTCGTCGCCTCCGCGCTGAACCCGTCCATGGACTCCTGGGACCAGGCCCCGGTCGCCAGCGAGATCGAGCGCGAGTTCACCACCGGCCTCGCCCGGCTCTGCTACCCGGACGCCGCCCGCCCGGACGCCGTCGTCACCTCCGGCGGCACCGAATCCAACCTCCTCGGTCTCCTGCTCGCTCGCGAATCCGGTGTCACGCGACCGGTTTGCGGCGCTAATTCGCACCACAGCGTCGCCCGCGCGGCGTGGCTGCTGGGACTGCCCGCGCCGGTTGTGGTGCCGTGCGTGGACGACCGGATGGTCCCGTCCGCGCTGGCCGAGGCGTTGGCACCGCTCGGTGCGCAGGCCGTGGTCGTCGCGACCGCTGGCACCACGAACACCGGGCGGATCGACCCGTTGCCGGAGATCGCCGAGATCTGCCGCCGGACTGGAGCGCGGCTGCACGTCGACGCGGCGTACGGCGGTCTTGCGCTCTGCAGCGAAACCCTTCGCTCCCGCGTCGCAGGTCTGGAGCTGGCCGATTCGGTCGCGCTTGACCTGCACAAATTCGGCTGGCAACCGGTCGCGGCCGGGGTGTTCTGCGCGCGCGGGGAGGCTGATCTGCAGGCGCTTACCGTCCGCGCCGAATACCTCAACGCCGACGACGACACTGAAGCCGGACTGCCCGATTTGCTCGGTCGTTCGCTGCGCACGTCCCGGCGTCCGGACGCGTTCCGGATGGCGGTCACGCTGCGCGCGCTCGGCACGTCCGGGATCGGTGCGCTCGTGGAACGCTGCTGTGCCAACGCTTCCGGAGTGCACGCGATGGTCGAGGGCCATCCGGCGTTGCGGTCGTGGGGTGCGCCTGAACTGTCCACAGTGGTCTTCCGCCCGGTGGTGGCGGACGAATTGCCTGGGTTGACCGGGGACGACTTGGTCGCGCAGGTGCGCCGGACGTTGCTGGAAGACGGCATCGCGGTGATCGGTCGTGGCGCGTTGCCGACTGGTCCGGACGGTGCTTCGCAGCTGTGGCTCAAGCTCACTCTCCTGCATCCGCACACCGAACCGGCCGACTACCGGGCGCTGCTCGACGCTGTGGCCACCGTCGCTGCGGACCCGCGCATGAACGTCTCGCGGGAAAGCCCGGTCGCGTCGTGAGGCGCTACGACGTCGCCGGGGTCGGGATCGGGCCGTTCAACCTGTCGCTGGCCGCGCTGGCGGATCCGCTCGACCAGCTGGAGGTCGTGCTGTTCGACGCGCGCCCCGAGTTCCGCTGGCACCCCGGGCTGCTCCTGGACGGCGCGACGCTGCAGGTGCCGTTCCTCGCCGATCTGGTGACGCTCGTCGACCCGACCAGTCGCCATTCCTTCCTCAACTACCTGCGGGAACGCGGCCGGTTGCTGCCGTTCTACTTCGCCGAGCGGTTCCATCTGCCGCGCGCCGAGTACGACGATTACGCGCGCTGGACGGCGTCCCGGCTGCCGTCGTGCCGGTTCGGGCACGAGGTCACCGGGCTGCGCTGGATCGACAGCGAAGAGGCGTTCGAGCTGACCGTCTCTGGGGCGGATCCGGTGTTGGCGGCGGCCGTCGTGCTCGGCGTCGGAACGCAGCCGAGCGTGCCAGAACCGTTGCAGCCCTTGGTATCCGCGCCGGATGTCCTTGCTGCGCATTCCGCTGACTACCTCACGCGCCGGTCTGAGCTGATCGCCGCGGATTCGGTGACGGTCGTCGGTTCGGGGCAATCAGGAGCGGAGGTGTTTCTCGATCTGCTGCGCTCGCGGTCCACTATGGACGGTCTGCGCTGGCTCGCGCGCACGACTGCCTTCGCGCCGATGGAGTACTCGAAGCTCGGCCTGGAGCAGTTCACCCCGGACTACACGGCGTACTTCCACGGCCTTCCCGAAGCGGCCCGCGACAAGCTTCTT
Source organism: Amycolatopsis halotolerans (assembly GCF_042647905.1). NCBI lineage: Bacteria > Bacillati > Actinomycetota > Actinomycetes > Pseudonocardiales > Pseudonocardiaceae > Amycolatopsis > Amycolatopsis halotolerans. Next base: position 115,072 of record NZ_JBHRWI010000029.1, read on the forward strand.
CCGACACAATGGCAGCTGTACCAAGGGATCGACGCCGAGACGATGGCGGAGATCCACGACGAGCTGTACCGGCGGAGCATCGGCGGCGGCTGGCCGGGCGCGGTGCTGACGCCGGGCGTCGAGGTGGTGTCCGCGAGCGTCGGCGACGGGATCGAGCTAGGGCTGCGGCATGCCCAGCAAGGGACGACCGCTGTGCATCGGACGGCCGCTGTGGTAGCTGCCACCGGCTACGCGGAAACACCGACCGGGCCGCTACTGCAGGGGCTAGGCGAAGCGGTTCGCCGCGACGCGCAAGGACGGCTCGTGATCGGTGCCGACTATCGCGTCGAACTCGACGTGCCGGGACCGTTGTTCGTGCAGAACGCGGAACGGCACACGCACGGCCCCGGCGCGCCGGATCTCGGGCTCGGCGCGTGGCGAGCCGCGGCGATTCTCAACGCGATATGCGGAAAACCGGTGTACGACCTGCCCGAACGGACGGCGTTCACCACGTTCGGCCTCGACCAGACGGAGGACCAGTGACCCTGACCGACGACGCCGCTTGGCGGGCCGCGGGCTCGCTCGTCACGCATAAGATGCTCGGCGAGCTGTCTTACGAAGCGATGCTGGTGCCGGTGCCCGGCGAACCGACGCGGGTCGGGCATCGCAGCTGGCAGCTCGACCTGCCCGGCGATGTTTCGTACCGCTTCGAGGCACGCCGAGGCGCGTTCGAATCGTGGACAGTGTTGCCCGGCAGCGCAATCCGGGTCGCTCGCGGTGCGGAAGCCCCGGCGGACGACCCGCGCACGTTGATCGTCGACGCGCGGGAACGGCTCGGGCTCACCGGCCTCCGGCTTGCTGACGTCCTCGCCGAGCTGACCTCGACGGTCGCCAACGAGGCGACCCGGCTGCTCCGCGCACCGACCGCCGCCGCACTGTCCACGATGGACTACAACCTCGCCGACGGCCACCTCACCGGTCACCCCCGGCTGGTGCTCAACAAGGGCCGCGTCGGCTTCTCCGCCCGCGACCGCGCGCGTTACGCGCCGGAGTCCGGTGCCGACATCCGGTTGCGTTGGTACGCCGTGCATCGCGATCTGGCGCAGTTCCGCAGCGTCGCCGGACTCGACGCGGAAACCTTGCTGCGCGAGGAGTTGGACGAGTCGACCCGCACCGAGTTCACCGCCCGCACGGCGCGTCTCGGCGCTCCCGCCGACTACGTCTGGGTGCCGGTGCATCCTTGGCAGGCCGACGAAATCATCGGCACGCTTTACGCGGCCGAGCTGGCGACCGGCCGGATGGCCGAGCTGGGGGAGAGCGGCGACGTCTACCGTCCACATCAGACCGTGCGGACCTTGGCCAACCGTTCGCGGCCCGACCGCCGTGACGTGAAAACCGCGGTGTCCGTACGAAATACGCTCGTCTACCGCGGCCTGAACTCCGCCGCGACGCTCGCGGGGCCGTCGGTCACCGAATGGCTGCGCGGGATCGACGCGGCCGATCCGCTGCTGTCCGAGAAGTACCGCTTCGAATTGCTCGGCGAGGTGGCAAGCGTTTCGGTGCAGCACCCGCTGTTCGGGTCGCTGGAGGAGCTGCCGTACCGGTTCCACGAGACGCTCGGTGCGCTGTGGCGGGAGCCGCTCGTCGCCCGGCTCGACGAGGGGGAGCAGGCGATCTCCTTCGCCGCGCTGCCGTACCGCGATGCCGCCGGCGAGACCGTGCTGACCAGGCTGATCACGCAGTCCGGCGACGGTGCGGCGGTGTGGCTGTCGCGGCTGTTCGACCTGCTGCTCACGCCGTTGCTGCACTGGCTGCTCCAGTACGGCGTCGGATTCTGCCCGCACGGCCAGAATCTCGTGCTGGTGGTGGACACGGACGGCCGCCCGCTGCGGGTCGCGATCAAGGACTTCGCGCAGGGTGTCGACCTGCTGGACGAGGAACTTCCCTGCTACGCGGACCTTCCCCCGGACGCCGATGCCGACATGCTGCGCTGGCCCGCGCATCTGCTCGCCCAATCGTTGTTCAGCTCGGTTTTCTCCGGCCAGCTGCGGTTTTGGGCGGAGCTGCTGCTGGACGATCTCGGGCTGGCTCGGGGCGACTTCTGGGCGTTGGTACGGGAGGTAGTCGGCCGCTATCGCGACGAAAACCCTGAGGTAGCCGAGCGATTCGACGCCTGCCGGCTGTTCGCGCCGGACGTCGAGCGCGTCACGCTCAACCGTGAGCACCTCGCCGGACAGGGTTTCGACAAGGTCGAGCGCGACGACGAGTTCGACGTCCGCTGGGGTCGCGTGCCGAACCCGTTGCACGCGCCCGATCCGGACGGTGCCTGGTGAGCCCGTTCGACCGTCCGGTCGGGTCGAGGTCGCTGGCCGTGCGCGCCGAAGCGGGCTCGGCGGCGGCTGAGGTGCTGCGTCGAGTGCTTGCCGAGGACGGCGCTCGGCTGGTGCTGCTGGTGCCCGATCCGCACGCGCGGTTCGCGGCGGTCGAGCTGGCCGCGCCGTTCGCCGCCGAGGTGCTGGACAGCGGATACGGCGTGTGCAGTTACATCTTCGCCTGGACGCCGGAGCGCGAGCCGCTGCCGGAGATCGGCCCGCTGAAGCCGTATCTCGGCGGGTTCGGCGACCTGCGTGTGCGGCTCGACGCGGCGACGGCGTTCCCGCTCGGCGATCAGACGTGGGCGGTGGTCGGGGACGCGGACTTCCCGTCCGGAGAACCGGCTGGGCTCGCGCTGCGGACGGTGTTGCGGAGGCAGCTGGCGAGGCTGGAGGAGCACGGGCTGGTTCCGTCGATCGGGATCGAGCACGAGGTGGTTTTCCGGGACCTGGAAGGGGATCCGCTCACCGCGCATGGCGTGGACTACGCCGTCGGCGGCACCGAACGCCTCGCGCCGCTGCTGGCTGATCTGCGTTCCGCGACGGCCGGTCTGGGCGTGGAATCGGCGCGGGCGGAGTGTCATCCGGGGCAGTACGAGGTCGTCCTGCGGCATCGGGACGCGCTCGCGGCCTGCGATGACGCGTTGCTGCTGCAGATGGCGACCCGGCGGGTGGCCGCCGAGCACGGTGCGCAAGCCGACTATCTGGCTGCGCCGGAAGCGGGCCAGGGGAACTCCTGTCACGTCCATCTGTCACTGTCCACTTCAGCCGGGCCAGTCGGGTTTCCCTTCGCGCTGGGAGCATTTCTGGCCGGAGTGCTCCGGGACGCGCGAGCGTTGTCCGCGGTGTGGGCTCCGACCTGGAACAGCTACGTCCGGCTCCGCACCGCTCCGTTCTCGCCGCGCGAACTGCGCTGGGGACTGGATGACCGGACAGCGTCGATCCGGCTGTGCGGGACGTCATCCGCGCCGCGGCTGGAGTTCCGCTTCGCGGGAGCGGACGCCCAGCCACACCTCGTCGTCGCCGCGCTGATCGCCGCGGGTACGGCTGGTCTGGCCGAACAGCTGTCGCCGCCTGATGCGGGTGTCCTGAGCGGACAGCTGGCGTCGTCGCCGTGGGACGCCCTGGCGTTGCTGGAGGAGGGGCGGGCCGCCGAGTTGCTGGGGGAGGACGTCGCCGCGCAACAGGCCGCTTTGCTGCGCGAGGAACTCGACGCCGCGCTCGGGTCGGTCGCCGATCTGCACCGCCGCCGGGGCGCCTTGCGGTCCTGACCAGCCGAATTGTTGCTGACGAGCCGGTGACGACCCGGTCGTGAGGACTTGCGCGGACCGCCGCGAGTGCGCAGGCTCGGGGCCGTGAGCGAATACGAGTACGACCTCATCGTCATCGGCTCGGGCCCGGGAGGGCAGAAAGCCGCCATCGCGGCGGCGAAACTGGGGAAGAAAGTCGCCGTCGTCGACCGGCACGACATGGTCGGCGGCGTGTGCGTCAACACGGGCACCATCCCGTCCAAGACGCTGCGCGAAGCCGTGCTGTACCTGACCGGGATGAACCAGCGCGAGCTGTACGGCGCGAGCTACCGGGTGAAACAGGACATCACCATCGCGGACCTGATGGCGCGCACGCAGCACGTCATCGGGCGGGAGGTCCAGGTGGTGCGCGCGCAGCTGCTGCGCAACCACGTCGATCTCATCGGCGGCATCGGCTCGTTCGCCGATCCGCACACCGTCCTGGTCGACGGCAAGCACCGCGGCGACCGGCGCACGATCACCGGCGACTACGTCGTCATCGCGACCGGCACCCGTCCCGCGCGCCCGGACCACGTCGACTTCGACGCCGCGCGCGTGCTCGACTCGGACGAGGTCCTGGCGATGGAGACGATCCCGTCGTCGCTGGTCGTGGTGGGCGCCGGGGTGATCGGGATCGAGTACGCGTCGATGTTCGCCGCGCTCGGCTCGCGGGTGACCGTGGTCGAGCAGCGCGACCAGATGCTCGACTTCTGCGATCCGGAGATCGTGGAATCGCTGAAGTTCCAGCTGCGCGACCTCGGCGTCACGTTCCGGTTCGGGGAGAAGGTCGCGAACGTCGCGGTCTCCGACGACGCCACGGTGACGACGCTGGTCAGCGGCAAGCGGATCCCGGCGGACGCGGTGATGTACTCGGCCGGGCGGCAGGGCATGACCGGCGCGCTGACGCTGGAGAACGCGGGCCTCAGCGCGGACAAGCGCGGCAGGCTGGAGGTCGACGAGCACTACCGGACGTCGGTCGAGCACGTGTACGCGGTCGGCGACGTGATCGGATTCCCGGCTTTGGCGGCGACCTCGATGGATCAGGGCCGTCTTGCCGCGTACCACGCGTTCGGCGAACCGGCGAACGACATCGGCGCGTTGCAGCCGATCGGGATCTACACGATCCCGGAGATCTCGTACGTGGGTGCGACCGAGGCACAGCTGACGTCGTCCTCGGTGCCGTACGAGGTCGGTATCGCGCGCTACCGGGAGCTCGCTCGCGGCCAGATTTCCGGGGACAGCTATGGGATGTTGAAGCTGCTCGTGTCGACGGCGGACCGGAAATTGCTGGGAGTGCACGTATTCGGCACCGGCGCGACTGATCTCGTGCACATCGGACAGGCGGTGATGGGCTGCGGCGGGACGGTGGATTACCTGGTGGACGCGGTGTTCAACTACCCGACGCTGTCCGAGGCGTACAAGGTGGCGGCGCTCGACGCGACGAACAAGATCCGTGCCTTGGAGCGGTTCTCCGGCTGAGCTTCCGCCTCGCTCGTTCGAGGGGTGTTCGAACATATGTTTGACACGGCTTTAGAACATGTGTTCGACTGTTGGGGTGCGTTGGGAACAGTTGCGAGCGGGGAAGGAGGAGCCGGCACTCCCCGGTCTCAGTGCCTTCGGGGATGTGGTGCGCTCGGTGCGGGCGCCGGAGTTCGGCGGCGTCACCTTTCACGAGGTGCGCGCCCGGTCCGTGCTGAACCGGGTGCCCGAGTCGTCCGCCGTGCCGTTCCGGTGGTCGGTCAATCCGTATCGCGGGTGTTCGCACGCGTGCACGTACTGCCTCGAAGGCGACACGCCGGTTTTGATGGCCGACGGCCGCTCGAAGCCGATCGCCGACCTGCGCGTGGGCGACCGGATCATGGGCACGCGCGGCCACGGCGTCGCGCGCAGGCTCGTGCCCACCGAGGTGCTCGCGCACTGGACCACAGTGCGCCCGGCGTACCGCGTCACGCTCGACGACGGCACGCGGATCGTCGCCGGACCGGACCACCGGTTCCTCAGCGCGCGCGGCTGGAAGTACGTCACCGGCAGCAAACTCGGCACCGCGCAACGGCCGCACCTGGAACCCGGCACGGAACTGGTCGGTGCCGGCCGGTTCGCCCGCACGCTGGACGACACACTCGGCTACCGCGCCGGTTACCTGTGCGGAATGCTCCGCTCAGGCGGTTTCGCGGCGGAATCGGACGCCGCCACGCGAGCGCTGGCGTACCTGCCCGATTTCGGCTCGTCAGTGGGCTTCATGCGAATCCCGCGAGAGCCGGACGCCCACTGGGCGCGCGGATTCCTGGCCGGACTGTTCGATCTCGCGGGCGGCTACCGGCGCGGCACGCTTTCCATCGCGCACGACGAGAACGAAGTCGTGGACATGCTGTTCGCCGCGCTGGACCGTTTTTCGTTCAGCTACGACACCGTCGGCCACCGTCAGCATCCCGGCCGCCGCCAAGCGCGGCTCACCGGCGGCACCGGCGAGGTGCTGCGATTCCTGCACCTGGTCGACCCAGCGGTTGAATGGAAACGCTCCCTGGACGGCACCGTCATCGGCGGCGTCCGGCGCACGGTCACGAGCGTCTCGCCGCTGGGGCTGGAGCTGCCGCTGTTCGACATCACCACGGGCACCAGCGATTTCATCGCCGACGGGATGGTGTCGCACAACTGCTTCGCCCGGAACACCCACACCTACCTGGACTTCGACGCCGGCCGGGATTTCGATACGCAAGTCGTGGTCAAGATCAACGCCCCGGAAGTGCTGACCGCGCAGCTGAAACGCCCGAGCTGGCAACGAGAACCGGTCGCGATGGGCACGAACACCGACCCGTACCAACGCGTCGAAGGCCGGTATCGGTTGATGCCCGGGATCATCCGCGCACTCGCCGACTCCGGCACGCCGCTGTCGATCCTCACCAAGGGCACCATGCTGAGCCGAGACCTGCCTCTGCTGGAGTCGGTGAGCAAGGACGTCCCAGTCCACCTGGCAGTGTCACTAGCCCTGCTGGACGGCGACCTGCAACGTCGTCTCGAACCCGGCACCCCGACCCCGCGCGCCCGCCTGGACCTAATCCGCAAGGCTGCGGCGGCCGGGCTGCCGTGCTCAGTAATGGTCGCGCCGGTGCTGCCGTACCTGACGGATTCCCCCGAGGCTCTAGACCCGCTTTTCGCCCAACTGGCCGAGGCTGGGGCGACCAGAGTGACGGTGCTGCCGCTGCACCTGCGACCAGGCGCCCGGGAGTGGTTCGCGGAGTGGCTGAAACGGGAGTACCCCGAGCTGGCCCCGCGATACCGCCGCCTGTACGCCCGAGGAAGCTACGCCGACCGCGGCTACCGGGAACGCCTGGCCACGGTGGTCGGCCCCTTGCTGCGGCGGCATGGGTTGGATCCGCGGGCACCTCGGGCGCATTCGGAGACCAGGACGGAAGCGGCTCCGCCGGAGGAGACCGAGACTGCGGTACCGGAGCAGCGAGCGGGGGAGGCTGAGCAGTTGCGGCTCTTGTGACTTGCTGGACTGGCGGCTCGAGTCTGCCCAGCCTGGGCCGCTCGAGGCAGTGCGGACTGCGCCGGAAGCCGGAAGCCGTGCGAATGCCGTTCGGGGCGACCGCGGCTTGGGGCGGCGAGTCTGCCCGCGGCACGGGACGCGGGCAACCCGGATTCCGCACTGCGATCCATGCAATGAGACAGGCTGACCGAACCTGCCACCACCTCAGCTCCGGGGCGTTCGCACCGCCCCTGAACCAGCCGCCGCGCCTGCCCGGCGGCCCGAGCTAACTCGCGTCACCACTCGCACCCGCCCGCCACTTCGGCCCGACTTCTGCCGCCCGCCGGAGCCACTTCGCCTGCCCGGTCTGCCGCTTGAACCAGTCGCTGTCCCAGCCGTGCGGTCCGAGCTAACTCGCGTCACCACCCGCGCCCACCCGTCACTTCGGCCCGACTTCTGCCGCTCGCCCGAGCCACTTCGCCTGCCCGGTCTGCCGCTTGAACCAGTCGCTGTCCCAGCCGTGCGGTCCGAGCCAGCCCACGTCACCACGCGCCACTCGAGCCCCACCACACCCACCAGCCCGAGCCCGCCCACCACCCGACCCGCCGCCCCTCACCACCCCAACCCCACCCGCCCCACCACCCCGACCCAAACCTGCCCGCGCCCCCCAGCACCGGGTTCGTTAGCCTCTGTATCCGGCGAAATGCGTGCTCGGCCAAACAACCGAACACGCCGCCGCACCCGAACTCGTGGACCTAGGGAGAGCAGTCGCAGTGCTCCGCACTCATCAAGCCGGCACTCTGCGTGCCGGGCAGGCCGGTCAGACCGTCACCCTCACCGGCTGGGTGGCGCGGCGGCGCGATCACGGCGGAGTCATCTTCATCGATCTCCGGGACGCCAGCGGCGTCGCGCAGGTGGTGTTCCGCGAGGGCGAGATGGCCGAGCGAGCGCACGCGCTGCGCTCCGAGTTCTGCGTGAAGGTCGTCGGCGAGGTGTCGCGGCGGCCCGAGGGCAACGCGAACCCCGACATTCCGACCGGCGACATCGAGGTGCTCGCCACCGAGCTCGTCGTGCTGTCCGAGGCCGCTCCGCTGCCGTTCCCGATCGACGACCGGGTCGACGTCGGCGAGGAGGTCCGGCTCAAGTACCGCTACCTCGACCTGCGCCGCAGCGGTCCGGCGGCCGCCATCCGGCTGCGCAGCGAGGTCAGCCGCGTCGCGCGCGAGGTGCTGCACGGGCAGGACTTCGTCGAGATCGAGACGCCGACGATGACCCGCTCCACCCCGGAAGGCGCCCGCGACTTCCTCGTGCCCGCGCGCCTCAAGCCCGGCTCCTGGTACGCGCTCCCGCAGTCGCCGCAGCTGTTCAAGCAGCTGCTCATGGTCGGCGGCATGGAACGCTACTTCCAGATCGCCCGCTGCTACCGCGACGAGGACTTCCGCGCCGACCGGCAGCCCGAGTTCACCCAGCTCGACATCGAGATGAGCTTCGTCGAGCAGGACGACGTCATCGCGGTCGGCGAGGCCATCGTGAAGTCGCTCTGGAAGCTGATCGGCCACGAGATCGCCACCCCGATCCCGCGGATCACCTACCGCGAGTCGATGGCCAAGTACGGCTCCGACAAGCCGGACCTGCGCTTCGACCTCGAGATCACCGAACTCACCGACTTCTTCGCCGACACGCCGTTCCGCGTGTTCCAGGCCCCCTACGTGGGCGCGGTCGTCATGGCGGGCGGGGCCTCGCAGCCGCGCCGTCAGCTCGACGCCTGGCAGGAGTGGGCGAAGCAGCGCGGCGCGAAGGGCCTGGCGTACGTCCTGGTCAACGAGGACGGCACGCTCGGCGGCCCGGTCGCGAAGAACCTTTCCGAGACCGAGCGCGCGAACGTCGCGGAAGCCGCCGGCGCGAAGCCCGGCGACTGCGTCTTCTTCGCCGCGGGCAAGATTTCCGCCGCGCAGCCGCTGCTCGGCGCCGCGCGCGACGAGATCGGCCGCAAGCTCGGCCTGATCGACGAGGACGCCTGGTCGTTCGTGTGGGTCGTGGACGCGCCGCTGTTCGCGCCGGTCGAGGACATCGGCGACGACGTCGCGGTCGGCTCCGGCAAGTGGACCGCCGTGCACCACGCGTTCACCTCGCCGACCCCGGAGTGGATCGACAAGTTCGAGCAGGACCCGGGCAACGCGCTCGCCTACGCCTACGACCTCGTCTGCAACGGCAACGAGATCGGCGGCGGCTCGATCCGTATCCACCGCGAGGACGTCCAGAAGCGCGTGTTCGCGCTGATGGGCCTCGGCGAGGAGGAAGCGCAGGAGAAGTTCGGCTTCCTGCTCGAAGCGTTCCAGTTCGGCGCGCCCCCGCACGGCGGCATCGCGTTCGGCTGGGACCGCATCGTGATGCTGCTGGCCAAGGCCGACTCGCTGCGCGACGTGATCGCGTTCCCGAAGACCGGCGGCGGCTACGACCCGCTCACCGCGGCGCCCGCGCCGATCACCGCGCAGCAGCGCAAGGAAGCCGGGATCGACGCGAAACCGGTTGTCCCGCAGAACAAATCGGCTGCCGCACAGGAGAAGTAGTGGCCACGGACAGCGTGTCCGTCGAAGGTGGCTGCCGGGGCGGGGTGGGCTAGTGCTGCACCTCAGGGCGATCTGCCCGCCGGAGCGCACTGACGAGACGCTGGAGCTGCTGCGCACCCACCCGGGCGCGGCGCACCTGATCGTGCACCGCGGGGCGTCCGTCTCGCCCGAGGGCGACCTCATCGAGGCGGACATCGCGCGGGAAGCGGCCGACGACATCGTCGACGCACTGTGCGCGCTCGGTCTCGACCGCAGCGGCGGCATCACCCTGGAATCGCTGGACACGGCGCTTTCCGATGCCGCCGACGCGGCCGAGGAAGCCGCTCCCGGCGAAGGCGCGGACGCGGTCGTGTGGCAGGAGCTGCTCGGCCGCACCGGCGAGGAATCGCGGTGGAACGCCACGTTCCAGGCGTTTCTCGCCATCGCGTGCCTGCTCGCCGCGGTCGGCGTGCTCACTGACTCGTCGGTCACGATCGTCGGCGCGATGGTGGTCGGGCCCGAGTTCGGCCCGCTCGCCGCGATCGCGGTCGGCGTGGTGCTGAGCCGCTGGGACCTGGTGCGCCGGGCCGGGGTGGCGCTGGCGGTCGGATTCCCGGTCTCCATGGCGATCACGCTGCTCGGCGTCCTGCTCGGCAGCACGGCCGGGCTCTTCGACCCGCACGCGATCGTCAACAACCACCAGGTCGATTTCGTGTACCAGGTCGGGCCCGCGTCGTTCGTGGTGGCATTGCTCGCCGGGGCGGCCGGAATGCTCGCGATGACGTCGGCGAAATCGGCCGCGCTGGTCGGCGTGTTCATTTCGGTGACGACTGTTCCCGCGGCCGGTTACGCGATGGTCGCGGCCGTCGCGGGGCGGTGGGACCGGGCCGGTTTTTCGGTGCTGCAGCTGCTGGTCAACCTCTTCGGAATCGTTCTTGCTGCGGCCATTGTGCTGATAGTTCGCCGACGCAAGCAACGTTCCGAGGCATTGCTGCGTCCGCTTTCCCGTGGGTGAATCCGGGCGCGTCCCGGCGCCCGGAACGTTGTGGTCATGGTTGCTCAGTCACGAGTAGGGTCGGTGACAATGACAGTCGACACCTCCTCCGCCGGCGACGCCGGAGTCCGGGCGGAAGCCGGGGAACTCGCCGTCGCCGCGGCCGTCGCGGCGGGCGAGGCGGTGCTCACGCGCCGGTTCGGGAGTGCGATCACGCTGGTTTCGCCGGAGCACCTCTCCGGGAGCGGACCGGCGACAGTCGTCCGGGCGCGAGTCGTGTCTTCCTCGTTCGCGTTGCCGCGGACGCTGGTGGTCAAGCACTATCCGGATCCGCCGGAGTCCGGGCGGGTCGATCCGTTCGCTCAGGAGGCGGTGAGCTACCAGCTGTTCACCGCGCTGGCTCCGGACGAGCGGATGTGTCCTGAGCTGCTGGCTCACGACGGCGGGCATCGGGTGCTGGTGATCGAGGACCTGGGGCGGGCGCCTACCCTGCAGGACAAGCTGGCTGCCCGGGACTCTCGCGCGGCTGAGCGGGCTTTGCTGTCTTGGGCTCGGTCGTTGGGGCGTTTGCACGCCAGCACTGCCAGTCGCGAGGCTGATTTCAATGCTTTGCTGCGGCGGCTGGGCGGGCCGGTGCGGACCGACAACGACGGGCTGTCGGGGCTGGTTGACGACGTCGAAGAGCTGCTGTCCGACTTGCTCGATGTGCCCGTTCCTGAGGCGGTGCGCGAGCGCCTTGCCGAGGCTGTCGCGCAGGCTCGGTCGGCTGCCTTTCGGGCGTTTAGTCCTGTTGAGCTTGCTCCGGAGAACAACCTGGTCACGGGGTCCGGGGTGCGCTTTTTGGACTTCGAGCGGGGGCGGGTTCGCACTGCGCTGGTGGATGCGTCTTGTCTGCGGCTGCCGTTCGTGTCCGATCCCCGTGCGATGGCCCTGCCCGCGGGGATGAGCGAGGCGATGATCGCTGCTTGGCGGGCTGAGATCGTCGATGTGTGGCCGTCGTTCGCTGATGACGTTGAGTTGGCTCGGCAGTTGACTGTCAGCGAGATGTTGCAGGTTTGGCAGGCTACTCGGGATTTGCTTCCCCATCTTGACTTGAGCAGGCATGCCACACCGGTCAGCCGGGAGGCGGCGCTGGTCACGTGGTGGCGTGAGTTGGCTCGGCATGCGGGTTATTCGCGGTTGACTGAGGTTGCTGAGCACTCCACTCGGGTTGCAGCCGCGTTGGGTGCTCGGTTGGGGCCGCATGCTGATCTGGCGTTTTATCCGGCTTTTCGCTGAGTTCCTGTCCTAGGCGGGGCGGTCGTCGCCTGGCGGCGACAGTTGGCGGCGCGCGACTGCTGTCGGCGAAGGCTCAAATGCCCTAAATCAGACCTCGTCCTCGTCAGGTACCGGAAGTTCCCACCTCCGTCCATACCGCGTTACCTTCCCATCACCAGCGGTGAGTTTCGATACCGGATGGTCTTGGTCGTGACCGTGATCAGCGTCGGAGTCACCCCAGCCGCAGCCCGAGAACCTGTCCCGGAACGAGCCCCGGCCCTCCGCCAAGCCGAACGTCTGGTGATCCTCGGCGACTCGACCGCCGTGGGGCTGGGCGACCCGCTTCCCCGTCGCGGTGGCTGGCGTGGAGTGGGGCCCTTGGTCGCGCAGGCCCTGGGCGTCGACGAAACCGGCTACCTGAATCCGTCTTTTACTGGCGCGAGGATGGCCTGTGTACGCACCGACCAGCTTCCGCTGGCGCTTGCTCACAAGCCGGACGTAGCGCTGGTCGTCGTGGGCATGAATGACACCCTCCGGCCAGACTTCAACCCGGACGACATCGCGGCTGACCTCACCGCGATCGTCCGTGAGCTCACGGCGGTCGGAACTACCGTCTTGCCAGTACGTTTTCATGACCACAGCAAGGTCTTTCGGCTTCCGCCCTCGCTCAAGCGGGCTTTGAGCGCCCGCGTGGCGGAACTGAACGAGGCGATCGACCGCGTGGTGGAAACAGAAGGCATAGCTTGCCTGGACCTGGACGCTCTGCCCGGTGCTTACGACCTCACCGTGTGGAGCGTTGACCGGCTGCATCCGTCCGAACTGGGGCACCGCTTGCTCGCCCAGGGTTTCACGGACCTTGCCGCAGCGGCGGGTTACGCGATCCCGGAGCCGGTAAGTCTCACTTGCTCCGGGGGAGTGGAGCCAAGCGCTGCCGGGCACTTTGGCTGGCTCGTCGCGAAGGGGGTGCCGTGGCTGTGGCGGCGCGGGCGCGAGTTTCTGCCTTATGCCGCCGTCATTATGTGGCGCTCGTTCCGTGAGCGCGTGGGCTGAATACCCGCAAGGCCTCGGCATCTGACGCCGGATTCCGTACGAAATAGTCGTTCCAGCCCTGAATTCCGGGGTACTCCGACGTTTCCGCCAGCTCTCGGCACACGGCCTCCGCGTCATACGCCGTGCGCCGCAGCTCGACGCCGGGGCCGAGTCGCGCCCAGTGCGCACCTGTTGTGCCGTAGGGCATTCCGATGCTGCCCGGGTTCACGATCCGGCAGCGGTCGGCCAGCCGCAAGAACGGCATGTGGGTGTGGCCGCATACGACCGTTTCCGCCGTGACGCCGTCGAGGACTTCGGCCCAGCGCGACAGCGGACTGTCTACGAGCGCGACCTCTTCGTCGTCGCGTGGAGTGGCATGGCAGAACAGGACTTCGCCGAGTCCGTCGATTTCCAGGGTGACCGTCAACGGCAATCCGGCTAGCAGCGCCACCTGGTCCGGCCGCAGCTGGGTCGCGGCCCATGGGCCGATCGGGTCCGGGATCTTGGTGGGGCCGCCGGACGCGAGCGTGACGAGTTCGCGGTCCGCGTTGCCGCGCACCCACACCGCGCGCTCGCCGAGCGAGACCAGCCGGTCCAGGGTCTGCCGGGGCAGTGGGCCCGCGGCCAGGTCGCCGCAGAGGACGACGAGATCGGCGGCTTGGACGTCGGGTTCGGCGAGGACCGCGTCGAGGGCGGGCAGCACGCCGTGGATATCGGACAACACCGCGACCGAGGAGACCATCGCCCCAGTCTGCCCTTCCGGCGGCGCTGCGGGGCCGGGCGAGCGGGATTGTCGGGGTGGTCGGTTACCGTCGTCAGCGTGGCACAGGACGAACTCTTCACGGTGAACCCCGACGCGGGGCCGCCGCCGGAACCCACCGGAGCGAACCCGGCCGAACCGCAGGCCGACCCGGCGACGTCGCCGCTCGCGGTCCGGATGCGGCCGCGCACGCTCGACGAGGTGGTCGGCCAGCAGCACCTGCTGCGGGAAGGGGCTCCGCTGCGCCGGCTGGTCGAGGGGGCGGCCCCGGCGTCCGTGCTGCTCTACGGCCCGCCCGGCACCGGCAAGACCACACTGGCGAACCTGGTGTCGATCGCCACCGGACGCCGGTTCGTCGCGATGTCCGCGCTGTCGGCGGGCGTCAAGGAGGTACGCGGCGTCATCGAGGAGGCTCGGCGGCGCCGGCAGTACAACACCGAGAACACCGTCCTGTTCATCGACGAGGTGCACCGGTTCTCCAAGACCCAGCAGGACGCGCTGCTCGGCGCGGTCGAGGACCGGACCGTGCTGCTGGTGGCGGCGACCACGGAAAACCCGTCGTTCTCGGTGGTGTCGCCGCTGCTGTCGCGGTCGTTGGTGCTGCAGCTGCGGCCGCTCACTGACGACGACATCGTCGCTGTGCTGGAGCGCGCGTTGACCGACGAGCGCGGGCTCGGCGGGGAACTCACGCTCACTGACGAAGCCCGGGCGCACCTCGTGCGGCTTGCTGGCGGGGACGCGCGGCGTGCGCTGACCGCGCTGGAGGCGGCCGCGGATGCCGCGTCTGCCACGGAGAACAAGACGATCGACCTGGCCGTCGTTGAGTCCACTGTGGACAAGGCCGCTGTTCGGTATGACCGGGACGGCGATCAGCACTACGACGTGATCAGCGCGTTCATCAAGTCGATTCGCGGGTCGGATGTCGACGCGGCGCTGCACTACCTGGCGCGGATGATCGAGGCGGGGGAGGATCCGCGGTTCCTGGCGCGGCGGTTGGTGGTGCACGCGAGCGAGGATGTCGGGCTTGCCGATCCGACCGCGTTGCAGGCGGCCGTGGCGGCGGCGCACGCGGTGCAGTTCATCGGGATGCCAGAGGGGCGGCTCGCGTTGGCGCAGGCGACGATCCATCTGGCTACCGCGCCTAAGTCGAATGCTGTGGTCACTGCGATTGACACCGCGTTGAGCGACGTTCGCAAGGGGGCGATCGGGACTGTGCCGCCGCATCTGCGGGACGGGCACTACGCGGGGGCCAAGCAGTTGGGCAACGCGCAGGGGTACCGGTATCCGCACAACGTGCCGGAGGGGGTGCTGGCGCAGCAGTATCCGCCGGATGAGCTGGTGGGGCGGGACTATTACGAGCCCACGCAGCGGGGCGGGGAGCGGACGCTGGCGGAGCGGGTGCCTCGGTTGCGGCGGACTATCCGGGGGGAGCGGCAAGCCTGAGCGGTCTTGTGGGCTGAGTGAGGGGCGCCACTTTCTGCTCGGTGGTGCCGTGGGCGGGAACATTCGGCTGTGTCGTCGGTTGCTTCTCTTCAAGGAGAGGGGAGCGGCGATGACGCTGTTGACCGTGTGGCCTGACGATCAGCCTGGGCATGTGCTCCTGCGGACTGAGGACACGGGGGCGATCGTCGCTGAGCTGGGGCGGGTGGGGGCTGGGTTTGCCCGGTTCCCCGTTGGTGAAGGCGGCTCCGAGGGTGACTTGTCGGCTCGGTACCGGGGGTTGGTCGAGTCTCGGGTCGGCGAGGGTTGCTCGGTTGATGTTGTGACTGGGGAGCCGGGGCTTGTCGAGCGTCTCGGGGACGGCGCCGAGGATCGGTTTTTCGTTCGGGGGGCCGCGGTTTGGTATCTGCATGCTGGGCGTGAGGTGCATGCGGTGCTCTGCGAGGCCGGGGATGTGTTGACGGTTCCGGCTGGGGTGCGGCATTGGCATGACGGCGGGCCGGATTTGGTGACCGTTCGGGTTCGGCGTCCTGGTGGGGCTGAGGCCGGAGGGAGCGGGGTTGTGCGGGCGTTGGTGCCTGGGGAGTTTCCCGGGTTTGAGGAGTTGGTTGCTGAGCGGGTGGGCGGCTCGGTGTTGAGTGGGTGATTTGGCTTGTCGCCTGGCGGCGACATTGCGCCCGTGGGTTGCGTGGGGCACCCCGAAGGTTGATTGTGCTGACGGTCTGGGGGTGCTTGTCAAGGCGGGAAAGATGCCTTGACAAGCACCCCCAGACCGCAGGGACGCTTCGTATCGGGGTGCGGGGGAGGGGCTGGGTGCCTCGAACGTTGGGTGCACCGGTGCGGTTTGGTGGTTGGGAGGGGCCTGGGCGCCTCGAACGTTGGGTGCGCCGGCTGCGGTTTCGGGTTGGGGCTAGCGCCCCAATGTGGCATTGGGTGCGTCTGACGCACCGAACGCCACATTGGGTGCATGCGACGCACCGAACGCCACATTGGGTGCATGCGACGCACCCAACGCCACATTGGGTGCGTCGCGATCGCGGCAGGGCGGGCGGTCTGTGAAGGGCTCCTTGAGGGAATCAGATTCCGTGAAGGAGCCCCTCACGGACCGTCGAGGGTCGTGAGGGGAACCCTGAGGGACTCTGAGTCCCCCAGGGTGGCCCTCACGGACAAGCAGGGAGCGGGTGGTGGCGGGATTGGTCCGGTTCGCCGTGTTGGTCACTGATCGTGGCAAGCCAAAGAGGGGCAGCGCGGAGCCGCTGATCCTGCCGATCTGCGCGGCTGGCGGCACGATGGCCGGATGACCATAGTCGCATTCCTCGGCACCGGAATCATGGGCCGTCCGATGGCCGCCAATCTTGCTCGCGCTGGGCTGAGCGTGCGGGCTTGGAACCGCACGCTCGCGAAGGCTGAGCCGCTTGCCGCGGAGGGCGTCACGGTTGTCGAGACTCCCGGCGAAGCGGTGAAGGGGGCCGACTTTCTGGTCACCATGCTCGCGGACGGGCCCGCGGTCGCGGAGGTGTTTCGGGGGCTGTCGCTGGAGCCGGGGACGATTTGGTTGCAGACCAGCACCGTCGGGGTCGAGTGGGCTGATCGGCTTGCGGAGGCGTCCGTCGCGGCTGGGGTTCCGTTCGTGGATTGTCCGGTGATGGGGACGAAGGGGCCCGCCGAGCAAGGGCAACTGCAGGTGCTCGCGGCGGGGCCGGACAACGTGCACGACGGGGCCGCGGAGGTGTTCGACGCGATTGGCTCGAAGACTCGCTGGCTCGGCACTGAACCTGGCACGGCGACGCGGCTCAAGCTGGTGATGAACGCTTGGATTCTCGCGCTCACCAACGGTACCGGCGAGAGTCTCGCCCTGGCGCGCGTGCTGGGGGTGGACCCGCAGTTGTTCTTCGACGTCATGAGCGGCACTGGGTTCGACGTTCCTTACGCGCGAGCGAAGGGGCCGATGATGCTGTCCGGCGAGTACCCGGCGAGCTTCCCGGCGTCGCTCGCGGCGAAGGACGCGCGGCTCGTCGTGGAGGCTGCGGGGCACGCGATCGACGTCGGCGGGGCGGCGGCTGCGTTGGCGCATCTCGAGAGCGCCGTCGAAGCGGGGCATGGCGAGGACGACATGGCGGCGGTGTACGAAGGGATCGTCAAGAAGGGGCATTGAGCAGCGACGCGACTCGGTCCACGCCGATGCCGGAGACGAGCAGGCGTTCCTTCGCGTTTCCCAGCAAGCGCGCGGTCCAGGGGGTGAAGCCGCCATCGCCTACGGGGACTGGTCCGGTGCCGAAGTCCGCGGTGACGGTGAAGCAGAGGCCGAAGTAGTAATCGCGGCCGATGGCGCGGTCTGATGCGTCGGAGACCTCGACATCCGGCAGCGCGTCTTGCACCGAAGCGGCGAAGTCGGCGAAGCGACTGTCCAAAGTGGTCACTTCGAAGCCTGCTGCACGGGCACCGGCGGCGCGTACTGCGGTGGTGAGGAATCGGGCGTGTTCCACCAGGTGTTCGCGTTCGAAGGCCAGGCTCCCGCGGTCGCGACCGGCGGTGACGGCGGCGAACAGGGAGAAGTGTGCGAAGAGTCCGGGGCCCGGAGGTTGGGCTCGGACGACGCGTTGCACGGTGGTGAGCCGTACCGGCGAGGAACCGGTGCGGCGGACTGCGGCTTCCAGCGCGAGTCCGTTTGTCGGGTCTGCGGCGACTTCTGTGCCGCGGCCGGTCGGGACGACGCGGTGCTGGGACAGTCCGGCCACTGTGGAGTGAGTGCCGAGCGGGGTCACCGGGGAGAGCGTGACCCGTTCGAATTCCGGCGGGGCAGCGGAAAGCAGGGCGTCTTCGACTCGGCGCAAGACCTCGAACGGCAACGGCGCTGGCGTGGTGAAGCGGTCCGCGCGATAGCGGCGCAGGACGTCCGGGCCCCGCAGTTTCGCGGCGCGCCGACGGGCTACTTCCAGTTGCAGCGTGGTCAGGTCCGCGCCGGGAAGCTCGGCGAGCACGTCGGCGGCGGGCCCGCCCGGTCCGGCGAGCACGCGGGGGAGCGGGCCGTTCGAAGAGTCCATCGCCCGAGCAGACCAGCCCCGGACCCGTCTCCGCGACCTTTTTCTCCCGCCGCCCAACCGCGAGATCGCGTCGGCGTGTCAGCGAGCGGTGTGACCGCCCCCAGGCGGGCGCACCGCTCGCTGACACGCCGACTTCCAGGCGATCTCGCCGCGGCGGCGAAGCCGCCGCAATCAAACACAGCCACAGGCGGTAACCTCACACCACCTAAGACCCCGCACCACCCGAGGAGGGCCCGTGTCGGCAGGGCAGATCGCCGCGCTGATCGCCGCAGGAGCTTTCGTACTGCTGGTCTTGCTGCTGGCGATCCCGCTGCTCAAGCTCGGCCGCACGCTGGACGAGGCGACGATCGCGATCCGCAAGGCGCACGAGAACAGCGACCCGATCCTGATCGGGGCCAACGAGACGATCACGCACGTCAACACCCAGCTTGAGCGCGTCGACGGGATCACCGCGAACGCGCAGGCGGTGAGCGGCAACGTGTCCGCGCTGTCTTCGGTGTTCACCGCGACGCTCGGCGGCCCGCTGGTGAAGACCGCCGCGCTGTCGTACGGGATCAGCAAGGCGATCCGCGCGCGCCGCAAGCGCCAGGACGCGAAGGCGCAGCGCCCGGCCCGCCGGGGGAAGAAGTGAAGCGGCTGTTCTGGCTCGGGGTCGGGGTCGTCGCGGGAGTCGCGCTGAGCCGCAAGGCCAGCGAAACCGCTCGTCAGGCCACGCCCGCCGGGTTAGCATCGAACGTGGGCGACGCCGTGCGGGAACTCGCGGGCGCCGTCGGTTCGTTCGGCGCCGAGGTGCGCGCCGGGATGAACGAACGGGAACAGGAGCTGCACGACATGGTCGAGGAGCGGACCGCCGCCGTCACGCCGCCTTCGGGCGCGGGCAGGCACGCCGCACGTCGCCCCGCCCGGCGAGCTCGCCGGGCGGAGGGCTGATCTCCGCGCGCCTTCCGCCGCCTCCGACCCCCGTTTCCTTCCCCGGCCGAAGCCGGGTCTTCAGCACAAGGACGTACCCGTGGACACACACGAGATCACCGACCGTTTCCTGCGCCACTTCGAAAGCCGGGGCCACACGCGCGTGCCGAGCGCCCCGCTGATCCTCGACGACCCGAACCTGCTGTTCGTCAACGCGGGCATGGTCCAGTTCAAGCCGTACTTCCTCGGCGAGGCCCCGCCGCCGTACCCGCGCGCGACCTCGGTGCAGAAGTGCGTGCGCACGCCGGACATCGACGAGGTCGGCAAGACCACCCGGCACAACACGTTCTTCCAGATGGCGGGCAACTTCTCGTTCGGCGACTACTTCAAGGAAGGCGCGATCGAGAACGCCTGGGAGCTGATCACCAAGTCCCAGGACGACGGCGGCTTCGGCCTCGACCCGGACCGGATCTGGGCGACCGTCTACGAGAAGGACAGCGAAGCGGCCGGCCTGTGGCGCAAGCTCACCGGCCTGCCCGGCGAGCGCATCCAGGTCCGCGACGGCAAGGACAACTACTGGGACATGGGCGTGCCCGGTCCCGGCGGCCCGTGCTCGGAGATCTACTACGACCGCGGCCCCGCGTACGGCCGCGAGGGCGGCCCGGTCGCCGACGAGGACCGCTACATCGAGATCTGGAACCTCGTCTTCATGCAGGACGTCCGCGGCGAGCAGAGCCCGAAGCTGGGCCACCCGCCGATCGGCGAGCTGCCCAAGAAGAACATCGACACCGGCATGGGCGTCGAGCGCGTCGCGACGATCCTGCAGGGCGTCGAGAACGTGTACGAGACCGACCTGGTGCGCCCGGTGATCGGCCGCGCCGAGGAGTTCTCCGGCCGCCGCTACGGCGCCAACCACGCCGACGACGTGCGCTTCCGCGTCATCGCCGACCACGCGCGCACCGGCGTGCTGCTGATCGGCGACGGCGTCACCCCCGGCAACGACGGCCGCGGCTACGTGCTGCGCCGGCTGCTGCGCCGCATCGTGCGCTCCACGCGCCTGCTGGGCGTGCAGGAGCCGGTGCTGCAGGAGTTCGCGAAGGTCGTCAGCAAGACCATGGGCCCGACGTACCCCGAGCTGGTCAGCGGCTTCGACCGGATCTCCGAGGTCGTGCGCGTCGAGGAGGAGGCGTTCCTCGCCACCCTCACCAGCGGTTCGCGCATCTTCGACCTGGCCGCGGCCGAGACGAAGAAGGGCGGCGGCGACGTCCTCGCCGGCGACAAGGCGTTCCAGCTGCACGACACCTACGGCTTCCCGATCGACCTGACCCTCGAGATGGCCTCCGAACAGGGCCTGAGCGTGGACGAGGCCGGTTTCCGCACGCTCATGGAGGAGCAGCGCAAGCGCGCGAAGGCGGACGCGGCGTCGCGCAAGAGCGGCCACGGCGACCTCTCCGAGTACCGCAAGGTGCTCGAGCAGCACGGCGAAACCCAGTTCCTCGGCTACACCGAGCTGCAGGCGGACGCGAAGGTCGTCGGCCTGCTCGAGGACGGCCTGCCGGTGCGCAGCGTCGCCGCGGGCCGCAAGGCCGAGCTGGTGCTCGACCGCACGCCGTTCTACGCCGAGAGCGGCGGGCAGATCGCCGACACCGGCGTGCTGGTCGGCGACGGCGTCGAGCTGAAGGTGCTCGACGTGCAGAAGATCGTGCCGGGCCTGTTCGTGCACCGCGTCGAGGTCACCGAGGGCGAGGTCGGCATCGACACCCGGCTCACCGGGTCGGTGGACGCGAACCGGCGGCTCTCGATCGAGCGCTCGCACTCGGCCACGCACCTCGTGCACGCGGCGGTCCGCGGCGCGTACGGCAAGCGTGCGGCGCAGGCCGGTTCGCTCAACGCGCCGGGCCGGATGCGGTTCGACTTCACCACCCCGGGTGCGGTGTCGGCGGACATCCTCACCGAGGTCGAGCAGGAAGTGAACGACTACCTGCAGACTGACGTCGAGGTGCGGAGCTACACCACGACCAAGGACAAGGCGCTCGAGCTGGGCGCGGTCGCGCTGTTCGGCGAGAAGTACGGCAACGACGTCCGCGTCGTCGACATGGGCGAGTACTCGCGCGAGCTGTGCGGCGGCACGCACGTCGGCCGGATCGGCCAGCTCGGCCTGGTCAAGCTGGTGTCGGACGCGTCGGTCGGCTCCGGCGTGCACCGCGTCGAGGCGCTGGTCGGCCCGGACGCGCTCAGGCACGTCCGCAAGGAGCAGCTGCTCGTTTCGCAGCTGGCGAACACGTTCAAGGTGCCGTCCGACGAGCTGCCCGGCCGGATCGAGGACGTGCTGACCCGGCTGAAGAACGCGGAGAAGGAGATCGAGCAGCTGCGCACGCAGCAGGTGCTCGGTTCGGCGGGCGCGCTGCTGGACAAGGCGCAGGACGTCTCCGGCGTCTCGGTGGTCGCCGAGGTCGTGCCGGACGTCGACGGTAACGCCCTGCGCGCGCTCGCGTCGGACATCCGCGGCCGGCTCGGCGAACGCGCCGGGGTGGTCGCGCTGTTCGCGCCCTCGGGGGAGAAGGTGGCCTTCGTGGTCGCCACGACCTCCGCGGCGCGCGACAAGGGGATCGCGGCGGGCAAGCTCGTGCCGTCGTTCGCCGAGGCGATCGGCGGACGCGGCGGCGGCAAGCCGGACATGGCCCAAGGCGGCGGCAGCAACCCGGCCGGCGCGGAGCAGGCCTTGACGGCGCTGCGCGCGTGGATCGCGAACGTTGGCCGCTAACCGCAGGAGAGGCCCGGATCGGCCCGGCGAGTCCGATCCGGGACGGGGCAGGCGGCTCGCGGTCGATGTCGGGTCTGTCCGGGTGGGGGTCGCGCTGAGCGATCCCGCCCCCGTGCTCGCGAGCCCGCTCGTTACCCTCTCCCGTGATGCGAAGGACGACAGCGATCTGGACCGGCTTGCCGACCTCGTCACCGAACACGAGGTGGTCGAGGTGATCGTGGGCTTGCCGAGGACGCTGGCGAACCGGCAGGGCGCGGCCGCGGACATCGCGGTCGCGTATGCGGAGAAGCTCGCCGGGCGCGTGGGGGACGTGCCCGTGCGGCTGGCAGACGAGCGGTTGACGACGGTCACCGCGTCGCGAATGCTGTCCCAGCGGGGGGTCAAGGGACGCAAGCAGCGCGCCGTGGTCGACCAGGCAGCGGCAGTCGAGATCCTGCAAGCCTGGCTCGACGCCGCCGCCGCGCACCGCGCCCGGAAAGGCGACTCATGACCGACCCCCGCGGCCCCGGCGATCCGGGCGGCCGCCGTCGGCTGCGCAACCCCGACACCCCGGATTTCCCGGACCCCGCAGCGGGTTCCGGAGCTCCGGGCGGGCGGCGCAGGCGGCGCGAGCCTGAAGACGAACCACCTCCTCGCCGCGCGCGCGGCGAGGCTCCAGACGGCATGCCGCCGTCTGGAGAACGACGACGTCCGCGTGGCGATGTGCCGCAGCGTCCTCCCGCGGCGGAAGGACGCCGCCGCGCGCCCGAGGGCGCGCCTCGCCCGGCCGGCGAAGCGACCCGTCGCGTCGCGCCGGACGCGATGCCTCCTGCCGAGCCGCCGCGCCGCCCGGCCGCTGATGCGCCGCCGACCCGGCGCCGCCGTCCGGCCCCGCCGCCCGCGGAGCGCCCGAAGCGCTCGACGGAGAACTGGGATCTGCCGCCGCACGCGGCCGACGACCTTCCGCGCGCCCGTCCGCGCCGCATAGCTCCCGGTGACGCACCGGTGAGCGGGAACGAGGTTTCGCCCGCGGACGTCGAGCCGCCAGCCGGTCGACGCCGTCGCCGCGAGGACGTTCCGCCGGTTGACGCCGAGCCTCCGGCAGGCCGTCGCCGCCTCGAGGACGCGCCGCCAGCCGAGCCGCCCGCTGGGCGTCGCCGTCGCCGCGACGACGTTCCGCCGCCGGTCGACGTCGAGCCTCCGTCCGGCCGTCGTCGCCGGGATGACGTCGACGTGCCGGCGGAAGCCGTCGCGCCTGGCCGTCGCCGGGCGCCGGACATGCCACCGCCGCCTCCGGCCCGGCGCGCGCCCGCTCCGCCGCCGGACGGCTCCATGCCGCCGGATCCGCGGTTCGCCGACGCTTCGATGCCGCGCGATCCCAGGTTCGCCGACACGTCGATGCCGCCGGACCCGCGCTTTGCCGACACCTCGATGCCGCCGGATCCCCGGTTCGCTGAGGCCTCCATGCCGCGCGACCCGCGGTTCGCGGACGCTTCGATGCCGCGCGACCCGCGCAACCAGCCGCCGCGCCGGCAGCCGGTCGAGCAGCCCACCGAAGTGATCCCCACCGTGCCTGCTGCAGCGCACGAACCGGAGCACCCGGACGACCAGCAGCCGATCGACGGCCTCTTCGAGGACGAGTACGACGAATACGGCGAGTACGAGGACTACGACGACGAGTACGACGGCTACGACGAGGATGGCTACCCGGAAGACGCGGCCGAGCCGCCGGTCGAGGAGCCGCCCGCGAAGAAGCCCCGCAAGAAGAAGCGCAAGCGCGCGATCGGCTGGATCGCCGCGGTGCTCGTGCTCGTCCTGCTCAGCGGCGGTGCCTATTTCGGGTACCAGAAGATCTTCGGCTACGCGGACTTCGACGGTTCCGGCGAAGGCGACGCGCTCGTGCAGGTCGAACAGGGCGACACGACGTCCGCGATCGGCGCGAAGCTCACCGACGCGGGCGTGGTCGCGAGTTCCCGGGCGTTCGTGAAGGCGGGCGCGGACAACACCGCGCTCAGCAAGATCCAGCAGGGCTACTACCTGCTGCGTCAGCACATGTCGGGCGACGAGGCGGTCACCCTCATCACCTCGCCGACCGCGCGCGTCGGGCGGCTGGAAATCCGGCCGTACACGCAGTTCGACGACATCACGCAGCCCGACGGCAAGGTGACGCCGGGTGTGTTCAGCCTGATGTCGAAGGCGTCGTGCGCGACCTTGAACGGCAAGAGCACCTGCATTCCGGTGGACCAGCTGCGCAAGACGGTCGCCGACGCCGACCTCAAGGCGCTCGGCGCGCCCGAGTGGGCAGTGGCCGACGCGGGCAAGGCGCTGAGCAAGGACAAACGCCTGGAAGGCTTGATCGCGGCCGGCGTCTACGACGTGAAACCCGGCTGGAGCGCGACCGAGCTGATCACCGACCTGGTGAAGCAGTCGGCCGACACGATTCAGGCGTCCGGCCTCACCGCGCAGAACACCGGGCCGGGGAAATCGCCGTACGAGACGCTGATCATCGCGTCGCTCATCGAACGCGAGGCGATCAAGCCGGACTTCGGCAAGATTTCGCGAGTGATCTACAACCGGCTCTCGCAGAGAATCAGGCTGCAGCTGGACTCCACTGTCAACTACGTGCTGGACCGCCCGACGCTGCTCACGAAACCCGAGGACCGGGCGAAAGCGGGACCGTACAACACCTACGCCAACTACGGTCTCCCGCCGACGCCGATCGCGGTGCCCAGCATGGACGCGATCAAGGCCGCGGTCAGCCCGACCCCCGGCGACTGGGCGTACTTCGTGAAATGCGAGAAGGACGGGCATTCCTGCTTCGCGGTCACGAACGACCAGCACAACGCGAACCGGGCCCTGGCGGAGCAGCGTGGCGTCCTCAAATGACCGGCCGCGCCGCGCGGCGGTGCTGGGCAAGCCGGTGGCGCATTCGCTGTCTCCGGTGCTGCACCGCGCGGCGTTCGCGGCACTGGGCCTGGACGGCTGGACCTACGACCGCGTCGAAACGGACGCGGCCGAGTTGCCCGGGTTCGTCGACGGTCTCGGCCCGGAGTGGGTCGGCCTTTCGGTCACCATGCCCGGCAAACGGGCTGCGCTGGACTACGCCGCCGAGGTCACCCCGCGCGCGGCGGCGGTCGGTGCGGCGAACACGCTCGTGCGCCGTCCGGACGGTTGGCTCGCCGACTGCACGGACGTCGACGGCGTGACCGGAGCCCTGCGGTACGCCGGTGGTTACTCGCCTTCCGCGAGCGACCGGGCCGTGGTGCTCGGCGCGGGCGGGACGGCCGCGGCTGCCGTGGTCGGGTTGGCCGCGCTGGGCGTCACGACGGTGCGTCTGGTGGTGCGGGAACCGGCGCGAGCTTCGGAAACCGTGGACGCGGCCAAGCGCGCGGGTCTGGACGTGGACGTGCTGCGATGGTCCGAAGTGGACTTCGCGGAGCTGTCGGACAGCACGGCGGTGCTGGTCAACACGGTGCCGCCGGACGCGGTCGTGCCGCACGTCGCGGAGCTGTCCCGGGTCGGCAGCGTGCTCGACGTGATCTACCACCCGTGGCCGACTCCGCTGGCCGAAGCGGTCGAGCGGCGCGGGGGACGGCTCGCGACCGGGCTGGACATGTTGCTGCACCAGGCATTCGGGCAAGCGGAGCAGTTCACCGGGCGACCGGCACCGCGCGAGGAAATGCGGGCGGCGCTGCGCGAGGCGAGCGGAAACATTCTGCCGCTGCCGATTTCCTGATATCCTGACGGGCTGTTTTCCATCAGCATCAGGGGGATCCACTGTGACCAGGCAACAGTTCGGCGAGGAAGAAATCCAGGCGGCATGGGTGGGCGAGGCGCCGAAGCTCGGCACCACCGTCACGCTCGCCGAGTACGACCCGGAATGGCCTCGGCTCTACGACATCGAGGCGTCGCGGATCCGCGCGGCGCTCGGGGAACGCGTGCTGCTGCTCGAACACGTCGGCTCCACCTCGGTGCCGGGCCTCGCCGCGAAGCCGATCGTCGACATTCTGCTCGAAGTGCCCGATTCGGACGACGAGGCGGCGTATGTGCCCGACCTCGAAGCGGCGGGCTACCGGCTGGTGATCCGCGAACCGGACTGGGAGAAGCACCGCTGCTTCAAAGGCCCGGACACGAACGTCAACCTGCACGTCCATTCGCCGGGCAACGGCCAGACCGAGCGCTATCTGCTTTTCCGCGACCGGCTGCGCGCCCATCCGGAGGAGTTGGCGCTGTACCTGGCGAAGAAGCGCGAACTCGCCGCGCGGGTCTGGGAGTACGTGCAGAACTACGCTGACGCGAAGAACGACGTGATCGACGAGATCATCGAGCGGGCGCGCAACGCCTGACCCTCGGGTTACGGTGGGCGGCATGAAGATCGCGATCCTCGACGACTATCAGAACGTGGCTCTCCAGTGCGCCGAGTGGGCGTCGCTCGGGGCGGAGATCGAGGTGTTCAGCGAGCCGTTCGCCGGGCCGGACGAGACCGTCGCGCGGCTGGCCGGGTTCGACGTCGTGGTCGCGATGCGCGAGCGCACGCCGTTCCCGGCCGCGGTGTTCGACCGGCTGCCCGGGCTGAAACTGCTCGTCAGCACCGGCCGGCGGAACGCGGCGATCGATCTGGCCGCGGCGAAGCGGTGCGGCGTCGTCGTCTCCGCGACCGGGGCGCTGGCCGCGCCGACGGTGGAACACGCGTGGGCACTCATCCTGGCCGGTGCGCGCAATCTGCCCCTCGAGTTCCGTTCGATGCGCGAGGGCGGCTGGCAGGTCGGGCTCGGGATGGCGCTGCGGGACAAGACGCTCGGCCTGCTCGGGCTCGGCAGGCTGGGCGCCGAGGTCGCGCGGATCGGCCAGGCGTTCGGGATGAAACCGATTGCGTGGAGCCAGAATCTCACCCCGGAGCGGGCGGCGGAGCACGGCGTGACGACGGTGTCCAAAGAGGACTTGTTCGCGCGGGCGGATGTGTTGTCGGTCCACTTGGTTCTGTCCGAGCGCACCCGGGGTCTGGTCGGTGCGGCCGAATTCGCCGCGATGAAGCCGTCCGCACTGTTGGTGAACACCTCGCGCGGTCCGATCGTGGACGAGACGGCGCTGCTGGACGCGTTGCGCGGCAAGAAGATCGCCGCGGCCGCGCTGGATGTCTACGACGTCGAACCGCTGCCCTCGGACCATCCGCTGCGGACGCTGGACAACGCGATCCTGACCCCGCACATCGGCTACGTGAGCCGGGAAACGTACGAGATTTTCTACGGCGGCGCGGTGGAGGACATCGCCGCGTTCCAGGCGGGCGAGCCGATCAACGTGCTGACCTGACCGAGTAGGGCCTGCCGGGCGGCGTCGTGAGTGGCGGTTTTGTGGCGTGGCAGCGGATTTTTGGTTCCGGAGGGTGAGTTCGGGCTTTCGCAAGGGTGACGCGGATTCACCGATCTGAGCGACGGAAGAATCGAACATACGTTCTATATCCTGGCTGTATGCCCAGACCGATCGAGAGCCCGGCGGCGTTAAAGCTGGCGGAACTGCTCCGAGACACGCAGCGACAACTGAACACCGTCTATGCCAGGCAGCTGGCGGGCATCCGGGAATTCGAGGCGACCGGCGAGATCATCGAGGGCTATTCTTCGACCGCCGCCTTCCTGTGCGCGGTCTTGCATTTGACCCGCCGAGACGCGCGCACCCGCGTCGCGCAGGCCACCGCGGCTCTGCCGCTGACCGGGAAGGCGCTCGCTGTGGGCGAGATTACCGCGCAGCATGTCGCTGTGATCGCGGAGTGCCTTGCCGACGCCCCGGACTGGCTGACGTCTGAAGACTGTGCCGTGGCCGAGGAAACTCTGGTGACGTTGGCGGTGCAGGCCGATCCAGCTGTGGTGCGGCGTGCCGCAGCGCGGCTGCGCGGCTATTGGGACAGTGACGGCACCGCACCGTCTGGCGACGACACCGGCTCTGGCTCCGGCCAACGCTCCGGCGAGGCGGCCCGGCCGTGGCGGGAATTCCGTTGTCACTGGACCCACACCGGCCGCTTCCGCTTCACCGGCGAGGTCGACGGCGAAACTGGAGCTTTGGTCGAGCAGCTCCTCGTGCCCTTGGCGGCACCGGATCCCGCTGACGCGACCGGCGTTCCGGATCCCCGCACACCCGCGGAGCGCGACGGCGACGCGTTCGCCGCGATCGCCGACCTCGCGGCCAGTGCCCCCGACCTGCCGACCAAGGCCGGCGAACGCGCCGTCGCGACCGTCACTGTCAGTCTGGAGCAGCTGCAAGGCGCTGCCCGCGCGGCGTTCCTGGAGGACGGGACGGTGCTGCCGGTGTCGCGGTTGCGGCGGATGCTGTGCGACGCGAAGGTGTATCCGGCGGTTCTGGGCGGCGAGGGCCAGATCCTCGACCTCGGGCGGTCCGCTCGCACCGCCACTGCGGCCCAGCGTCGTGCGCTGGCGGTCCGGGACCTGGGCTGCACGTTCCCCGGCTGCGACCGAGGTCCGAAATGGACGAACCCGCACCACGTCGTGCACTGGGCCGACGGCGGATCGACTGATCTGGAAAACCAGGCCTTGTGTTGCGAACGCCACCACCGCCTGCTGCACCACAGCGGTTGGCGCATCGCCATCCGGGACAGCGTCGTCTGGTGGATCCCGCCAGCTCTCCTCGACCCGGACCAGAAACCTCTCCGTAATACCGCTCATTACCGACCGCCCGCAACCGGTTCGGTGCCGGTCGCGGCTTCGCCTCCGGCGCCGCCGGAAGTTGCTCAGGCACCCGGCTCGACGGCGGAGTCCGGCATGACGGGAGCGGCCTTGCGATGACCGGACCACACTGGGTTCGAGGGCGGGCTCGCCTGCTCTGGGCTTGTTGTTTAACCAGGTGGCGATGGTGCGTGGGCCCGGTTGATCATGGGTGAAGCCTCTTGGTTGATCGTCTCTTTCTTGCGGCAGAAGGAAGATCACAACCGATGGCTTCAGTTGATCAGTGTGCACGAGGCCGGCCGGGCGGACGCGTTGTTCGAGCTGCCCGACGCGGCGCTGGCTACGACGCGATCAACCACGGCCGCATCGAGACCGACCGGTTGCGCACCGCCCTGGCACGCCTGCCCGTGCCTCGTGCCGCGAACGGGCGGATCGTGCTGGCCGTGGACGTGTCGCACTGGCTGCGTCCGGACCCGCGTGCAGTCCCGAGCGGCGGTTCTGCCACACCTACGCCCGCGGCAAGGGCCAAGCCCAGATGATCCCCGGCTGGCCTTGCTCCTGGCTGATCCTCACCCTCGAACAACACCGCAACCACACCGGTTAAACAACAAGCTCAGGGGAATGCCCGCACTGTCGGCGGGTAGACCGTCCCGTCCGGAGGCAAGGTCAGATCCACGAAATACCGTGCCATTGCGGCGGAAGCGGCCGTGCTGGGCACATCGAGCGTCGTGTGCCCGGCACCGTCCACCACTGCCACGTGGCCGTCGCCGAGTTCCCGCGCGGTGGCTTGAGCGTTGGCGAGCGGCGTGACCGGGTCGTTCCGGTTGGCCAGGATCAGGATCGGATGCTGCCGCGACCGGTTCCACGGACCGAGGTACCGGTCCTCGTCCCGCGCGGGCCAGCCGACGCACTGCGCCATCGAAAACACCGGCGCGACTCCGAAGTACGGCTGGCGTTTCACTTCAGCGGCAGCGAGTTCAGTGTAGCTGGCGGTGTCTTGCGGGAGTTCGCTGTCCAGGCACTGCACGGCGAGGAAGCCGGGCGAATGCGTGGGCACGCGGGGGTCGAGCACCGGCGCGGGGGAGACCGCTGTCGACGGCACGAGCCCGGCGAGCGTCTTCGCCAGCCGCGGCCACCGGGACGATTGATACAGCGCTCGGTCAATGGTCTCCATCAACGACGAGACCGTCATGCCGCCGACCGGACCGTGCGTCAGCCGAGCGAAGACCGAGGCGAATTTCTGTTTCAGGTCACCGCCCGCGAACGCGCATTTGCCCGGTCCGGCAGCGTCGCAGGCGGCGAAGAACGCTTCGAGTTCCTGCTGCTGAGCCGTTGCGACGTCGGCGCGCACGTCGACCGGTTCGTGCTGCTGACCCGGTTGTCCGGTGGCGTTCGCGACGAGGTCGAGCGTCCCGTCGAGGACCATCGCGCGCAGTTTGCCGGGGAACAGGTTCGCGTAGGTGCCGCCGAGATACGTGCCGTACGAATAGCCGTAGAAGTTCAGTTGCTGCTCGCCGAGCGACTGCCGGAGCAAGTCCATGTCCCGTGCGACATTCGCCGTCGACAGATGCGACAGCTCGGCACCAGTGCCCGCCGCGCACGCCTTGCCGACGGCCGCGCTCGCAGTCCAGAACGCCGCGCTGTCCCGTAACGGAGAACCGGCCGCCGGCGGCGTTCCCGGGCACTGCACCGGGGCGCTGCCGCCGATTCCGCGCGGGTCGAAGCTCACCAGGTCGAACTTGGCTCGCAGCTCGTCCGGGTACCGCGGACCGAACCGCATCAGCTCGCCGACCCCGTCGGTGCCCGGGCCGCCGAAGTTGATCACCAGCGACCCGACGCGGTGCGCGGGATCGGTGGCGGGCATGCGAATCACCGAGAGATTCAGCTTGGCGCCACCAGGCTCGCGGTAGCTCAACGGAACCGGCGCGGTCGCACACTGGAAACCGCCGTGGCACGGTGTCCAGTCGAGCTTGGGCGCGGCAGCACCGTTGGTGCCCAACGGAAGCGGCGCGTCCGGCGCGGGCAATGCTTGCGGCGCTTGGGTTTGCGCGGCCGGTGCGGAACAACTCGCGACGAGCAGCAGGGCTGACGCGGCCAGCGCGGACCGGAATCTCACGCGGGGAGTTCCGCCAGCACGGCGTCGGTGAACGGCGGCCAGACCTGCGCGGCCCACGGCCCGAACGACCGGTCGGCGAGCCCGACGCAGGCGTGGCCAGCCTCCGGGTCCACCCACAGGAAAGTCCCGGACTGCCCGAAGTGGCCGAACGTGCGCGGCGAGCTGTTCGCGCCCGTCCAATGCGGACTCTTGTGGTCGCGAATCTCGAAGCCGAGACCCCAGTCGTTCGGCTTCTGGTGCCCGAAGCCGGGCAGGACGCCGTTCAGGCCGGTGAACGCGATCTCGGTGGCCGCGGCGAGGGTTTCCGGCGCGAGCAGCTTGGGCGACTGCAACTCCGCGGCGAACCGCAGCAGATCGTCCAATGTGGATACCGCACCGGCGGCGGGGGAGCCGTCCAGCCGGGTCGACGTCATGCCGAGCGGTTCGAAAAGCCCTTCGCGCTGGTACTCGGCGAACTCGATGCCGGAGTGCTCGGCCAGCGCGTCGGCGAGCTCCTCGAACCCGGCGTTGGAGTACAGCCGGCGCGTGCCGGGTTCGGCCATCGCCTTGTGCGCGTCGAAGGCGAGCCCGGAGGTGTGCGCGAGCAGATGCGCGACGGTCGAGCCCTCCGGCCCGGCAGGCGTGTCCAGCTCGACGACGCCCTCTTCGATCGCGATGTGCGCGGTGTAGGCGGTGAGCAGCTTCGTGACCGACGCGAGCCGGAACGGCCGGGCGGGGTCGCCGTGGCGTCCGCGCACCTCGCCGGAAGCGGAGACCACCCCGGCCGCGGCGTTGTCCACGGGCCATTCGTCGATCAGGCGCAGACTCTCCATGCCCGCCAGCGTAATAGGGCCCGCTGAGCCGCTGTTTCGGAGTGCCCTGACGCAACGAACCGTGCGGGGCCCCGGAAGTTCCGGAGCCCCGCACGGTTCGTGTTTTCCCCGTGGAGCGGTATCGCTACTGAGCGTCGAGGTCGGTGGCGACCAGCTCGGCGACGGCCTCGACCGCCGCCTCGGCACCGTCGCCCTCGGCGCTGATGACGACCTCGTCGCCGTACGCGGCGGCGAGGGTCATCAGGTTGAGGACGCTGCCGGCGGCCACCGGTTCGCCGCCGTTCTTGGCGATCCGCACCGCCACCGGCTGGGCCGCGGCCGCCTTGGCGACCAGTGCGGCCGGGCGGGCGTGCAGCCCCACCTTGCTGGCCACGGTGACGCGTTTCTCCGGCATGGTGTACCTCTCTTGCTTTTCTCGGGTGTTACTTCGCGGCCGTGCGCTCGAGGTCGCCCTCGATCGAGTCGTCCTCGCGGCCCGGCGTGCGCAGGTTGAACTTGGTGATCACGACGCGGAACACGAAGTAGTAGATCACGGCGAACACGAGCCCGATCGGGATCAGCAGCCACGCCTTGTGCGCGGTGTCCAGCGACGAGTTCAGCGCGAAGTCGATCGCGCCGCCGGAGAACGAGAAGCCGAGGCGAATGCCCAGCGCGCTGCAGACGGCCAGCGAGATGCCGGTCATCACCGCGTGGAAGATGTACAGCGGCCACGCGACGAACATGAACGCGAACTCGATCGGCTCGGTGACACCGGTGATGAACGCGGTCAGCGCGGCCGAGATCATGATGGAGGCGACCAGCTTGCGCTGCGCGGGACGCGCGGTGTGCACGATGGCGAACGCCGCGGCGGGCAGCGCGAACATCATGATCGGGAAGAAGCCGGTCATGAACGCGCCCGAGCCGTCCACGTGGTGGAAGAAGTTGTTCAGGTCGCCGCCGCCGAAGATGAACCACACCGGGACGTTCAGCAGCTGGTGCAGGCCGACCGGGATGAGCAGGCGGTTCAGCAGGCCGTAGACGCCGCTGCCGACCACCGGCGAGCCCATGACGGCCTTGCCCGCGGAGGTGATCGCCTCGTCGACGTACTTGAAGACCAGGCCGAAGACGACGCCGAGCACGAGCATCGCCAGCGCGGTGATGATCGGCACGAACCGGCGGCCGCCGAAGAAAGCCAGCCAGGACGGCAGCTTGATCCGGTGGTAGCGCTGCCAGAGCAGGGCCGCCACGATGCCGGACACGATGCCGGTCAGCACGCTGTAGGGCCAGTGGATGGGCTGGCCTTCCCACGGTGCCTTGTAGCCTTGCTGGCTGCTGATCGGCGCGATCACCTGGATCACGTTGTTGAACACGACCCAGCCGATGACCGCGGCGACGGCGGTCGAGCCGTCGCCCTTGCGGGCGAACCCGACCGCGATGCCGATCGCGAAGATCAGCGGCAGCCAGTTGAAGATGCTGCCGCCCGCCGCGCCGATCACGTCGGCGGCCTTGCCCCAGTTGAGGCCGTCCTTGCCGAGGACGTCGGGCTGGCCGAGCCGGTTCAGCAGACCTGCGGCGGGCAGGGTCGCGATCGGCAGCATGAGGCTGCGGCCGAAGCGCTGCAGCCCGGCAAGGCCACCGCCCTTCTTCTTTCCGCTAGCCCCAGCCGCGGTGGTGGCGCTCATCGGATACCTCCATTGTGGGGTTGGTCGCCGGAACCCGGGGTGTTCCGGTCCAGCTGCATGGTCACCTGGTAGTGGTCGCCCCGGTACCAGGACGTCATGTCCTCGACCGGTTCGCCGCCCGAGCTGGAGACCCGGCGGAACACCAGGAGCGGACTGCCGGTGCGCATGCCGAGCAAGCGCGCCGTTTCGCGGTCCGCGGATTCGGCCCACACCGTCTGGTACGCCTGGTCCGGGCGGCGCGAGAACGCGTCGGCCAGCTGGGCGTACAGCGAACGGGTCAGGTCGAGGTCGAGCAGGCCGGGGGTCCGGCCCGCGTGGTACCAGCCGCGTTCGACGGCCAGCGGAACGCCGTCGGCACGCCGCAGCCGCACGAGCCGGTGCGCCGCCACGCCCTCGGACAGGCCGAGCGCGTGCGCCGAAGTCACCGGCGGGACCTCGGTCGAGGTCGAGATCACTTCGGTGGTCGGGGTGAGCCCGCGCCGGCGCATGTCGTCGGTGAACGACATCAGGTACACCTGCAGTTCCATCCGCCGGGCGGCGGTGAAGGTGCCCTTGCCCCTGACCCGGGCCAGCAGTCCTTCCTCGACGAGCTTCCCGATCGCCGAGCGGACAGTGAGCCTCGAGACGCCGTAGTGCTGCGCGAGCTCGCGCTCGGACGGGATCGGCGAGCCCGGCGGGAGCTCGCGCTCCACCAGGCGGCGCAGGATCTCCCGCAGCTGGGCGTGCTTCGGGGTCGGCCCGTTCACCACGCGCTCGGCGGGGTCGGACGGCGGAATGTGCGCGGCCGCACTCATCTCGGTGTCACCCTCCCTCGCTTCGCGCACCGGGCCGGTGCTCGCGTCCGCGCCGGAAGATTGGTACGTTCCGGTCTAGACCAATGATCTGATGGGGCAGGATGCTCCGCAGCGAGAGCGGGTGTCAACCACCGTTATCCGTTCGTGGCCGGGCTCGCTCGGCAAGGCGGCAAACGGCGTAGTAATGGTGGCGGAGCGCACCTGTTCCGAGTGGAAAACCAACGGGATACGAGGAGGCCGCGATGGCGGATGACAGGCCGGAAAAGATTCTCGCGGCGCTCGGCGGCGCGGACAACGTCATCGAGATCGAGGGCTGCATCACGCGGCTGCGGTGCGAGCTCGAGGACATGTCCCTCGTGGACGAACCCGCGCTGAAGTCGGCCGGCGCGATGGGCGTCGTGAAGATGGGCTCGGCGGTCCAGGTCATCGTCGGGCCGGAGGCGGACACCATCGCCAGCGACATCGAGGACTTGATGTGAGCCTGCCGATCCTGAGCCCGGTCGCGGGCGAGGTCGTCGCGATCACCGAGGTGCCCGACCCGGTGTTCGCCGAGGCGATGGTGGGCCCCGGCATCGCGGTGAAGCCGTCCGGCGGCCGCGCCGACGCGGTCGCGCCGGTGGACGGGACCGTGGTGACGCTGCACCCGCACGCGTACGTCGTGGCCACTGAGGACGGCCGCGGGGTGCTCGTGCACCTCGGCATCGACACGGTCAAGGAGAAGGGCGAGGGGTTCACCCTGCACGTCGTCAAGGGCGAGAAGGTGCGGGCGGGCCAGCCGATCGTGGGCTGGGACCCCGAGGCGGTCGCCGCCAAGGGCTACTCGCCGATCGTCCCGGTCGTCGGCCTCGACGCGTCCGCGGACGTGCTCGCCGGCCTCGAAGGCGGGCGCACGGTCGCCGCCGGCGACGAGTTGTTCACCTGGAACGATTGATCACCGGAGCCCTTTGTGGACAGTGAATGTCCGCAAAGGGCGATCCCGGTCACGCCGTGACGATCTCGCCGTTCTCGATCTTCACGGCCACTTTGGGCAGCGGCTGGCTCGCCGGTCCCTGCTTCACCGCGCCGGTCAGCGCGTCGAACACCGAACCGTGGCACGGGCAGCTCGCCTGACCGTTTCGCGGCGGGTTCACCGTGCAGCCCTGGTGCGTGCAGACGGCGCTGAAACACGCGACCGTCCCCGCCGACGGCTGGGCCACGAGCACCTCCTGCCCGTCCGGCGTTTTCGCTGATTTCGCTTGGCCCACCGGCACTTCCGCCAGCGCGATCACCTTCCCGCCCGCCTTCGGCGCGGCCTGTCCGGACCCGCTGTCGCCGCTCGCGCAGGCGGTGAGAGCGACGGCGGCGGTCCCTGCGACGGCCGCCCCGGAGACGAGTGCGGAGCGGCGGGAGTGAAGTTCGGCAGTCATGCCCTGTGCAACGAATCGGGGCGGCTTCGGGTGCCGGTGAACCGTCGCGGTCGCCCGTGCGTGTAGTCCGTATCCGGCATTCCGCACGGTAAGGAGACGCCCATGGTGACTACGTGGATGCGAGTGCTGGGCGCTGCGGGCCTGGCGGGCTCCGCGGCGATCCACTTCTACCTGTACTGGGGCAGCGGCTACGCGGACATCCCGGTGGTAGGGCCGCTCTTCTTGGTCAACGGGATCGCCGGCGTGGTGATCGCCGTCGCCCTTCTCGCCTGGCGGCACTGGCTGCCTGCGTTCTTCACACTGGGCTTCGGCGGCGTGACGCTGCTGGCCTACCTGCTGTCGGTGACGGTGGGCTTCTACGGCGTGCACGACCAGTTCAACAGCCAGTACGAGTACTGGGGCGTGATCACCGAAGCGGTGTGCGTGATCTGCGGCCTGGTGCTGCTGGTGCAGGCGATCCGCGCGCGGCGGACGGCTCAGAACGCGTAGCGGTGCACCTTCTCCGGGTGGATGACGACCCGGACCTGGGGGAGGTCTTGCAGGATTTTGGCTCCGGCCTGGCCTTCCGGGGTGCTGAGGTCCCAGTACCGCTCGGCGAGCCTGCGGGCGAGGTCATGCCCGCCGTCGGCCTCGATCGTGACGCGCCCGGCGACGGACACCCAGCGTTCCGGTTCCCCGACCGGCGCCGCGACGACGATCGACGCGCGCGGGTCCTCGCTGAGCTGGCGGATCTTGGCCGAGTCCGGGGCGGTGAACAGCTGGATCGTGCCCTCGTCGGTGGCCTCGAACCACACCGGCCGAGGCTGCGGCGGCCGCGGTCCGGCGGCGACGGTCAGGAAGCCGTGCAGGGGACGGCGGAGGAACTCGAGATCGTGGTCGGTGAGAGTGCTCATGACTGGGATTCAACCGGGCTCGCTTGGACGATCCCATAGGTGAGAAGCCGGATCGCCTGTCCATTCGTCTAACCTCGGGTGAGTGGACGCGTTCAGCGATTTGATCCGCGGGGTCCGGGCGCACGGCTCGTTGTTCGGCTGTACGGCGCTGTCGGCGCCGTGGTCGCTGCGCTTCGTGGACAGTGCCCCGCTGACCCTGTGCACGCTGCTGAGCGGCGAGGGATGGATCGTGCCGGAAGACCATCCGCCGGAGTTGTTGCGCGCCCGGGAGACCATCCTGGTGCGCGGCCCGTTCTCCTTCGTCGACAGCCTGGACACGCCCGCTGTCCCGGTCGAATGCGGCGAGTTCTGCGCCACTCCCGACCAGGGCGGCACCCAGCATCACCTGGGCTGGAACGACCCGTTCCATGGCGAAACCAACCTGATCGTCGGCGCGTACCCGGTCCGGAGCCGCGGCCGGATGTCCGCTTTGCTGGACGCGCTGCCGGTCGTCGTCCGGCCGCCTTCCTCGACCGAGGAAGACCCCGTGCTGCACCATCTGGCCGCCGAACTGGCCGTCGACGCGCCAGGGCAGCAGATCGTCCTGGACCGCCTGCTGGACTGGATGCTGGTCTGCATCCTGCGCGACTGGTTCGACCGTCCCGGCGGCTCGCCTCCGCGTTGGTGGGCGGCGCAACGGGACCCCGTCGTGGGTGCCTGCCTGCGATTGCTCCACGCGGATCCGGCAGCCCCGTGGACGGTCGTCACGCTCGCGGCCCGGACCGGGGTGTCGCGGTCCACTTTGGCCAAGCGCTTCGCGGATCTGGTGGGGGAGCCGCCGATGACGTACCTGACCCGCTGGCGGATGACCCTCGCCGCGGACCTCCTGACGGAACAGCCGTCGATGCCGATCGCGGACGTGGCCCGGGTGGTCGGGTACTCGGACGCGTTCGGGTTCAGTTCGGCTTTCAAGCGGGTGCGCGGGGTCAATCCGACTGAGCACCGCCGGGCTTTTCTTGCTGAGGAAGGGGTTCTGGCTCCGTCCCGGGTCTGAATTCTGTCTCCGCCGCCCGAGGGGCGGTCACCGACGCCGTCCAGGGTCAATCACCGACGCTGCCCTGGAATCAATCACCGACGCGTTGTCGACGAGCCGGGGCACTGCGCCGTTTTGCCTCCGTCGAGTGAACCTTCCGGCGTGTCGCGCACGAGGGGTCCCCTCGCACCCCGATCTGTTTGCCCTGGTCCAAGCCCCGGCGGCAGGCTTGGCCGCATGGTCCTGACAACAGTGCTGGCAGCAGGGGCGGTGGTCCCCGTGCTGCTGGTGATGATGAAGAAAGCCGACGCCCCGATACCGGCCGTGCTCGCCGTGGCGGTCGCCGCCGCGGCAGCCGCAGTGGCCGCCGCACGTGCCGACGCAGGCGCGCTCCCGTCTTGGTGGCTGCCGGTCGCATGGCTGGTTTCGGTGCTAGGCGTACCCCTCGCGTTGGCTGACGCCCGACACCGCCGCCTCCCGGACATCCTCACCCTGCCCGCTTATCCCGCTGTCGCCCTGACAATCACCCTCGCCGCTCTCAGCGGCGGAGGATGGCGACTGGCCGCCGGAGCCGCCCTGGGATGCCTGCTGTTCGGCGGTACGCACTTGATCGTCCACCGCTTGTCAGCGGGCGGTCTCGGCCCCGGAGACGTCAAACTTGCCGGATCTTTCGGTGCCGTCCTGGGCGCGGTCGGCGGACTGGCTCCTGCCGTGGCGGCCGTCCTCGCGGCACTGGTGAGCTTGGCTGCTGTGGTGCCGATGTGGCTGATCCGCCGGATCCGCCACTTCCGCGATTCGCGAGCTTCTACCCTCGCGCCATCCCGTCAACCCGGCCCGGCAGCCGCTGCCGCTGTGCCGACCGACGTCACCGGCCTGCCAACCGTCCCGGGTCCTGTGTCAACAGCCGCTGCTCCCACGCCAACCGTCCCCGCGCCGCCAACCGTCCCGGCTCCCGCGCCGACGTCCGCAGCCCCCACGCTGTCGACGAACCCCGCCAGCTCCCGAATCCGCGCCGGTCCCCTCCGCGTCCCCTACGGCCCCGGCCTGGTTCTGGCCACCTGGGCGTGCGCGGTCTTCCCAGCCGCTGGAACGGGCATCACCTGAGGCCAGGGGCTCTGCCAGGCCGCCGGACAGGCCGTGACAGGATTGTCCGGTGCTGCGCTGGATCACCGCTGGAGAATCGCACGGACCCGCCCTCGCCGCTGTGCTCGAGGGGCTGCCTGCCGGGGTGGAGGTGACGACCTCGGACCTCTCCGCGCAGCTCGCGCGGCGCCGGCTCGGGTTCGGCCGCAGCCCGCGGATGGGCTTCGAGACCGACCAGGTCCAGTTCCTCGGCGGGGTCCGGCACGGGGTCAGCCAGGGCGGCCCGATCGCCGTCCAGATCGAGAACGCCGAGTGGCCCAAGTGGGAGAAGGTCATGGCGGCCGACCCGGTCGACGAGGCCGAGCTCGCCGGGCTCGCCCGCAACGAGCCGCTGACCCGGCCCCGCCCGGGGCACGCCGACCTGCCCGGCATGCAGAAGTACGGCTTCGACGAGGCCCGTCCCGTCCTGGAGCGCGCCAGCGCCCGCGAGACGGCTTCGCGGACCGCGCTCGGCACTGTCGCGCGGAACTTCCTGCGGCAGCTGCTCGGGGCCGAGGTGCTGAGCCACGTCGTCTCGATCGGCGGCGCCGACGCGCCCGACGGCCCGCTTCCGCAGCCGGGCGATCTCGCGGCGATCGACGAGAGCCCGGTGCGGGCGTTCTCGGCCGAGGGGACCGAGGCGATGATCGCCGAGGTCGACGCGGTGCGGAAGGCCGGCGACACCGTCGGCGGCGTGATCGAGGTGATCGTCTACGGCCTGCCGCCGGGCCTCGGCTCGCACGTGCACTGGGACCGGCGTCTCGACGCGCGGCTCGCCGGCGCGCTGATGGGCGTGCAGGCGATGAAGGGCGTCGAGGTCGGCGACGGCTTCACCACCGCCCGCCGCTGGGGCAGCCAGGCGCACGACGAGATCGACCGCGGCACCGGGCCGGTCGGCGTCACGCGCCGGTCGAACCGCGCGGGCGGGCTCGAAGGCGGCATCACCAACGGCGAACCGCTGCGGGTGCGCGTCGCGATGAAGCCGATCTCGACCGTGCCCAAGGCACTGTCCACAGTGGACGTCCGGACCGGCGAGCCCGCCGTCGCGATCCACCAGCGCTCCGACGTGTGCGCGGTGCCGCGCGCCGGCGTGGTGCTGGAATCGGTCGTGGCGCTGGTCGTCGCGGACGCGGCGCTGGAGAAGTTCGGCGGCGACTCGCTGGCCGAGACCCGGCGCAACGCGCAGGCGTACCTGAAGGCGCTCGAGGAGCGCTGGTGAGCCCGCGCGCGGTCGTCGTCGGGCCGCCGGGCTCCGGCAAGAGCACGGTCGGCCCGCTGCTGGCCGCCGCGCTCGGCGTGACCTTCCGCGACACCGACGACGACATCGTCGCCCGTACCGGACGCGCCATCTCGGACATCTTCGCCGACGACGGCGAGCCAGCGTTCCGCGCGATCGAGGAAGAAGCGGTCGCCACCGCACTCGCCGAACACGACGGCGTGCTCTCCCTCGGCGGCGGCGCCCCGCTCACCCCGGGCACCCGCGCACGGCTTCAGGACCACACGGTGGTTTTCCTGAACGTCGGCCTCGCCGCCGGCGTCCAGCGCACTGGCATGTCCAGCGCCCGCCCGCTGCTCGCCGGCATCAACCCCCGCGCGACCTTCAAGGCCCTGCTCGACCAGCGGCTGCCGGTGTACCGCGAGGTGGCGACCGTCGAGATCGAGACCGACAAGCGAACGCCCGAAGAGGTCGTCGCGGCCGCCGTCGCCGCCCTCGCGCCCGCTCAAGTCCGTGAGGGGAACCCTGAGGGACTCTGAGTCCCTCAGGGTTCCCTTCACGGACCGCAAACCCCGCTCCAGGACCACCGGGCCCGGGAGCAGTGAGGAGAACCCGTGTCCGCCACCCAGCCCGTCCGGATCCGGGTCGCCACCGCGCAGCCGTACGACGTGCTCGTGGGCCGCGGCCTGCTCGGCGAACTCACCGAGCAGCTCGCCGACGCGTCGAAGGTCGCGCTGATCCACCCGCCGACGCTCACCGCCACCGCCGAGGCCGTCCGCGACGAGCTGGCCGCGGCCGGGCTCGACGCGCACCGCGTCGAGATTCCCGACGCCGAGGACGGCAAAGCGTTCTCCGTCGCCAGTTTCTGCTGGGAAGTCCTCGGCCGGATCGGGCTGGACCGGCGCGGCGTGGTCGTCGCGCTCGGCGGCGGGGCGGTCACCGACCTCGCCGGGTTCGTCGCGGGCACCTGGATGCGCGGCGTCCGGCTGGTGAACGTGCCGACGACGCTGCTCGGCATGGTCGACGCGGCGGTCGGCGGGAAGACCGGGATCAACACCGAAGCGGGCAAGAACCTCGTCGGCGTCTTCCACGAGCCGTCCGCCGTCCTGGTCGACCTCGCGACGCTGGAATCCTTGCCGCGCAACGAACTCGTCGCCGGGATGGCCGAGATCGTCAAGACCGGCTTCATCGCCGACCCAAGGATCCTCGAGCTGATCGAGGCCGACCCGGCACTGGCGCTCGACCCGGCGGGCGACGTGCTCGCGGAGCTGGTCCGCCGCTCGATCCAGGTGAAGGCCGACGTCGTCGCGGCCGACCTGCGCGAGTCCGACCTGCGCGAAATCCTCAACTACGGCCACACCCTCGGCCACGCCATCGAACGCCGCGAGCGCTACCGCTGGCGCCACGGCGCGGCGGTCAGCGTGGGCCTGGTGTTCGCCGCGGAACTGGCCCGCCTGGCCGGACGCCTCGACGACGCCACCGCCGACCGGCACGCCTCCGTGCTCAAGCTGATCGGCCTGCCCACTGCCTACGACGCGGACGCGCTGCCCCAGCTGCTGGAAAGCATGAAGGGCGACAAGAAAACCCGCTCCGGAGTGCTGCGGTTCGTCGTCCTGGACGGGCTCGGCAAACCCGGCAGGCTGGAAGGCCCCGACCCGTCCCTGCTCGCCGCCGCGTACTCGGCGATCGCGGCCGAGGCCACGGGAAACGGCGGGAGCGTGCTGCTGTGAAGGCGTTCGTGTTCAACGGCCCCAACCTCGGCAGGCTCGGCAAACGCGAACCGGCCGTCTACGGCTCCACCACGCACGACGACCTCGCGCAACTCTGCGTCGCGACCGGCGAGGAACTGGGTCTCGACGTCGAGGTGCGCCAGACCGACCACGAGGGCGAAATGGTCGGCTGGCTGCACGA
This sequence comes from Amycolatopsis halotolerans, assembly GCF_042647905.1. Classification (NCBI taxonomy): domain Bacteria; kingdom Bacillati; phylum Actinomycetota; class Actinomycetes; order Pseudonocardiales; family Pseudonocardiaceae; genus Amycolatopsis; species Amycolatopsis halotolerans. The sequence continues at coordinate 156,523 of NZ_JBHRWI010000029.1, forward strand.
GGCCGCCGGCGCGGGCGCGCCGGTCGTGCTGAACGCCGGGGCGTGGACGCATTACTCGATCGCCGTCCGCGACGCCGCCGCCCAGCTCACCGCGCCGCTGCTCGAGCTGCACATCAGCAACGTGCACAAGCGGGAGGAATTCCGGCACCACAGCGTGCTTTCGGACATCGCGACCGGGGTGATCGCCGGTCTCGGGGTGGACGGTTACGCGCTCGCGCTGCGTTGGATCGCTGCGCATTCGGCCTGACATCGGCGGGAAAGCCCTGCTGCGGCAGGACGATTTCGGCGGCACAGCGCGCTTTCCGCCCCCGCACCCACCAGGTTCGCCGGTCGCGAGGCGCGAACGACCCCGCCGTGGCAAACAGCGCAAAGCAAGCCCCAGGTAAACCCGCCTCCCGACCAGCAGATGCGCGACGTGGTTCACCCATCCGGTGCCGCTGTCGCTACACTCGGCGATCATGCACCCGTTTCGTCGTGGGGGTCGGCGACCCGTGCGTCAGCTGCTCTCGCTGCTGATCGCCGGATCCCTCGTTTCCGGGTGCAGCCAGACGACGGCCCAGCCGCAAGCGGAGGGCACCGATCACGGCGGCATCGCGGGCGGGGCGCCGCAGGTTCCGAAGGATCCGCCTCGGGCGGCGGATGTCGCGCTCACCGCTGGGGCCAGTCGCGCGAGCGGGGGAGTGGTCGTCGCGGGGGCCGCGGACGCGTCCTACAACTACGGACCCACCGTGATGGTCGAGAACGGCCGCACCCGGATCTGGTGGTGCAGCCAGTACAGCAGCGCTCCGCCGCCAGGGGACGACATTCTCTACGCCGAGGGTCCCTCGGCCGACGGACCCTTCACCGGACCGGGTGGCGGTGCGCCGCCCGCGGTCTTGTCCGGCGCGCCCGGGAACTTCGACGGCATGCACACCTGTGACCCGTCGGTGTTGCGCGTCGGCGGCACGTACTTCATGTACTACACCGGCGCGGCGGGCGATCACGCGCTCGGCAACGCGATCGGCATGGCCACCAGTCCGGACGGCATCCACTGGACCCGGTCGAACGGCGGCAAACCGATCCTCGGCGCGTCCCACGACGTCCACCGCGCCAACGTCTACGGCGCGGGCCAGCCCTCGGTGGTCTTCCTCGACGGCTGGTACTACCTGATGTTCACCGACACCACCGGACGCGCGGCGGGCTGGAACGGGGCGGGCCAGTTCGTCATCCGGGCGCACGACCCGGCGTTCCGCGAGGGCGTGGAAGCGTTGGGGGAGAAGGGTTTCGAACCCACCGCGACGACCGCGGCGCCGCGCACCCGGTCTGTCGTCGACGCGTTCAGCGTGGACCTGGAGTGGGTCGGCGCGCTCGACGCCTTCGCCATCGCGCACGAGACCGCCGACGGGACCACGATCACCTTCTGGGACCGCGATTTCACGATGCAGCCGTACAAACCGGTCGTGCTCCCGGGCGCGTGGAAGGAAGGCCCCGGCCTCGTCCGCCGTCCCGACGGGCACGCGCCGACGTCGGTCAGCGATCCGTGCGACCTGGTCTCGCTGGACGTCGTGCGCGCCACGGAGATCGGCCCGGCGGGCGCGCCGAGCGGGCTGAAGCACTTCGGGCTCGACGTGAAAGGCGCGGGCGGCTGCTCGACCCCGACGCGCAGCACTGCGACCTTCGACGGCGTCGCCATGCCGTCCCCGGACCGCATGATCGACCTCTACCGCCGCGGCGAGCGCATCCGGATCGACCGGCGTTCAGTCGCCTCGGTACTCGCCGGAGAGCTGGTCGACCGTCCGCTGCCGCAGGTGCCGGAGGTGCCGGTGAAGACCCGTCTGCGCTCCGGCGCGACCATCGTGCACGCGTACGGCCGCGGCTACGGCATGGTGCTCGACGGGCAGCTTTACGGCCTGCCGGACACGACGATCGTGTCGCTCAACGGTTCCGGGGTGCAGGAGATCGACCCGCAACAGTGGGACGGCGCCGCCCGCGGTTTGCCGCTGGGCGGCTGACCGGCGAAGGCTTCGGAGCGGCCCGCGGGGTCGGGCTCGGCGGCAGTTCGAGTTCGCCGGAACGGCTGCCGGTGCCGTCTTCGTCCTCGTCGTCCGGCTCCTGGTCAGAAGAGCCCGAGGAGTCTTCCTCCGCCGCCGGACGCCGGATCCGGCCGCCGACGAACAGCCCCAGCCCGGCGGGCACCAGCACGAGCAGCGCGGAGAACGCCGCCCCGCCGGTGAGCGCGGCTCCCAGCTCGGAAACCCCGGTCTGGTCGACGAAAATCGCCCGCCCGATCACGTACAGGATGCCCGAGCACACGCCCGCGACCAGCGACGCGATGAACCACGCGCGCCCTCTGTCGCGCAGGCCGCGCCAGCCGTCGATCGCGCTCCACAGCGCCGCCAGGCCGACCAGCACGGCGATGGTGAGCGACGTGAACAGCGTCTGGCCGGTCGGGTGGAACACGGACCACTTCGCGAGCAGCGTCATCGCGGCGGCGTGCACGACCGCCATGACCAGCCCGCGCGTCAACCAGGCACCCAGCATGGACGGAGTGTAGGCGCGCCGAAGTTAACCGCCAGTAGGCCGTCCTCGAACCGTTGCCGGGCGACGGCCGGAAGCCGCTGGTTAAGCTGGTCGCGTGCCGGAAATCCACGCTCGCCGCCGCGCCGCGCTCGCCGCCCTGCTCCACGAGAACGGGGTCGACGCGCTGCTGGTCACCGATCTGCTCAACATCCGCTACCTGACCGGGTTCACCGGGTCGAACGCCGCGCTGCTGGTGCACGCCGGCGGCGACGCGAAGACACTGTTCTGCACCGACGGGCGCTACACGACCCAGTCGGAGTCGGAGGTGCCGGACCTGGAACGCGTGCTTGACCGCGCCAGCGCCCGTGCGCTCGCGGCGCACGCGGGCAGCCGGCTCGCGGACTACGGCCGGACCGGGTTCGAGAGCCAGCACGTGAGCGTCGAGGCGCACGAGAACCTCAAGGTGCCCTTCGACCGGGTCGAGCTGATCCGCACGCCGGGGCTGACCGAGCAGCTGCGGGCGGTCAAGGACGAGGTCGAGATCGCCGCTCTGCGCGCCGCGTGCGCGGCCGCGGACCGCGCGCTGGCCGGGTTGATCGAGGCCGGGGGAGTGCGCCCGGGCCGGACCGAGCTGGAAGTGGCCCGCGACCTGGAGAACCGGATGCTGGAGCACGGTTCGTCCGGGATCTCGTTCGAATCCATCGTCGCCGCCGGGCCGAACTCGGCGATCCCGCACCACCGGCCGACCGGGGCCGAGCTGAGCCGCGGCGACTTCGTGAAGTTCGACTTCGGTGCCACGGTCGACGGCTACCACTCGGACATGACCCGCATGGTCGTTATCGGCGAGCCCGCGGACTGGCAGCGCGAGATCTACGACCTGGTGCACCGAGCGCAGGCGGCGGGCTGCGAGGCGGTCCTCCCCGGCGCTGTGGTGTCCGAAGTGGACGCCGCGGCGCGCTCGGTGATCGCCGACGCGGGGTACGGCGAGCAGTTCGCGCACGGTCTCGGCCACGGCGTCGGGCTGGAAGTGCATGAGGCACCGAGCCTGGCCGCGGCGGGCGTCGGTACACTGTCCGCCGGTATGGCGGTCACCGTCGAGCCCGGCGTGTACCTCGCGGGGCGCGGTGGCGTGCGCATCGAGGACACGCTCGTCGTGCGGGACTCCGGACCCGAACTCCTCACCCTGAGCACCAAGGACCTCGTGGCCGTCTGACGGCCGCGGCCGAAGAGATCGAACACAGGAGACCTGAAGACTCGTGGCCACCACCAACGACCTGAAGAACGGACTCGTCCTCAAGCTGGACGGCCAGCTGTGGAGCGTCACCGCGTTCCAGCACGTCAAGCCGGGCAAGGGCGGCGCGTTCGTGCGCACCACCCTCAAGCACGTGCTGACCGGCAAGGTCGTCGACAAGACCTTCAACGCGGGCACGAAGGTCGAGACGGCGACGGTGGACCGCCGGAACATGACGTACCTGTACAAGGACGGCGCGGACTTCGTCTTCATGGACGGCGACACCTACGACCAGATCACCGTGCCCGCCGAGACCGTCGGCGACAACGCGAACTACATGCTCGAGAACACCGAGGTCCAGGTCGCGGTGCACGAGAGCGAGCCGCTGTACGTCGAGCTGCCGACCTCGGTCGAGATCCTCGTCCAGCACACCGACCCGGGCCTGCAGGGCGACCGCTCCACCGGCGGCACCAAGCCCGCGACGCTCGAGACCGGCGCGGAGATCCAGGTCCCGCTGTTCCTCTCGACCGGCGAGAAGATCAAGGTCGACACCCGCGACGGCCGTTACCTCGGCCGCGTCTCCAGCTGATGGCGGACAAGCTCCCCCCGCACCCGAACCGCGGCGGCGCGATCAGCAGGCGACAGGCCCGCAGGCGCGCGGTCGAGATGCTCTACGAGGCCGCCCAGCGGTCGGCCGACGCGGTCACGCTGCTGGCCGACCGCGTCGGCGCGGTCGAGGTCGACCCGGTCGCGGACTACACGATCACCGTCGTGGAGGGCGTCACGGCCCACCGCGAGCGGATCGACGAACTCCTGGCGGAGCACTCGCAGGGCTGGACCCTCGAGCGGATGCCGCCGGTCGACCTGGCCGTCCTGCGCGTCGGCGTCTACGAGATGCTGTGGGCGGCCGACGTCCCCGACGCGGTCGCGATCGACGAGGCGGTCGGCCTCGCGAAGGAGCTTTCGACGGACGACTCGCCGCGGTTCATCAACGGCGTCCTCGGCCGCATCGGCACGATCGCCGACCGCCTGCGCGCGGTGCTGTAGTCCGGCGGCCCGGTAGTCAGAGGTAACCCGGCTGGGGGAAAGCGGCCACCTGAATGGCCGCTGCCTGATCGGGGCACGCCGGGCCGCGGCGGCCGGCGCGAGGGGCGTTCCGGCGAAAATTGATCACCGAGCGGAATCAGAACCGGTCGGCGGGCGCCATTCGCGGCGGCCCGGCCCGGCCGGTTTTCGTGGTGATCCGGCGAGTTCCGGGCCGTCGTCTTCGGGATCCGCTGCGGTGAGTGAGCAGTCGCCCGGCACGGACGGCGGAACCGCGGCCGACCGGGAAATCCGCGCCGTGCGACGGGAATCGCGGCATGAAACCGCGGAAACCGCTAAGCGGCACCAATTTTTCGCGCCGCGCGAGGTGAGCGGTCGCTGATGCAAGTCGGCGTTCGAAGCCGAACTGCAAGCCATGTCAGGGAATTCGTCCTGAAACCAGAATTCCGGAGCGGGGGAGTGGTCGGGGCGAGGAAACCATTCCCGGAGGCGCGGCCCGGAGCGGAAAACGCGTCGGACCCGGACGGATCCGGTTCCCAGCGGGAAAGCGGAGAAATTCAGACGGGTCCGCCGCGCGGCGAACGGGCGCGTCAGCGCGACCGCGGTCGGGATCGACTCGGATCACCCGAGGTCAACCCGGTCGAGCACGGCGGAAGAATCGGGGCTTCGGCAGCTCCGGAACCGGGATTTCGGCTCCAGAACCGGGCTTTTGGCAGCTCCGGAACCAGGACTTCGGCATCTCCGGACCAGGCTTTCAGTGGCTCCGGAAGCGGCACTTCAGCGGCTCCGGAACTGGGTCTGCGGCAGGTCCGGAACAGGATTTCGGCAGCCCCGGCCCTACCCGAAGCGCGGCGGGCGTTCCCGGTTCCCCGGGTGCGGGAAGCCCGCCGCGTCGTGCACGGCCGCTGCCGCCATCGGTCCTCAGTCCTCTTTGGACGGCCGGGCTTCCGGCGGGAGGACGCCCCAGTCGATGAGCTGCTCGGTGAGCTCGCCGGGGGTCATGTCGTAGATGATGGCGAGCGAGCGCAGGTCCTCGGTGCGGATGGAGAGCACCTTGCCGTTGTAGTCGCCGCGCTGGCTCTGGATGGTGGCCGCGTACCGGGCGAGCGGGCCGACCTTCTCCGCGGGCAGCTGCTGGAGCCGCTCCAGGTTGATCACGATCTTCGTGGCGGGCTCGGCCCCGGACGGGACGCGGCCCTCCGGCAGCAGTTCGACCACCGGAACGCCGTAGAAGTCCGCCAGCTCGGCCAGCTTCTGGACGGTGACCGCCCGGTCGCCGCGCTCGTACGAGCCGACCACGACGGCCTTCCAGCGTCCGCCGGACTTCTGCTCGACCCCGTGCAGGGACAGGCCCTGCTGCTGGCGGATCCCGCGGAGCTTGGCCCCGAGCGCCTTGGCGTAATCGCCCATCTGGTGGTTCTCCGTTTCCTCACCCCGCGCCGGCCGGGAGGACCGGGCCGGGGACTCCTCGAGTCGAATACTCAGAGTAATGGTTACGCATAGTTGTCACCAGGTCAAGCAGTAGGTCGGTCCGTGCAGGTGGCGGCCGTGCGCGTACCACCCGGAAGACTGATTGACCGGTCCTGCTACTGTCGGTGCGGTTTCCGGCAGCAGCCGGTTGCCGACGTCCTTTAAGGACCCGTCCAGAGAGGCGGGGAAGGAGGTCCGCCTTGTCGTCACGTCCGCGTGGCGCGGCGGAGCCGGCGGGAGAGCGCGAGCTGCTGTCCGCCGGTGATGTCGCGCGCACGATCGCGAGGATGGCCCACCAGGTCATCGAGAAGACCGCTCTCGGAGCCGGTCCGCCCGAGCAGTACCCGGTGCTGCTCGGCATCCCCACGCGCGGCACTCCGCTGGCCGCGCGCCTCGCCGGGAAGATCGGCGAATTCGCCGGGGTCGCGCCGCCGCACGGCGCCCTCGACATCACCCTCTACCGCGACGATCTCCGCCGCCGTCCGCCGCGTGCTCTCGAGCAGACGCAGCTGCCGCCGGGCGGGATCGACAACCGGGTCGTCATCCTCGTCGACGACGTCCTGTTCTCCGGCCGCACCATCCGCGCCGCCCTCGACGCCTTGCGCGACCACGGCCGCCCGCGTGCCGTCCAGCTCGCCGTGCTCGTCGACCGCGGCCACCGCGAGCTGCCGATCCGCGCCGACTACGTCGGCAAGAACGTGCCCACCGCGCGCGCCGAGGGCGTCTCCGTGCTGTTGTCCGAAACCGACGGCCGGGACGCGGTGCTGCTGCGCGCGCCGGAAGGAGAAACCCGGTGAAGCACCTGCTCGCCACCGACGGGCTCGACGCGGACACCGCGACCGCCGTGCTCGACACCGCCGACGAGCTGAAGCACACGCTGCTCGGCCGCGAGGTGAAGAAGCTGCCGACGCTGCGCGGCCGCACCGTCATCACGCTGTTCTACGAAAACTCCACGCGCACCCGGGTGTCGTTCGAGATCGCCGGGAAGTGGATGAGCGCGGACGTGATCAACGTCTCGGCGTCCAGCTCCTCGGTGAACAAGGGCGAATCCCTGCGGGACACCGCGCTCACCCTGGCCGCCGCGGGCGCCGACTGCGTGATCATCCGGCACCCCGCTTCGGGCGCCGCGCACCGGCTGTCCGGCTGGCTCGCCGGTCCGGGCACCGCGGTGGTCAACGCGGGCGACGGCACCCACGAGCACCCGACCCAGGCGCTGCTGGACGCGGCGACCTTGCGCGAGCGCCTCGGTTCGCTGAAGGACCGGCGGATCGCGATCGTCGGCGACGTCCTGCACAGCCGGGTCGCGCGGTCGAACATCCATCTGCTCAGCACTCTCGGCGCGGAGGTGGTGCTCGTCGCGCCGCCGACGCTGCTGCCGGTCGGCGTGGAGAAGCTGCCGGTCACGGTGTCGCACGATCTCGACGCCGAGCTGCCCGCGGTCGACGCGGTGATGATGCTGCGCGTCCAGGCCGAGCGCATGCACGGGGGCTTTTTCCCGTCGGCGCGCGAATATTCGATCTCCTACGGGCTCTCCGCGCGTCGTCAGGAGCTGCTGCCGGACCACGCCGTGGTGCTGCACCCCGGCCCGATGCTGCGCGGCATGGAGATCGCCTCCGCGGTCGCGGATTCCCCCTCCTCAGCCATTACCGAACAGGTCCGCAACGGCGTCCACGTGCGCATGGCGGTCCTCTACCACCTCCTGGCCAGTGAAGGAGCTGCCGCGTGAGCATCGTGATCAAGGGTGCCCGCCCGTACGGCGAGGGCGAGCCGGTGGACGTCCTGATCGAGGACGGCGTGATCGCCGCCATCGGCGCGGTGAGCGTTCCCGAGGGCGCCGAGGTGCTCGACGCCAAGGGCCAGGTCCTGCTGCCCGGATTCGTCGACCTGCACACGCACCTGCGCGAGCCGGGCCGTGAAGACACCGAGACCGTCGACAGCGGTTCCGCTGCCGCCGCGCTGGGCGGCTACACCGCCGTGTTCGCCATGGCCAACACCGATCCGGTCGCCGACAACTCGCTCGTCACCGACCACGTGTGGCGGCGCGGGCAGGAAGTCGGCCTGGTCGACGTCCACCCGGTCGGCGCGGTCACCGTCGGGCTCAAGGGCGAGAAGCTCGCCGAGCTGGGCACGATGGCCAAGGGCACCGCGGCCGTGCGCGTCTTCTCCGACGACGGCGTCTGCGTCGCGGATCCGCTGCTGATGCGCCGCGCGCTGGAGTACTCGACCGCGCTCGACGCCGTGATCGCCCAGCACGCCGAGGAACCGCGGCTCACCGTCGGCGCGCAGGCGCACGAGGGCGAGCAGGCGTCGCGCCTCGGTTACCCGGGCTGGCCGGCTTCGGCGGAGGAGTCGATCGTCGCGCGCGACTGCCTGCTGGCGCTGCACGCGAACGCGCGGCTGCACGTCTGCCACGTCTCCACCGCGGGCACGGTCGACGTCCTGCGCTGGGCGAAGGAACGCGGCACGAAGGTGTCGGCCGAGGTCACGCCGCACCACCTGCTGCTGACCGACGACCGGCTGGAGACCTACGACCCGGTCAACAAGGTCAACCCGCCGCTGCGCACCGGCGGCGACGCGGAGAAGCTGCGCGCCGCGCTGGCCGAGGGCGTCGTGGACTGCGTCGCGACCGACCACGCGCCGCACGCCCCGCAGGACAAGGACACCGAATGGGCCGCGGCCCGGCCCGGCATGCTCGGCCTGCAGACCGCGCTGTCGGTGGTCGCCGAGACGATGGTCAAGACCGGCCTGCTCGACTGGCGCGGCGTCGCCCGCGTCATGAGCGAGCGGCCCGCGGAGGTCGGGAACCTGGCCGGGCACGGCCGGCCGATCGAAGCGGGCGAACCGGCGAACCTGACGCTGGTCGACCCGGACGCCGAGTGGACCGTGCGCGGGGCCGAACTGGCCAGCATCGCCGCCAACACCCCGTACGAGGGAATGCGGTTGCCCGGCGTGGTGACGGCGACCCTGCTGCGCGGGCGGATCACCGCGCGCGAGGGGAAGATCTGCTGATGGAGCGGCTGCTGCTGACGCTGGGGATCGTCGTCTTCTTCCTGCTGTGCCTGTGGGGCATGTGGATGGGCTGGCGGCGCAAGGCGCGTTCGCAGAGCGCGCGGATCGCGCCGTTCCCGGAGATCCCGGCCGAGCCCGGCGAGTTCCAGCTGGAATCCGTCGGCGTGTGCGTGGGCACCACGACCGCGGGCAACTGGCAGGACCGCGTCGTCACGCGAGGCGCGGGCCCGCGGTCCGGCGCGGTCTGGCGGCTGCACCCGGACGGGGTGGCCGTGGAACGCGGCGGGCTGCCGGACTTCTGGATCCCGCGCGCCTCGATCACCGGGATCCGCCGCGACTCGCGGCTCGCCGGGAAGGTGACCGGCACTGACGTGCTGCTGGTGATCACCTGGCGGCTCGGCGACGTCGAGCTGGACACCGGGTTCCGCGGCGACGACTTAGACGACTATCCACAATGGATCGAAGAGCTTTCCCCGGGGCCCGGGGGCAGTGCCCCCGCCGGGGGTTCGGGGGTCCGTCCCCCGAAAGACACAGATCACGACATCAAGGGAGGTGCCCAGTGAGCACCGGCACTCGCGGCCCCGCCGCCCTGGTTCTCGAAGACGGCCGGGTGTTCCGCGGCGCGGCGTACGGCGCGCGCGGGCGGACGCTCGGCGAGGCGGTGTTCTGCACCGGCATGACGGGGTACCAGGAAACGCTGACCGACCCGTCGTACCACCGGCAGATCGTGGTGCAGACCGCGCCGCAGATCGGCAACACGGGCTGGAACGACGAGGACGACGAATCGGCCCGGATCTGGGTTTCCGGTTACGTCGTGCGGGATCCCGCGCGCACGCCGTCGAGCTGGCGGGCTAAGCGCACGCTGGACGACGAACTGGTGCGCCAGGGCGTGGTCGGGATTTCCGAGGTGGACACCCGGACGCTGACGCGGCATCTGCGCGAGCAGGGCGCGATGCGCGCGGGCGTGTTCTCCGGCGACGCGCTGGGCAGCGACGAGCAGATGGTCGCGGAGGTGCTGGCGAGCCCGCCGATGAAGGGCGCGGATCTCGCGGGCGAGGTCTCCACGGACTCCCCGTATGTCGTTGCGGCGCAGGGCGAACGGCGGTTCCGGGTCGCGGCGCTGGACCTGGGGATCAAGTCGAACACGCCGCGGCTGATGACGCAGCGGGGCATCGAGGTGCACGTGCTGCCGTCGAGCACGAGCGCGGAGGAGCTGCTGGCGCTGGAGCCGGACGGGGTGTTCCTGTCCAACGGTCCCGGCGACCCGGCGACCACCGCGCACGCGACCGCGTTGACGAAAACCGTTCTGGAGCAGCGGATTCCGCTGTTCGGGATTTGTTTCGGCAACCAGATCCTCGGCCGCGCCTTGGGTTTGGGCACCTACAAGATGCGCTACGGGCACCGGGGCATCAACATCCCGGTGATCGACGTGGCGACCGGCCGGGTCGCGATCACCGCGCAGAACCACGGGTTCGCCCTCGAAGGCGAGCCGGGCCAGCGGTTCGATTCCCCTTACGGAGCCGCGCAGATCAGCCACTACTGCCCGAACGACGACACGGTCGAAGGCGTGCGAGCGTTCGACGTGCCCGCGTTTTCCGTGCAGTACCACCCCGAAGCGGCAGCGGGTCCGCACGACGCCGCGCCGCTGTTCGACGAATTCGTTGACTTGATGGAGAAGAAGGCCTGATGCCGAAGAGGACGGACATCCAGCACGTGCTGGTGATCGGCTCCGGGCCGATCGTGATCGGGCAGGCGGCCGAGTTCGACTACTCGGGCACGCAGGCCTGCCGGGTGCTGCGCAGCGAGGGTCTGCGCGTGTCCCTGGTGAACTCGAACCCGGCGACGATCATGACGGACCCGGAGTTCGCGGACGCGACCTACATCGAGCCGGTGACGCCGGACTTCGTGGAGAAGGTCATCGCCGCCGAGCGCCCGGACGCGATCCTGGCGACGCTGGGCGGGCAGACCGCGCTGAACTGCGCGGTGGCGCTGCACGAGCGCGGCGTGCTGGAGAAGTACGGCGTGGAGCTGATCGGCGCGGACATCGACGCCATCCAGCGCGGCGAGGACCGGCAGAAGTTCAAGGACATCGTGCGCGCGATCGGCGCGGACGTGCCGCGCTCGCGGGTGTGCCACGACATGGACGAGGTCCGGTCCACGGTCGAGGAACTGGGCCTGCCGGTGGTCATCCGGCCGTCGTTCACGATGGGCGGCCTCGGCTCGGGCATGGCGCACACGCCCGAGGACCTGGAGCGGCTGGCCTCGACCGGGCTCACCGAGTCCCCGGTCACCGAGGTGCTGATCGAGGAGAGCGTGCTCGGCTGGAAGGAGTACGAGCTCGAGCTGATGCGCGACAAGCACGACAACGTCGTGGTCGTGTGCTCGATCGAGAACGTGGACGCGATGGGCGTGCACACCGGCGACTCGGTCACCGTCGCGCCGACGATGACGCTGACCGACCGCGAGTTCCAGGTCATGCGCGACGTCGGCATCGCGGTGCTGCGCGAGGTCGGCGTGGACACCGGCGGCTGCAACATCCAGTTCGCGTTCAACCCGGCCGACGGCCGGATGGTCGTGATCGAGATGAACCCGCGCGTGTCGCGAAGCAGTGCGCTGGCGTCGAAGGCGACCGGTTTCCCGATCGCGAAGATCGCGGCGAAGCTGGCCATCGGCTACACCCTCGACGAGATCCGCAACGACATCACCGGCGAGACCCCGGCGGCGTTCGAGCCGACGCTGGACTACGTCGTGGTGAAGGTGCCGCGGTTCGCGTTCGAGAAGTTCCCCGGCGCGGACCCCACGCTGACCACGACGATGAAGAGCGTCGGCGAGGCGATGTCGTTCGGCCGCAGTTTCCCCGAAGCCCTCGGGAAGGCGATGCGGTCGATCGAGACGAAGGCGACCGGGTTCTGGACGCTGCCCGACCCCGAGGGCGCGACTGCCGAGTCCACTTTGGACTCGCTGCGCACGCCGCACGAAGGCCGCCTCTACGAGGTGGAACTGGCGCTGCGGCTCGGCGCGACCGTCGAGCAGGTGCACGAGGCCTCCGGCATCGACCCGTGGTTCATCGACCAGATCGCGCTGATCGGCGAGGTCGGCGCCGAGGTCCGCGACGCACCGGTGCTCGACGGCGACCTGCTGCGGCGGGCGAAGCGCACCGGCCTGTCGGACCGCCAGATCGCCGCGCTGCGCCCCGAACTCGCGGGCGAGGACGGCGTGCGGGCGCTGCGGCACCGGCTGGGCGTGCGGCCGGTGTTCAAGACGGTCGACACCTGCGCGGCGGAGTTCGCGGCGAAGACGCCGTACCACTACTCGGCCTACGAGACCGACCCCGCGGCCGTCTCCGAGGTTGCGGCACAGGGCGACAAGCCGAAGGTGCTGATCCTCGGCTCGGGCCCGAACCGGATCGGGCAGGGCATCGAGTTCGACTACTCCTGCGTGCACGCGGCGATCGCGTTGCGCGAGGCCGGGTTCGAGGCCGTGATGGTCAACTGCAACCCGGAAACCGTGTCCACGGACTACGACACGAGCGACCGGCTGTACTTCGAGCCGCTGTCGTTCGAGGACGTGCTGGAGGTCGTGCACGCCGAACAGCAGTCCGGCACCGTCGCCGGCGTGATCGTGCAGCTGGGCGGGCAGACCCCGCTCGGGCTCGCGCAGCGGCTGGCCGACGCCGGGGTCCCGGTCGTCGGGACGCCGCCGGAGGCGATCGACCTCGCCGAGGACCGCGGCGCGTTCGGCGACGTGCTGACCGAGGCCGGGCTGCCCGCGCCGAAGTACGGCACGGCGACCTCGTTCGAGGGCGCGAAGCGGATCGCCGACGAGATCGGCTACCCGGTGCTGGTCCGCCCCTCCTACGTGCTGGGCGGGCGCGGCATGGAGATCGTCTACGACGAGGAGACCCTCGCCGGCTACATCCGCCGCGCCACCGAGGTCACCCCCGAGCACCCGGTGCTCGTGGACCGGTTCCTCGACGACGCCATCGAGATCGACGTCGACGCGCTGTTCGACGGCGAGGACCTCTACCTCGGCGGCGTCATGGAGCACATCGAGGAAGCCGGGATCCACTCCGGCGACTCCTCCTGCGCACTGCCGCCGATCACCCTCGGCGCGCAGGACCTCGACGCGGTCCGCCGCTCCACCGAGGCCATCGCGCGCGGCGTCGGCGTCCGCGGCCTGCTCAACGTGCAGTACGCGCTCAAAGACGACGTGCTCTACGTCCTGGAGGCCAACCCGCGCGCCTCGCGCACCGTCCCGTTCGTCTCCAAGGCCACCGCCGTCCCGCTGGCGAAGGCCGCGGCGCTGGTGATGACCGGCTCGACGATCAAGGACCTGCGCGCCTCCGGCGTCCTGCCCGCCGAGGGCGACGGCGGCCGGATGCCCGCCGATTCCCCGGTCGCGGTCAAGGAGGCAGTGCTGCCCTTCCACCGGTTCCGCACGCCGGAAGGACACGGCGTCGACTCGCTGCTCGGCCCGGAAATGAAATCCACCGGCGAGGTCATGGGCGTCGACACCTCCTTCGGGAAAGCATTCGCGAAATCGCAGAGCGGCGCCTACGGATCCCTTCCCACCTCGGGCCGGGTTTTCGTCTCCGTCGCCAACCGCGACAAGCGCTCGCTCGTCTTCCCGGTGAAGCGGCTGGCCGACCTCGGCTTCGAAATCCTCGCCACCTCCGGCACCGCGGAAGTGTTGCGGCGCAACGGGGTTGCCTGTTCGGTCGTGCGCAAGCACTCCGAGCCGGACCCGGGAACCGGCGAGCCGAACATCGTCGACGTGATCCTCGCCGGCGAGGTCAACATGGTGATCAACACGCCGTACGGAAACAGCGGACCGCGCGTGGACGGTTACGAAATCCGGACTGCCGCGGTATCGCGCGATATTCCTTGTGTCACCACGGTTCAGGGCGCCGCGGCGGCCGTGCACGGCATCGAAGCGCTTATCCGCGGCGACATCGGCGTGCGCAGCCTGCAGGACCTCCAGGCGGCCTTGAAGGCGACGTCGTGACCGCGCGGTTCGGGGCCCGGCTGGCCGAAGCGGTGGCCGCGCGCGGGCCGCTGTGCGCCGGGATCGACCCGCATCCGGGTCTGATCGAGTCGTGGGGCTTGCCGCTCGACTCGAGCGGGCTCGAACGCTTCGCGCTCAGCGCCGCGGAGGCGCTGGGCGAGGTGGCGGCGATCGTGAAGCCGCAGTCGGCGTTCTTCGAGGCGTTCGGGTCCGCCGGAGTGGCGGTGCTCGAACGCGTCGTGGACGTCGCCCACGACGCCGGAGCGCTCGTCCTGCTGGATGTGAAGCGCGGCGATATCGGTTCCACCATGGCGGCCTATACGGCGGCGTACGTGGCCGAGAAGGCGGCTTTCACCGCCGACGCGGCCACGGTGTCGCCGTACCTCGGCTTCGGCGCGCTGGACGCGGCTGTCGCGGCGGCGCGCGAAGCGGGCAACGGGCTCTTCGTCCTCGCGCGCACGTCCAACCCAGAAGCGAACGCGTTGCAGCGCGCGCGGCTCGAAGACGGCCGTACGGTCGCTCAGAGCGTCGTAGACGCTGCTGCGGACCACAATGCGGGTGCTGAGCCGTACGGCGACGTCGGTGTGGTCGTAGGGGCCACTGTGGCTCCTGGGGAAGTCGACCTGAGCCAGCTCAACGGACCGGTGCTCGCGCCCGGTTTCGGGGCGCAGGGGGCAACTGAGGCGGATTTGCGGGCAGTCTTCGGGGAAGGCCTTCCGGGCCTGCTCCCGGCGTCTTCGCGCGACCTGCTGCGCCACGGCCCGGACACCGGCGCGTTACGCCGTGCGGCCCAAGAGGTGAACGGCCGGTTGGCGGGACTGCGCGAAAAAGGCCAATAGCAGGCCCCGGAATCGCGCTCCACCAGCCACCCCCGCATTGTGGCCCCTGCTCAGGGGTGGGTACCGTCGCGTCACCCACCCAGATGTGAGAACTACCGGAGGAAAACGTGGCACTTCCCCAGCTGACAGAGGAACAGCGTGCTGCGGCGCTGGAGAAGGCCGCCGCCGCCCGCCGCATCCGTGCTGAGCTGAAGGAGCGGCTGAAGCGGGGCGGTACCACTCTGGTCGACGTGCTGAAGCAGGCCGAGGAGAACGAAGTCCTCGGCAAGATGAAGGTTTCGGCCTTGCTCGAGGCGCTCCCCGGCGTCGGCAAGGTGCGCGCCCAGCAGACGATGGAACGACTGGAGATCGCCCCCAGCCGCAGGCTCCGCGGGCTCGGCGACCGGCAGCGCAAGGCGCTGCTGGCCGAGTTCAGCGGCGAGTGAGCGGCGTCGGTCAGGACTACCCGGTGACCCGGGGCGCCGACCGCGGCAGTGAGCCGGGGGCAGGAGACATCTCCCGCCCCCGGCTCACCGTCGTCTCCGGCCCTTCCGGCGTCGGGAAGTCGAGTGTGGTGGGACAGCTGCGCCTGCTCGAACCGAACCTGTACTTCAGCGTTTCGGTGACGACGCGGGCGCCGCGGCCGGGCGAGGTCGACGGAAACCATTACCACTTCGTGGATTCCGCCGAATTCGACCGGATGGTGGCCGGCAACCGGCTGCTGGAATGGGCCGAGTTCGCGGGCAACCGGTACGGCACGCCGCGCGAGCCGGTGGAGAAGGCGTTGGCCGACGGCCGTCCGGCGGTCCTGGAGATCGAACTCCAGGGCGCCCGGCAGGTCCGGGCCGCGATGCCGGAAGCGCGGCTGGTCATGCTGATGCCGCCGTCCTGGGAAGAACTGGTCGGCAGGCTCACCGGTCGCGGCACCGAGACCGAGGCCGCGGTGGCCGCCCGGCTGGCGGAGGCGGAACGCGAACTGGCCGCGGCGGGGGAGTTCGACGAGCGGGTCGTGAACGCCGACGTCGAGGTCGCCGCGCGGCGGTTGCTAGACTTGATTACCGGCGGTGGCGATTCTGCCGCCGCTCGATGTGACGATACGGAGCACCCCGAGTGACTGTGCAACAGGCGACGCTGGAAGAGCTCGAAGGCATCACCAACCCGCCGATCGACGACCTGCTCGAAAAGGTCTCCTCGAAGTACGCGCTGGTGATCTACTCGGCCAAGCGGGCCCGGCAGATCAACGACTACTACGCGCAGCTGGGCGAGGGCCTGCTGGAGTACGTCGGCCCGCTGGTCGAGCCCGGCCCCCGCGAGAAGCCGCTGTCGATCGCGCTGCGCGAGATCCACGGCGGGCTGCTCGAGCACACCGAGGGTGAGTGACGCCAAGCCCAGGGTCGTCCTGGGCGTGGGCGGCGGCATCGCCGCCTACAAGGCGTGCGAGGTCCTGCGGGGCCTCACCGAATCCGGGCACGACGTCCGCGTCGTGCCCACCGAGGCCGCGCTGAACTTCGTCGGCGCGGCGACCTTCGAGGCGCTGTCCGGGAACCCGGTGCACACCGGGGTTTTCACCGAGGTGCCCGAGGTGCAGCACGTGCGGGTCGGCAAGGAGGCCGACCTCGTGCTGGTCGTCCCGGCGACCGCGAACCTGCTGGCCAAGGCCGCGCACGGGCTCGCCGACGACCTCCTGACGAACACCCTGCTCACCGCCCGGTGCCCGGTCGCCTTCTTCCCGGCGATGCACACCGAGATGTGGGAGCACCCGGCCACCCGCGACAACGTGGCGCTGCTGCGCTCGCGCGGCATGGTCGTCACCGAACCCGCGGCGGGCCGGTTGACGGGTGTCGACACCGGCAAGGGACGGCTCGCCGACCCGGCCGAGATCGTCGACCTGGCCCGCTTGCTGCTCGCCGAACCGAAGGCGCTGCCGCGAGACCTCGAAGGCCTCCGCGTGGTGATCTCCGCGGGCGGCACCCGCGAACCGCTCGACCCGGTCCGCTTCCTCGGCAACCGCTCGTCCGGCAAACAGGGCTTCGCTCTCGCCCGGGTCGCCGCGCAGCGCGGCGCCGAGGTCACGCTGGTCGCCGGGCACACCGACGAACTCCCCGCCCCGGCGGGCGCGACGCTGCACCGCGTGTCCACCGCGGAAGAAATGCGCAAAGCGGTGCATTCCGCCGCGGCAAACGCGGATGTCGTCGTGATGGCCGCCGCGGTCGCGGATTTCCGGCCCGCGTCGCTGGCCGACCACAAGATCAAGAAGTCGGACGACAGCCCGGACCCGGTCATCACGCTCGACCGCAACGCCGACATCCTCGCCGAAGTGGTGCGGGAACGGCGTTCCGGGCAGATCGTGGTGGGTTTCGCCGCGGAAACCGGTGACGAGAACGGCAGTGTGCTCGACCACGCCCGCGCCAAGCTTCGGCGCAAGGGCGCGGATCTGCTCGTGGTCAACGCGGTCGGCGACGGAAAAGCCTTCGGCACCGAGGACAATTCGGGCTGGCTGCTCGCCGCGGACGGCACCGAGCAGGTCATCGCGCAGGGCGCGAAGGCGCGGCTGGCGGCCACATTGTGGGATGCCGTAACAGCGTTGATCCAACGTCGACTCTAGCTACAGGCCCGCTGGGTAGGGTGGGCTGTGCCAGGAGCGCCTGAAATCCGGTGGGGCGCCACCGCTTGACCGAGGGAAGTGACGAGGTCGTGTCTGCGTCCACGAAAAGGCTGTTCACGTCGGAATCCGTGACTGAGGGCCACCCCGACAAGATCTGTGACGCCATCAGCGACTCGATCCTCGACGGCCTGCTGACCAAGGACCCGCGCAGCCGGGTCGCCGTCGAGACCCTGATCACGACGGGCCAGGTGCACGTCGCGGGCGAGGTGACGACCGAGGCGTACGCGGACATCCCCACCATCGTGCGGGACGTCATCCTGCGCATCGGCTACGACTCGTCGGCCAAGGGCTTCGACGGCAACTCCTGCGGCGTGAACGTGGCGATCGGGTCGCAGTCGCCCGACATCGCCCAGGGCGTCGACACGGCGTACGAGTCGCGCGTGGAATCGGACGAGGACGAGATCAACCGCCAGGGCGCGGGCGACCAGGGCCTGATGTTCGGCTACGCCTGCTCGGACACGCCCGAGCTGATGCCGCTCCCGATCGCGCTAGCGCACCGCCTCTCGCGCCGGCTGACCGCGGTCCGCAAAGACGGCGTGCTGCCGTACCTGCGCCCGGACGGCAAGACCCAGGTCACCATCGAGTACGCGGGCGAACAGCCGGTGCGGCTCGACACCGTCGTGGTCTCCACCCAGCACGCGGACGGGATCGACCTGGAGCAGATGCTCGGCGTCGACGTGCGCAAGCACGTCGTGGAGCCGGAGCTGGCCGAACTGGGCCTCGACACCGACAGCACCCGCCTCCTGGTGAACCCCACCGGCCGCTTCGTGATCGGCGGCCCGATGGGCGACGCCGGGCTCACCGGCCGCAAAATCATCGTCGACACCTACGGCGGCATGGCCCGCCACGGCGGCGGCGCGTTCTCCGGCAAGGACCCGTCCAAGGTGGACCGCTCCGCCGCGTACGCGATGCGCTGGGTGGCCAAGAACGTGGTCGCGGCCGGGCTTGCCGGACGGGTCGAGGTGCAGGTGGCGTACGCGATCGGCAAGGCCGCCCCCGTCGGCCTGTTCGTCGAGACCTTCGGCACCGAAACGGTCGACCCGACCAAGATCCAATCGGCCATCAGCGAGGTCTTCGACCTGCGCCCCGCCGCGATCATCCGCGACCTGGACCTCCTGCGCCCGATCTACGCCCCGACCGCGGCCTACGGCCACTTCGGCCGCCCGGATCTGAACCTCCCGTGGGAAAGCACCGCCCGCGCGGACGCCCTGCGCTCCCTGGCCGGCGCCTGATCAGTTTTCTTGGTCCGTGAAGGGCTCCTTGAGGGAATCTAATTCCCTCAAGGAGCCCTTCACGGCTTTCGGGCGAGGCGGCTAGGCCGAAGTCCGTGAGGGGAACCCTCACGGACTCAGAGTCCCTCAGGGTTCCCCTCACGGACAGCCGCGCAGCCGACGCACCCACCGAGCCGGGCAGCCAGCCCATCCCGCCGCCGCCGCACCCAACGTTCGAGGCACCCGGCCCTGCCCCAACCCCGATACGAAGCCTCCCTGCGGTTCGGGGGTGCTTGTCAAGGCATCTTTCCCGCCTTGACAAGCACCCCCGAACCGTCAGCACAATCAACCTTCGGGGTGCCCCACGCAACCACTAGCCCTGCAGGGTCGACGCTCACGGCAAGACCGTCGGACCAGTCTGGTAGAGATCTCCGAGTGACCAGCTCCGAACCCACCCCCCTATGGGACCTCCCGGAGCCTCCGCGCTCCACCCCGGAGCCGAAGGCCACCCCGGCGAAGAAACCCGCCCGCAAACCCCGCTCCACCAAGGGCCAGCAAGCCCCAGCCCCGGAACTCCCCGTAGCGAAGATCGCGGTCGACATCCCGCTAGCCCACCTGGACCGCACCTTCGACTACCAAGTGCCGGAAAAACTCCACGAATCCGCAGTCCCCGGCTGCCGGGTCCGAGTGCGCTTCGCCGGCCAGCTAGTCGACGGCTACCTCATCGAACGCACCGACACCACGGAGTACGAACGCAAACTCGCCTACCTGGAACGAGTCACCTCCAGCGAACCCGTACTCCCACCGGCCCTGCACGCCGTCTGCCGCTCAGTAGCCGACCGCTACGCCGGAACCCTCTCCGACGTCCTCCGCCTCGCCCTGCCCCCGCGACACGCGAAGACAGAAGCCGAGCCACCCGCAGAACCGGCCCCGACACCGCCCGCGCCGGATGTCTCCGCCTGGGCCCGCTACCAACGCGGCGAAGCCTTCCTCGAAGCCGTGACCGAAGGCGGCCCGGCCAACGCAGTCTGGCAAGCCCTCCCCGGCGAAGACTGGCCCCGCCGCCTAGCCGAAGCAGCCGCCACCGCAGCTTCCCAGGGAAGGGGCGCGGTCCTGGTAGTCCCAGACCACCGCGACCTGACCCGAGTGCACGACGCCTGCATCGAACTCGTCGGAGAACAAGGCGTCGCGGCACTGATCGCTGGTCTGGGACCGGCAGAGCGATACCGCCGCTGGCTTTCCGTCCTGCGAGGCGCGGTCCGCGTAGTAGTCGGTACCCGCGCGGCAATGTTCGCCCCGGTCAAAGACCCAGGTCTGTTCGTGGTCTGGGACGATGGCGACGACCTGCACCTGGATCCGCATGCCCCGTACCCCCACGTGCGGGATGTGCTGATGGATCGGGCCCACGCAACGAAATCCGCCTTCCTGGTCGGCGGATTCGCCCGAACCGCCGAAGCGCAACTGTTGGTGGAATCCGGCTGGGCACAACAAATCCAGGCCGATCGCACTGAACTCCGCGCCGCCGCCCCGCGCGTGACCCCGGTCGGCGAAGACTTCGACGTAGCGCGCGACGAAGCCGCCCGCGTCGCCCGCCTGCCCGCAGTCGCTTTCGAAGCGGCACGCCAAGCTTTCGCCGCCGGACTACCGGCTCTGGTCCAAGTCCCGCGCCGCGGTTACGTCCCCGGATTGTCTTGCGGCCAATGCCGAACGCCCGCCCACTGCCGCCGCTGCGCCGGTCCGCTCGCGCTGCCCGGCGGTTCGGTGGACGGTGCCCCGCGCCCGCCAGCCTGCCGGTGGTGCGGCGTCCCGGAGACCGCTTTCCGTTGCCCCGCTTGCGGTTCCGTCCGGCTGCGAGCAGTCGTCGTCGGCGCGAAACGCACCGCCGAGGAACTGGGCCGGGCTTTCCCCGGGGTGCCAGTCCGAACCTCCGGTGCCACCGAAGTGCTGGCGACCGTCCCTGGCCGCCCGGCTCTGGTGGTCTGCACACCAGGCGCGGAACCGGTCGCCGAAGGCGGTTACGGCGCGGCGCTGCTGCTGGACGGCTGGGCGCTGCTCGGCCGCCAGGATCTGCGCGCCGCGGAAGAAACTCTCCGCCGCTGGATGGCCGCCGGTGCTTTGGTCCGTCCGGCGGCGAGCGGGGGCCGGGTCGTCGTCGGCGCGGAAGCCGGGCTGCCCGTGGTGCAGGCGTTGGTGCGCTGGGACCCTGGCTGGCACGCGAGCCAGGAACTGGAGCAGCGCCGGGAACTGGGTTTCCCGCCCGCGATGCGGATGGCGAGCGTCGAGGGGAGTCCGGCCGCGGTGGCGAGCGTGCTGGACGATCTCCCGCTGCCGGAGACCGGCGAGGTGCTAGGCCCCGTCCCGCTGGGCGATTTCGACGACGAAGGCAACGCGGAACGCGAGCGGGCGCTCGTGCGGGTGGCCCGCCGGGACGGTCGCGCCCTGGCGACGGTCGTGCGGGACGCGGTGGCCCGCCGCGACGCCCGGAAAGCGGTCGAGCCGGTGCGGGTGCAGCTGGATCCGCTGGACCTGATTTAGGCGGTGGCGCGCGGACGGTTCCGGCGCGGAAAGCGGTAGCGCTCGACCCGGTGCGGGTTCCGTTGGAGCCGTCCGGTTTGCCGCTTGGCGGAACTGGCGTCGGCACACAGCCGCGAGACGCCGCTGAAACAGGTGCCGCTGGCGCGCCCTGGCAACGCGGGGCGTGACCGGCCTGCGAACCGGGCAAACTTCCACGCGCGCAACTGGATCCGCTGAACCCGATCTAGCCAGCCGCTAATTCCCGCGCTGAATCCCGCCCCGGAAGCGGTTTTCCGTGCTGCTGTGCGATTTCCGTTTGAACCGGTTCGTCCCGGGGTGTATTGGAGAGGTGGAAACCGGGGGAGGGGCGCGGTCGCGCAGGGTAGCCGGTTGCTCCGTCCGCAGTACCGGGCTGCGGCATCTGCAGTCTTCGCGCCTACCCAGCGCGCACTTACTCTTGAGGCCGGGCGGCCAAGATCAGGACCGCGGCCCGGGCCGGCTCCGGGCCGGCCTCCCGCTCGCGTGTCCCGTGCCCGGTCCTGCGGACAGGAGTCGGCGTTGATGGGCGACGTCTCGATCCGGCCGGCTGAGCAGGCGGACCTCGCGGCGCTGGCGGGGATCCTCGGCGACCAGGGGTTCTTCGAGGACCGGTTCACCCGGCAGGCGAAGGGGCTCGGCGTCCTGTTCACCGCGTGGTGCTCCGCGCGGCCGGTCGGCGCCGTGTACCTGTGGCTCGAAGACGCCGAGGAACCGCCGATCCGCGGCCATCTGCCGGGCGTTCCGCTGCTGACTCACCTGGAAGTCGCCCCGGAAGCGCGCAACCGCGGCATCGGCGCGGCTCTCGTGCACGCGGCCGAGGACTATCTGGCCGGCCACGGCCACGCCCTCGGCGCGCTCGCGGTCCGCACGGACAACACCCGCGCCGCCCGGCTGTACCGCCGCCTCGGCTACCGAGACTGGGGCCACGGCACCGTCGTTTGCTACGCGGAGCACGTTTCGCCCGACGGGCGCACGGTTTCCGAGGCCGAACGCTGCCATGTCCTGGTGAAGGGGCTGCCGGACGACCGTCCCGCGCCGCTGGCCGGCCGCACGTGCGGCGAGCGGTGAACCTTCAGGACTTGTGCACGAGCTCCGAGATCCCCAGCGTGTCGAAGGCGGCGTCCGGATCACCCTGCACCCCATGCCGCGCACGCCACGACTGCAGATGCGTTTGCCACGTGTCCCGGTCCCGCTGCCAGGCGCGCAGATACCGGACGCACAGGTCCGGCTCGATCAGCAGGCTGCGGCCGAGCGCGGCCTTCAGCGCCGCGATCATCCGGGCCTCGTACGCACCGGTCAGGTACGGCGCGTCCTGGACCTGCTGAAGCGTGGTGCTGATGAACGCCCGACGGCTTTCCAGGAAGCTCGCCCAGTGCCCAACTGTCGCGTCGGCGATGCTCATGCCGTTGTCCAACAGGCAGTAGAGGCCTTCGGCGAGAGTGTCGCCCAGTTCCTCCGACCGGGCCCGCATGGTGTCGCGGTAGGGGTCGTAGTCGTCCTGGTGCGCGAAGCCGGTGACCGCGGTGGCACGCAACCCGGTGCCGCTGAGGAGAAAGAACCAGTCCTCGTTGTAGATGTCCGGGAAGAACGAGGAGAACGCGTCGCGCCCGACCGCCAGCGCGC
This sequence comes from Amycolatopsis halotolerans, assembly GCF_042647905.1. Classification (NCBI taxonomy): domain Bacteria; kingdom Bacillati; phylum Actinomycetota; class Actinomycetes; order Pseudonocardiales; family Pseudonocardiaceae; genus Amycolatopsis; species Amycolatopsis halotolerans. The sequence continues at coordinate 179,650 of NZ_JBHRWI010000029.1, forward strand.
CGCCGCCGACGAACGTGTCCTGCTGTCCTCCGGAGTCGTGGTAGGCATGGCACACGACGGAGTTGTCCCGCATGCCGGTGTTGGCGAGGCCGACCGCCGCGTATTCGTCGAGCAGGCCCGCGGCGGCGCGCAGATCGCCAGGCTGCGAAAGGTGGATGTCGTCGTCGAGGAAGAGGATGCGCTGCCATCCGGCGAGGTCGGCGACGAGCACGCCGAGGTTGCGCTTGAAGCTTGTGTCAGTGCGCCGCGCGAGGCGCTTCGCCTGCAGCAGCTTGCTTGTCGCGAAGGTGGGGACGGTGCGGATGCCAGCGACTTCGTCGGTGTCGATCGCGCGGACGCGGGCCCCGGCGCGCTTCGCGGCGAGCACCGCGTCGGTCGCCCGTGCGCTCTTGCTGCACAACAACAGGACTGTGGCGTCGACCTCGCGGGCCGCGCGGAAAGCGCCCTTGAGGTAGGCGGCGGGGCGGCCGTTCGGCACGACGATCGCGTCCAGCTGGGCCTGCGGCGCATCCTCGGCGGCGACGTGATGCAGCAGCCGCTGGTGCGTCGTGTGCTGCGCCGGCGCTGCGACGGTCGCGGTCATGGGAGGCTCGATTCTGGCCACTCGTGCAGCCGGTTTTCTTGCAGGGTCCAGTCGGGGGTGAGCCCCTGGTTGTCGAAGACCGGGACCCGGCTGATGATGCTGAAGGAATCCGCGCCCGCGAAGCGCTGGTCGAGGTAGGCCTGGTTGCGGTCGCGGAATCGCTGGTCGGTCAGTGCTCGTACGGCCCCGAGGGTGCCGCGGCCGTACATCCCGTTGCACACGGTCACAGTGCGCTTGCGGTTGAGCGGGCTGACGCCGTGGTAGAAGTGCGCGACGTCTTCGATCAGGGCGCCGTTGCGGAGTTTGGCGCTGAACAACCGGGTCGTCCCGTCCGCGCGGGTCACTTCGAAGCCGCTTTCCAGCTGCTCCTCGTCGCCCTTGCGGCTGATCTGACGGACCGGCACGTCGACCCGGTCGAGCAGCGCGCGGGTCTGCGGGTTCCAGTCGACGCCGCCGAGCAGCACCAGGTGCGCGGTGTACTCGTCCGCCGACAGGGTCGTGTTCTGGTCAGTGGTGCGGAAGGTGACGTCGCTCGCCGGGTTGCACGCGCGGATGTGGCCGTAGAGCTCGATCAGCGCGTCCGGGTCGGCGTAGGTGTAGAGGTTCACGTAGTCCGGGCTGGACGGGTCGGTGTAGGCGATGCGGTACTTCTCCGGCAGCTGCGCGCAGACGATCACGATGTCCTGGTTCGGCGGGAAGTGCCACAGGCTCGCGGGCGCGAAGACCGGCTGGGCGGGCGGGTCTTCGAGGTCGCCGCGCAGTGCCTGCAGCTCCGCGAGCAGCTCCTTGCGGACGGTGCGCTCGTCGTCCGTCAGGTCCCCGATGTCCAGGAGGTGAAGCTTGGCTCCATGGACGGAACGGCGAGTGGCGAAGAAGGTCGCGTACGCCTCGAGCCGCGGCGGCGGGGGCGTCACCGGCTTCGCCACGTTCTCCCACGACGACAGCAGACCGTTGCTCACGCCGAAGGCCTCGGCGAGCTGCTTCTGGGTGAGCACCACGTCGGACCAGCTCTCCTTGCGCAGGGTACGCAGGCGAGCGGCGAGCGCGGGGTTGGGCTGAGACACGACTTCAGACCCTTCAGTGAAGTTCAGTCAGACGTGAATGGCGGGGATTCTACACCCGGGACGCCGGGGTGGCCGGACGGGCCGGGGTGGAGTGTCGGCGAGCGTTCAGGGGTTGCCAATCTCGGACCAGACCCTGGGCTGAACGAAAGATGTCGTGTGCGCGACACCATTGTTTCAGTCCGGGCCCACCCTTATAGTAGCTGCTGTGAAAGTCTACTAGATTTCAATAGCTTCCTGAAATAGGGGGGCGGTCATGGACACCTCAGCAGTACAGGCACCAGTACACCGAGCCATCGTGGTGGTCGACATCGAAGGGTCGACCACCCGTACGAACCCGGCTCGGGCCGGGCTCCGTTCGGTCCTGTTCGACCTGCTCGACGAGGCGTTCCTGGCCGGGGGCATCACCGAGCGGTTCCGGGACCCGTTCATCGACCGGGGCGACGGGGCGCTGTGCCTCGTCCGGCCGGTCGACGAGGTCCCGAAGACGGTGCTGCTCGCCCGCGTCGTGCCCGCGCTGACCGAACTGCTCGCCCGGCACGGCGACCAGGATCCCGAACTGGCCTTCCGGCTGCGCGTTTCGGTGCACGCCGGCGAGGTGCACTACGACACGCACGGGCCCTACGGCGAGGACATCGACATCGCCTGCCGGCTCCTCGACGCGGCCGATCTGAGACGCAGGCTGCGCAGCTCCTCCGGCCCGCTCGCGCTCGTCGTCTCGAACGCGATCCACCGCTCGGTCGTCCGGCACGGCTACGCCGGGATCGACCGCAGCTCTTTCACCCACGCCTTCCACGTGCGCGTCGGCGGGCAGCGGACGCGGGGCTGGGTCCGCACCACTGACGCCGTCCGGCCGGGAGCGGGACTGATCGCCTGAGCGGTCCGGCCGGCGACGAGGAGGGTGGACCGCTGTGGAGACGATCGGGTTCTGGCCGGCGCTGGGCGCCGCGGACCGCGCGAAGTTCGAAGAGCTGTCCGTCCGCAAGGCCTACCGGCGCGGAGACGTCCTCTGCCGCGAAGGCGAGCAGGCCTCGGTGGTGCTTCTCCTGCTGACCGGGCACGTCCGGATCACCAACGCGACGCCGGACGGGCGCGAGGTCGTGATCGGCGTCCGCGGCGCGGGCGACGTGATCGGCGAACTGGCCGTGATCGACGGCGGACGGAGGTCGGCGACAGTGCAGGCACTCGACGAACTGGACGTCCTGGTCGTGCCCGCCGCGCGGTTCGTCGCGCTGTGCCGGCGCGAGGCGGCGATCTCCTGGGCGCTGCTGCAAGTCCTGGCCGACCGGATGCGCGACGTCGGACGGCAGTGGCTCGATCTCGGCGGCGGGACGAGCACCCGCCGCGTGGCCGCGCAGCTGATGCAGCTGGCGGTGCAGCACGGCGTGCGGCGCGGCACGGACATCGAGGTCTCGGTGCCCGGCACGCAAGCGGAACTCGCGATGACAGCGGCGATTTCGCGCGAATCGTGGGCACGGGTGACGCGGGAACTCCGCCGCCAGGGGGTGATCAGCACCGCGCGCGGCCAGGTGACCATCCACCGGCTCGCGGAATTGCGGAGGCTCGCCCGCTGAACGTGTCAGCTGACACAGATCTCCCGGCTCCGCCGGGGTTTTCTGGATACACACCACCGAGGGAGGCAGTCATGGAACCGTTTCTTCCCGCTCCTCAGCCGGTTCGCTGGCGTCGGGGGGTGTACGCGGCAGCTCTGGTCGTCCCGTTCACCGTCGCTCAGGTGTGGGCGCTGCTGGTGCTGCTGAGTTTCGAATCGCTTCACGGGCTTGTCGCGCAGGCGTTCCTGGTGATCCTCGCCGGCTCCCTGATCGCGACGGCCGCGGGCTGGCGCTGGGTGTGGCAGCTGGGTTCGGAGCGCAAGCGCGTTCAGGCCCGTGAGGAACTGCGCAGGCGGGCGTACGAGAACATGCGCGAGTTCGGGCGCGAAGACCTTCGCGAACCGCGGATACAGGTGCGGATATGACCACCGTGCTGGCCGCCGCGCAAAGCGGCGGGCAAGGCGTGCCGGCCGGGGTGCTGGTGCTCGCGCTCGTGGTGCTGGTCGCGCTGATCCGGGTGCTGCGCTGGATCGCCGGGCTCGCGGTGAAGCTGGCCGCGTCGGTCGCGGCGATCGCCGGACTGGTCGTCGGGGCGGCGGGCGTCGGCGGGCTGGCGACCCTGACCGCGGTGGCGATGGCGGCCGCGAAATGAGTGTGGACACCGGTTCTGCCGCGGGGCAGACTCGCCCGCATGCCCACGACCGGAAAGCGAATCCTCGCGGTGCTCTCCGTGGCCGCCCTGGTGTCCACGGCCGGGGCGGCCAGCGCCTCGGCCGCCGTTCCCACTCCTAAATCGCCTGTCGCGACCGGCTACCTCGGCGCGGTGTCGAGCATCGACGCCGACGCCACGGCCATCGGCACGCAGGTGCTGCGCGGCGGCGGCAACGCCGTCGACGCGGCGGTCGCCGTCGCGGCCGCACTCGGCGTCACGGACCCGTTCTCGGCCGGCATCGGCGGGGGCGGGTTCTTCGTGTACTACGACGCGAAGACCGGCAAGGTCCATACGCTCGACGGGCGGGAGACCGCGCCCAAGACCGCGGACGAGAACCTGTTCGTGGAGAACGGCAAGCCGTTGCCGTTCGCGGATGCGGTGACCAGCGGGTTGAGCGTGGGGGTGCCCGGTACTCCGGCTACGTGGCGTGACGCGTTGCGCAAGTGGGGGACGCGGTCGCTCGCGCAGTCGATCGCCCCGGCGGAGCGGTTGGCGCGCAAGGGGTTCGTGGTTGATCAGACGTTCCATGATCAGGTCGCGCACAATGCCGGACGGTTCGCCGCGTTCCCGTCCACCCGGTCGTTGTACCTGCCGGGCGGGCAGCCGCCGGCGCCGGGGACGGTGTTCCGGAATCCTGATCTGGCCGGTACTTACGGGGAGTTGGGGCGGCGGGGGACGGATGCATTGTACCGGGGGGACATCGGGGCGGATGTCGCCCGGACTGTTCAGCGGCCGCCGGTCGATCCTGCTTCTTCCCTGAATGTTCGTCCGGGGAAGCTTTCTCTGGGGGATCTTGCTGCGTATCGGGCTATTGAGCGGGAGCCTACGCATACTGAGTACCGCGGGTTGGACGTTTACGGGATGCCCGCGCCTTCGTCCGGCGGGCTTACCGTGGGCGAGGCTTTGAATATTCTGGAGAATTACGATCTGCGCGGGGCCAGCAAGGCGGACTATCTGCAGTATTTCCTGGAGGCTTCGCGGTATGCGTTCGCTGATCGGAACCGATGGATCGGCGATCCCGCGGTGGTGGATGTTCCGGCTCGGGAGTTGCTCAGTCAGGAGTTCGCGGACAGCCGGGCTTGTTTGATCTCTCGGGACCGCGCTGCGACTAGTCCGGTCGCGCCTGCCGATCCTCGGCACCCTCAACCTTGTGGTGCTGGTTCTGTGGGGGCGCCTACGCCTTATGAAGGGGAGAACACTACTCACCTTACGGTGGCGGACAAGTGGGGGAATGTTGTCGCTTACACCCTTACCATCGAGCAGGAGGGCGGTAGTGGGATTGTCGTGCCTGGGCGCGGGTTCCTGTTGAACAACGAGTTGACTGACTTCTCGTTCGTGCCCGTTACGCCTGGGGTTCCGGATCCTAATCTGCCTGGGTCTGGGAAGCGGCCTCGGTCTTCTATGGCTCCTACTGTGGTTTTGCGGGACGGGAAGCCGTTCTTTGCTACTGGGTCGCCTGGGGGTGCGTCGATTATTACGACTGTGCTGCAGGTTTTGCTGGGGCGGATTGATCGCGGGTTGTCGTTGGAGGACGCTATTGCTGCTCCTCGGGCTTCTCAGCGGAATTCTGCCAAGGCGGATGTTGAGGCTGGGTTCTTGGCTCAGCCGGAGGTTGCTGATTTGCAGGGACGGGGGCAGGTGTTTTCGTCTTCGCCTGCGGAGATCGGGGCTTCTACCGGGGTGGAGAGTTTGCGCGACGGGCGGTGGATTGCCGCTGCTGAGCCGGTGAGGAGGGGGCAGGGGGCCGCTGAGGTTGTGTTGCCTTGGCGGTGGCCTGGGGGTCGGTGATTCGGCTCGTCGCCTGGCGGCGACATTGCTTTTGAGTGGTTGCGTGGGGCACCCCGAAGCTGATTGTGACTACGGCGCGGGGGTGGTGTGGGTGCCTCGATGGTTGGGTGCACCGGCTGCGGGCTGGTGGGTGGTCGGGGCTAGCGCCCCAATGTGGCGTTGGGTGCACCGGTTGCGGTTTCGGGCGGGGGCTAGCGCCCCAATGTGGCGTTGGGTGCGTGTGACGCACCGAACGCCACATTGGGTGCGTGTGACGCACCCAATGTGGCGTTGGGGCGCATTGCGGCGGCGAGCGGGCGAGCGGGCGGGGGTGGTCCGTGAAGGGCTCCTTGAGGGAATCAGATTCCGGGAAGGAGCCCCTCACGGACTGCGGCGGGTCGTGAGGGGAACCCTGAGGGACTCAGAGTCCGTGAAGGTGGCCCTCACGGACTGCGGGGCGCGACCGAAGTGCCAGCGGGCGAGGGCGGCGAGGAGCTATCCGGCGGAGAGTTGGCGTTTCACCTCGGCGGCGACGCGGGAGCCTTCCGCGCGTCCGGCGATCTTCGGCTGAACGGCCTTCATCACGGCACCCATCCCAGCCATCCCCGAGGCACCGGTCTCCGTCACCGCCTCGGTGACCAAGCCGCGCAGTTCATCGTCCGAGAGCTGGGCGGGCAGGTAGCCGGTGAGGACCTCAGCCTCAGCCCGTTCGCGTTCGGCTGACTCCGCGCGGCCTGCCTTCTCGAAGGCCTCGGCTGCGTCGCGGCGTTTCTTCAGCTCTCGGGTGATGATCTTCAGTACCTCGTCGTCGGAGAGTTCGCGTGCGCTGTCGCCTGCGGTCTCTTCGTAGCCGATCGCCGAGAGGGTCAGGCGCAGGGTCGCCGAGCGCAGCTGGTCCCTCGCCTTGATCGCGGTCGTGAGGTCGTCGTGCAGGGTCGCCTTCAGCGTGGTCATATACCCGATCCTGGCACCAGCCCCGGCTGGCTGCCCGCGCCGCGCCGCCGGGGGCGGGGTCTTCTAGACTCGCTTCCGATGTCCGACCAGCCTGAAATCCCCTTTTCCCTTCCGGAGGTGCGGTGATGCGTCTCGTTTTCGCCGGCACCCCGGAACCCGCCGTGCCGTCGTTGCGCGCGCTGATCGAGTCCGGGCGGCACGAGGTCGTCGCGGTCGTCACGCGGCCGGACGCCCAGGCCGGGCGCGGTCGCAAGGTGCTGCGGTCCCCGGTCGGGGCCCTCGCCGACGAGCACGGCATCGAGGTGCTCACGCCCGCCCGCGCCGGTGACCCGGCGTTTCTCGCCCGCTTGCGCGAGCTGGAGCCGGACGTCTGCCCGGTCGTGGCGTACGGGGCGCTGCTGCCGCAGTCCGCGCTCGACATCCCGGCGCACGGCTGGGTCAACCTGCACTTTTCGCTGCTGCCCGCGTGGCGCGGCGCGGCCCCGGTGCAGGCGGCGATCCGGGCGGGGGACGAGATGACCGGCGCGTCCACCTTCCGGATCGTGAAGGAGCTCGACGCGGGGCCGGTGTTCGGCGTGGTGACCGAGGCGATCGGCCCGGCCGACACGTCCGGCGCGCTGCTCGGCAGGCTCGCCGAGTCCGGGGCGCATCTGCTGGTGTCCACCGTGGACGGCATCGAGGACGGCACGCTGCGCGCGGTCGAGCAGCCGGGCGAGGGCATGAGCTACGCGCCGAAGGTGACCGTCGAGGACGCGCGGGTGTCGTTCGCGGACCCGGCTTCGGCGGTCGATCGGCACATCCGCTCGGTGACCCCGGATCCCGGCGCGTGGGCGGAGTTCCGCGGCGAGCGGTTCAAGCTGGGGCCGGTCACCGTGCTCGACGAACCCGGTCCGCGGCCGGGCGAGCTGGTGGTCGAGCGCAAGCGCGTGCTCGTGGGCACGGCGACGAAACCGGTGCGGCTGGGCGAGGTCCAGGCCGCCGGCAAGAAACGGATGGCTGCCACCGACTGGGCGCGCGGCACGAGGATCGACGAAGGAGAGCGCCTGCGGTGAACGAGCGTGGAGAACGGCGGCCGTCACGGCCGCAGCGGGGCCGTCCGGCTCCGCGCAAAGAAGGACCGCGGCGTCCGCCGGAGATCGACCCGGCCCGCCAGGTGGCGTTCGACGTGCTGCGCGCCGTGCGCGAGAAGGACGCGTACGCCAACCTCGTCCTCCCGCAGCTGCTGCGGGAACGCCGGGTGAGCGGCCGCGACGCCGCGCTGGCCACCGAGCTGACCTACGGCTCGGCCCGCGCGCAGGGGCTGCTCGACGCGGTGATCGCCGCGTGCGCCGACCGGCCGATCGAGAAGACCGACCCGGTGGTGCTCGACGCGCTGCGGCTCGGCGTCTACCAGCTGCTGCGCACCCGGATCCCGGAGCACGCCGCCGTCGGGTCCACTGTGGACCTCGTGCGCGCCGAAGCCGGTTCGTGGGCAACGGGATTCACGAACGCCATTCTGCGCGCGGTGTCCGCAAAGGACGAAGCGCAGTGGCTCGACGAACTGACGCCGGACGAGGCCACGGACCCGATCGGCGCGTACGCGCTCCGCACCGCGCACCCGCGCTGGGTCGCCCGGTCGTTCGCGGAAGCGTTGGGGGACAAGGGCGCTGAGCTGAAGGCCGCCCTCGAAGCGGACGACGCCCGCCCCGAGGTGCACTTGGTCGCGCGCCCCGGCGAGATCAGCGCCGACGAACTGGCCGCGATCACCGGCGGCGACCCCGCGCCGTACTCGCCCTACGGCGTGCACCTGCCCGCAGGCGCGGGCGACCCGGCCGACGTGGAACCGGTGCGCGAACGCCTTGCCGCGGTGCAGGACGAAGGCAGCCAGCTGTGCGCCATCGCCGTCACCAAGGCCCCGCTGGAGGGCTCCGACGAACGCTGGCTGGACCTGTGCGCGGGTCCCGGCGGCAAAGCGGCGCTGCTCGGCGCACTGGCCAAGATCAGCGGCGCGCACGTGGACGCCGTGGAGAAGGCTCCGCACCGCGCCCGGCTGATCGAGAACGCCACCGAGGGCCTGCCGGTCGCCGTGCACGTCGCCGACGGCCGCGAATCCGGCTTGGAACCGGGCTACGACCGGATCCTCGTCGACGCCCCGTGCAGCGGCCTTGGCGCACTGCGCCGACGCCCCGAAGCCCGGTGGCGCCGCAAGCCGTCGGACGTCGCGGACCTCACCAAGCTGCAAGGCGAACTGCTGATGGCGGCGCTGGACCTGGTGCGTCCGGGCGGCATCGTCACGTACGTCGTCTGCTCGCCGCACCTGGCCGAAACCGAAGGCGTGGTAGGCGAAACCGCCCGCCGCACCAAGTCCGAGATCGTGGACGCCCGGGGGTTCTTCCCCGACGTCCCGCACCTCGGCGACGGCCCGTACGTCCAACTGTGGCCCCACCGACACGGCACCGACGCGATGTTCTGCGCGGTGCTGCGCAAACCGTGACGGATCTAGGTTTGGTCGCCAGCTCGTGCGGCGGACTGGACACCCGGTTCACCGACGAGCTGGCAAAACCAGCGGTCGCCCGAGGCTGGCGGCTCGCCATCACGCTCACCCCGACGGCCTGGGGCTGGCTGAAAGCAACCGGCGGCCTGGGCGAACTCGAAGCCACGACGGACCTTCCGGTGCGCAGCACGTCCCGGCTGCCCGGCGAACCTCGTCCGCACCCGGACCCGAAGGTGTTCCTCTTCGCGCCCGCGTCGGCGAACTCGGTAGCGAAGCTGGCGCTGGGGATCGCGGACAATCAGGCACTCACGTTGCTAGGCGATGTCCTTGGCGCACCAGGAATCACCATCGTCGTCGCTTATCAGATCCAGCCGACCCGGGAGCACCATCCGGCCTGGCAGCGGCACCTCGACACGTTGACCGAGGCTGGCGTCCGGCTGCACCGGCTCGACCCGCGCCGCCCCTGGTCGGAACCGCTCGACTTGCTGCCCTCGCCTGCGTAGAAAGCCGTGAAGGACTCCTTGGGGGAATCTGATTCCCTCAAGGAGTCCTTCACGGACCTCAGCGGCTCAGCGCAGGCGAAGTGCGCGCTTCACCGTGCCGAACAGGTCGGTCTGGTTGGTCAGCCCCACGACGTTCGCCGCCTGCGGCCCGTAAGCCGCGATGCGGACCTGCGTGCCGGTGTGTTCCATCGAGGAACCGGGCAGCGCGGTGCCGTAGTTGAGGGTCATGTTCGCGCCCTCGTTGGTGATCAGCGTCGCGGTCTGGCCAGGCGTCTTGGCGTCGTTGGACACGATCTGGCTGGTGTGCCCGTGATCCGCGGTCACCACAACCAGCGTGTCCGTGTGGCTGCGGGCGTAAGCAAGCCCAGCCGCGACAGCCGCGTCGAAGTCGATCGTCTCGCCGATCTGCCCACACGGGTCGGCCGCGTGATCCTGCTTGTCGATCGAAGCACCCTCGACCTGCAGGAAGAAGCCCTTGTTGCTGCGCCGGTCCTCCAGCAACTGCAACGCCTTCTGCGTCTGAGCCACCAGCTTCGGCTGCGTCTTCGGCAGGGCCGGGTTCGGGGTGCAGCGAGTCGGCGCGGTGCCGCCCTGCGTCGCCTTCGGGCCGGTCCAGTTCACCGGCATGTTGCCCGACGCGAACAGCCCGAGCAGCGGCTTGCCCGGACGAGCCTTCGCCAGGTCGTCAGCCGTGTTCACCACGTTGTACCCGGCGGCTTTGGCCTGCTCCAGAACCGGCTTGCCCTTGAACTGCCCCGCGGTGGCCTTCTGGTCGAAGTACTTCGCGCCGCCGCCGAGGAGCACGTCCGGGCGGGTCTGCACGAGCTGCTCGGAGATCGAGCCCGCGCCGCCGTTCTCCTTGGCGTTCTGCGCGCACTTCTTGGCGGTCTCGTCCGGGCCCTTGCAGTCGCGGTCGACGACGTGCGCGCCGAGCACGGCCGGGGTCGCGTCCTGGACCTCGGCGGTGGTCACGTCGCCGGTGCGCAGGCCGCCGCGCTTGGCGAGCTCGAGCAGCGTCGGGACCGGGTTGCCGTAGGCGTCCACGGAAATCGCGCCGTTGTAGGTCTTCGTGCCGGTCGCCCAGCCGGTGCCGGACGCCGCGGAGTCGGTGACGTAGTCCGGCTTCGCCGGGTTGCCCTTCTCGACCGCGTAGGTGGTGTAGTCACCGGTCAGCGGGAATTCGTCCATCGCGAGCCGGCCGGCCGCGCCGCGCTCGTAGTTGCGCGCCGAGGTGATCTCGGACTGGCCCATGCCGTCGCCGATGAACAGGATGACGTTGCGCGCGTGGCCGCCCTGGATCGCCTGGCGGACCTCCTGCGTGCGGTCGCCCGCGCCGGCCGAAGCGGCGCGCGCGCCCTGGTCGTCCTGGTTGCCCTGCGCGGCGATCGCGACCGGGGCCGCGGCGACCATCGCGACGCCCAGCGCGCCCGCGGCCAGCCACTTGCGGCGGCCTGCCAAGACGGTTCTCATGATTCTCCTCGGGGTGCTTCTCGTCCGGAACTTCCGGTGGTGACCCATTAGTGCTCGCCGATGTGTTCGATACGGAGAATCCGGATGAGCGCCCGGTGTCCGGAAAGCGAACTCCGGTGGGGTCACGGCCGGTGAACAGGCCGGAACCGGGTCCTCCTACACTCGGGTCGTGGCTTCACCTCTCATCGCACCCAGCATCCTGTCCGCCGACTTCGCCAAGCTCGGCGAGGAGATCGCGGCCGTCGCGCGCCCCGGGGAGACCCGGGCCGACTGGGTGCACGTGGACGTCATGGACGCGCACTTCGTGCCCAACCTGACCCTCGGCCTCCCGGTGGTCCAGTCGATCCTCAAGTCGACCGACGTCCCGATCGACTGCCACCTGATGATCGACGACCCGGACCGCTGGGCGATCGGCTACGCCGAGGCCGGCGCGTACAACGTCACGGTGCACGCGGAAGCCGCCGCGGACCCGGTCATGCTGGCGAAGAACCTGCGCGCCGCGGGCGCGAAGGCGGGGCTGTCGATCAAGCCGGGCACACCGCTCGAACCGCACCTCGAAACCCTCAAGCACTACGACACGCTGCTCGTCATGTCGGTCGAACCGGGCTTCGGCGGGCAGTCGTTCATCGCCGACGTCCTGGAGAAGGTGCGCACCGCGCGCCGCCTGGTCGACACCGGGCACCTCAAGCTGGTCGTCGAGATCGACGGCGGGATCAACGCCGACACCATCGAACAGGCCGCCGAAGCGGGCGTCGACTGCTTCGTCGCGGGCTCGGCTGTCTACGGCGCCGAGGACCCGGGCCGCGCCGTCGCCGCCCTGCGTGCGCAGGCCGCTCGCCTCCGCGTCAGCTGACGTACGGCCCGGGAAGCTCCCGGGGCCGGACGGGTGTTGGATGGAAGGGCCACCGAGGGCGGCGGCCGGGCGAGGAGGCAGCAGTGTTCACGGGAATTGTCGAAGAGGTCGGCGAGGTCACCGCGGTCGAGCAGCTCACCGACGCGGCTCGGCTCACCGTGCGCGGCCCGTTGGTCACTTCGGACGCGGGCCACGGCGATTCGATCGCGGTCAGCGGCGTGTGCCTGACCGTCGTCACGGTCTCCGGCGGCGAGTTCACCGTCGATGTGGTGAACGAAACACTCCAGCGTTCGAGCCTCGCGAAGGTGGCCGTCGGCGACGCGGTGAACCTCGAGCGCGCGACCCCGGCGGGCGGGCGGCTCGGCGGGCACATCATGCAGGGCCACGTGGACGGCACCGGCGTTTTCGTTTCCCGCGACGAGCGCGGCGTGACGACGTTCTCCCTGCCCCCGGCCTTGTCGCGGTACGTCGTGGAGAAGGGTTCGATCGCCGTCGACGGCGTTTCGCTCACCGTCGCGAGCGTCTCGGAGGACCGGTTTTCGGTCGCTTTGATCCCCACCACGCTCGAGGTGACGACCCTCGGCAGGCGGGAAGAAGGCGACCACGTGAACCTCGAAGTGGACGTCGTCGCGAAGTACGTGGAGAAGCTCACTGCGCCACACGTGGCGGCGAACGCGCACAATGTGTGACATCCACCCGGCGGCGGCAGCGAAGGAGCACCCGTGAGCGAGACGAAGGCGGCCGAGCCGCAGACCGGTTGGACCCCGTGCGGGGCGGGCGCGGTGGTGGACGTTGACGCCATCGAGGCCGCGATCGCGGACATCGCCGCCGGGCGAGCGGTGGTCGTCGTCGACGACGAGGACCGCGAGAACGAGGGCGACCTCATCTTCGCCGCCGAGAAGGCGACGCCGGAGCTGCTCGCGTTCATGGTGCGCTACACCTCGGGCTACGTGTGCGTCGCGCTGACCGAATCCGAGGCGGACCGGCTCGACCTGCCGCCGATGTACCACACGAACCAGGACCAGCGCGGGACCGCGTACAGCGTCACGGTCGACGCGGCGGAGGGCATCACCACCGGCATCTCCGGCACCGACCGCGCGCACACCACCCGGCTGCTGGCCGATCCCGAAGCCACCGCGAAGGACTTCCGCCGCCCCGGGCACGTGGTGCCGCTGCGTGCCAAGGAAGGCGGCGTGCTGCGCCGTCCCGGGCACACCGAGGCCGCGGTGGACCTGGCCCGGCTGGCGGGCCTGCACCCGGCGGGCGCGCTCTGCGAGATCGTGTCGCAGAAGGACGAGGGCGACATGGCCCGGCGCGACGAGCTGGAAGTGTTCGCCGCCGACCACGACCTGAAGATCATCTCGATCGCGGACCTGATCGCTTACCGGCGGCGCACCGAGAAGCAGGTCGAGCGCGTCGCCGAGGCGCGGATCCCGCTGCCCGCGGGCGAGTTCCGCGCGGTCGGGTACGACAGCCTGCTCGACGGGATCGAGCACGTCGCCTTCGTGTACGGCGAGATCGGCGACGGCGAGGACATCCTGGTCCGCGTCCACTCCGAATGCCTCACCGGCGACGTTTTCGGCTCGCTGCGCTGCGACTGCGGCCCGCAGCTCGACGCCGCGCTGCAGAAGGTGGCCGACGAGGGCCGCGGGGTCGTGCTGTACATCCGAGGGCACGAGGGCCGCGGAATCGGCCTGCTGCACAAGCTTCAGGCGTATCAGCTGCAGGACGCGGGTGCGGACACCGTCGACGCGAACCTGGCGCTGGGCGTGCCCGCCGACGCGCGCGACTACGGCACCGGCGCGCAGATCCTGTGCGACCTCGGCGTCCGGTCGATGCGGCTGCTCACGAACAACCCGGCGAAGCGGGTCGGCCTCGAGGGCTACGGCCTGCGCGTCACCGGCCGGGTCGCGCTGCCGATCTCGCCGAACCCGGAAAACCTGCGGTACCTGCGCACGAAGCGCGACCGGATGGGGCACGACCTCAGCCAGCTCGAGCACTACGACCAGGTCGGGGCGTCCGACCAGGGCACCGAGGAGGACACCACGCGATGAGCGGCGAGGGGCGGCCGGAAGCCGCGCTCGACCTGCGCGACTGCAAGTCCCTGCGGCTGGCGGTCGTCGCGACGCGGTGGAACGCGAAGATCACCGACGTGTTGCTGGAACGCGCGCTCGCCGCGGCCAAGGACGCCGAGCTGGAGGAAGAGCCCACAGTCGTCCGCGTCGCGGGCGCGGTGGAGCTTCCGGTCGCGGCACAGGCGCTGGCACGCAACCACGACGCGGTCGTCGCGCTGGGCGTCGTGATCCGCGGCGGCACCCCGCACTTCGAGTACGTGTGCGACGCGGTCACCGCGGGCCTCACCAGGGTCGCGCTCGACGAGAGCACCCCGGTCGGCAACGGCGTCCTGACCTGCGACACCGAGCAGCAGGCGCTCGACCGCTCCGGCATGCCCGGCTCCGTGGAGGACAAAGGCTACGAAGCGGCCGTGGCGGCGCTCGACACCGCGCACGTGCTGCGCGGTCTGGGCAAGCCGTGGACCGAGCGGGGATTCGTGTGAGCGTGATGACCGAGCAGCACACCACCCTCGTGATCCGGCCGCGCCGGGCGCTCGTCATGTGCAGCGTGCTGGCGGTGGCGCTGCTCGCGGCGTTCGTGGTGGTCGCGGTCCTGCTGCGCGGCTCGCACACCGGAGCCGTGTTCGAGGTGTCGGACCAGATCGCGATGATCGGCATCGGCATCGCGCTGTCGGCGGGCACGATGCTGTTCGGCAACGCCCGCGTCCGCGCGGACGCCACCGGCATCGAGGTCCGCAACGTCCTCGCGCGCCGCGTGTTCACCTGGGATCAGGTGCTGTCGATCAGCTTCCCGGACGGCGCGTCGTGGGCCCGGCTGGAACTGCCGGACGACGAGTACTTCTCGGTGATGGCCGTGCAGGCCGTGGACCGGGAACGCGCGGTGCTGGCGGTGCGCGCGCTGCGAAAGCTGCACCGGGCCGCCACCGAGGCCTGAGTTCTTACAGTTCCGGATCCAGTTCCAGATCCGCGACGATCGGCGCGTGGTCGGACGGTCCCTTGCCCTTGCGGGCCTCGCGGTCCACGTAGGAATCGGTGACCGCCTTGGCGAAAACCTCGTTCCCGTAGACGAGGTCGATGCGCATTCCCTTGTTGTTGGGGAAGTTCCCACCGCGGTAGTCCCAGTACGTGAACGGGTGGTCGTACTTCAGCGGCCGCGGGAAAACGTCGGACAGTCCCGCGTCGCGGAGCTTCTTCAGCGCTGCTCGTTCGGGCTCGGTGACGTGCGTGGACTCGGCGAAAACCGAGATGTCCCAGACGTCCTGGTCGGTTGGCGCGACGTTGAAATCGCCGAGCACCGCGAACGGGCGGGCGTGGTTCAGTTCTTCGCCGACGAGGTCGCTGAGCTTCTCGAACCACTCGAGTTTGTAGGCGTAGTGCGGGTTTTCCGGCTCGCGCCCGTTCGGCACGTACACCGACCAGATGCGGATCCCGCCGCACGTCGCGCCGATCGCGCGCGCCTCGGCCTGCCCGTCGAAGCCCGGTTCGCCCGGCAGCCCGCGCACCACGTCGTCGAGCCCGATCTTGGAGAGGATCGCGACACCGTTCCATCGTCCCAGCCCATACGCGGCGACCTCGTACCCGCGCGCGGTGATCTCTTCGGCGGGGAAGGCTTCGGTGGTGTTCTTGAGCTCCTGCAGGCAGAGGACATCCGGCGCGGTGCGGTCGAGCCAGTCGAGCACGCGGGGCAGCCGGGGAACGATGGAGTTGACGTTCCAGGTGGCGACGCGGACGGTCATGGCTGCTCCCTGATCGTTCGGCGGGCCGGCGAGGCTAGGCTACGGCAGGCCGGCTTCTACCGGCGAAGACGGGGAGAAGCGATGGCGGAAGTCAGAGTCACTTACGACCGAGTAGCCAACGCGGCCTACATCTATTTCACGGCTCCGGGCGATTCCACGAAGTCGGCGTACATGTATCCGTGCGACCCCGTCGCGGTCGACGGGATGATCAACCTCGATTTCGGCGAGAGCGGGCAACTGGTGGGCGTCGAGGTCCTGGCCGCGAGCAGCAAGCTGCCGCAGTACCTGCTGGACTCGGCTGAGCAGCTTTCCTGAGAGGTCGAAGCCGCCCGCAGCAAGGGGTCTCACGGAAACTGTCGGACCCTCGCCATACAGTGGGGCACGTGGCTGATCCGACCACCTACCGACCTCAGCCGGGGAGCATCCCGGACTCGCCTGGCGTCTACAAGTTCCGCGACGACGCCAAGCGGGTCATCTACGTCGGCAAAGCGAAGAGCCTGCGCAGCAGGCTGAACTCGTACTTCGCCGACCTGTCCGGCCTTCATCCGCGCACGCGGCAGATGGTCACCACCGCGGCGAGCGTCGAGTGGACCGTCGTCGGCACCGAGGTCGAGGCGCTCCAGCTGGAGTACAACTGGATCAAGGAGTTCGACCCCCGGTTCAACGTCCGCTACCGCGACGACAAGAGCTACCCGGTCCTCGCCGTCACGCTGAACGAGGAATTCCCCCGGCTGCACGTCTACCGAGGCGCGCGCAAGAAGGGCGTCCGCTACTTCGGGCCGTACTCGCACGCGTGGGCGATCCGCGAGACGCTCGACCTTCTCCTGCGCGTTTTCCCGGCCCGCACCTGTTCCACCGGCGTCTTCCGCCGCCACGGGCAGATCGGGCGGCCGTGCCTTCTCGGCTACATCGACAAGTGCTCGGCCCCGTGCGTGGGCCGGGTGTCCGCGGACGAACATCGGGCGATCGTCGAGGACTTCTGCGACTTCCTCGCCGGCCGCACGGACGCGATGGTGAAGCGGCTCGAACGCGAGATGGCCGCCGCGTCCGAGGAGTTGGAGTTCGAACGCGCCGCGCGGCTGCGGGACGACTTGGGCGCGTTGCGTCGCGCGATGGAGAAGCAAGCCGTGGTGTTCGGCGACGGCACGGACGCGGACGTCGTCGCCTTCGCGCACGACGAACTCGAGGCCGCCGTACAGGTGTTCCACGTGCGCGGCGGGCGCGTGCGCGGGCAGCGCGGGTGGGTGATCGACAAGGCCGAGGAGATGGACGTCCAGGCGCTGGTCGACCACTTCCTCACCCAGTTCTACGGCGAGGAATCCGACCGCGTGGGCCGCGACGACGTCGAGACCGGCCCGGTCGTCCCGCGCGAGGTGCTGGTGCCGGAGCTGCCCGCGGACGCCGACGCGGTCGCCGAGTGGCTGTCCGGCCTGCGCGGGTCGCGCGTGCGGCTGAGGGTCGCGCAGCGCGGCGACAAGAAGGCGCTCGCGGAAACGGTGGAGCGCAACGCCAAGGAGGCGTTCACCCAGCACAAACTGCGCCGCGCGGGCGATCTCACCGCGCGGTCCGCGGCGCTGCAGGAACTCCAGGACTACCTGGCGCTCGACACCGCGCCGCTGCGCATCGAATGCATCGACATCAGCCACATCCAGGGCAGCGACGTCGTGGCGTCGCTGGTGGTGTTCGAGGACGGGCTGCCGCGCAAGTCCGAGTACCGCAAGTTCGCGCTGCGCGAGGCGGCGACCGAGGGCGACGTCGCGTCCATCGCGGAGGTCGTGCGTCGGCGATTCCACCGTTATCTCAAGGAAACCGCGGAAAACGCCGCCGAGACAACGGAAATCGCGGACGAGACCGCCGAGGAAGCGGGGGACGAGGCGGTCCGCCCGGTGCGCGCCGGGATCGACCCGGAGACCGGCCGCCCGCGCAAGTTCGCCTACCCGCCGAACCTGCTGGTCGTCGACGGCGCGGGCCCGCAGGCCACCGCGGCCGCGGACGTGCTCGCCGAACTCGGCATCACCGACATCGCCGTCGTCGGGCTCGCGAAGCGGCTCGAAGAGGTGTGGCTGCCCGGAGAACCGGATCCGATGATCCTGCCGCGCACGTCCGACGCGCTGTTCCTGCTGCAGCGGCTGCGCGACGAGGCGCACCGGTTCGCCATTCGCTACCACCGCGAAAAACGCGCCAAGCGCATGCAGACGTCCGAATTGGACAGTGTGCCCGGACTCGGGCAGGCTCGGCGCACCGCGCTGATCAAGCACTTCGGCTCGGTGAAGAAGCTCAAGCAGGCCCGGGTCGAGGAAATCGAAGCGGTGCCCGGTTTCGGCAGGCGCACCGCCGAGGCCGTGGTGGCGGCACTGGCCGGGGAGACCGGCGCCGCACCGCGGGCAGTACCGGGAGGGGACCAGGGGTCGTGATCGGGAAGGAAGCACACAAGTGAGTGCGGAAGAGGAAAAACGGGGCAGCGGGATGGAGGTCGCGGTCGTGTCGGGCCTCTCCGGCGCCGGCCGCTCCACGGCGGCCAAATGCCTGGAGGACCTCGGCTGGTTCGTGGTCGACAACCTGCCGCCGGAGCTGATCGCCACGATGGTCGAGCTCGGCGCGCAGGCGCGGGGGGCGATCACGAAGGTGGCGGTGGTGATGGACGTGCGTTCGCGCGCGTTCACCGACGACCTGGCCTCGGTGATCAAGGACCTGGACGCGCGCGGGTACAAGCCGCGCGTGCTGTTCCTCGAGGCCACCGACGCGGTGCTGGTGCGCCGCTTCGAATCGGTCCGCCGCGGCCACCCGATGCAGGGCGACGGCAGGCTCGCCGACGGCATCACCGCCGAGCGCAAGCTGCTTTCGCCGCTGCGCGAAGAGGCCGACCTGGTGCTCGACACGTCCGCGCTGTCGGTGCACGACCTGCGCGCGAAAATCGAGGACGCGTTCGGTTCCGAGGCCAGCACGCAGACCCGCGTCACCGTGTTGTCCTTCGGCTACAAGTACGGTTTGCCGATGGACGCCGACCTGGTGATGGACGTGCGGTTCCTGCCGAACCCGTTCTGGATCCCGGAGCTGCGCGAGCACACCGGCCTCGACGGCGAGGTGCGCAATTACGTGCTGTCGCAGGAAGGCGCCGAGGAATTCCTCGACCGCTACCACCAGCTGCTGCGGCTCATCGGCGCGGGCTACAAGCGCGAGGGCAAGCGGTACCTGACGCTCGCGGTCGGCTGCACCGGCGGCAAGCACCGCAGCGTCGCGATCTCCGAGGAACTCGCCCAGCGACTGTCCAATGAGGACGGCATGGCAGTAAAGGTGGTGCACCGGGATCTTGGCCGGGAGTGACGTGCGCGCGGTGGCGCTGGGCGGGGGACACGGGCTGCACGCGACGCTGACCGCGCTCCGGCGGATCACCCGCGCCGTCACGGCGGTGGTGACGGTGGCCGACGACGGCGGGTCGTCCGGCAGGCTGCGGCGCGAACTGGGGCTGCTGCCGCCGGGCGACCTGCGCCAGGCGTTCGCCGCCTTCGCCGCGGAGGACGGCGGGCGGCTCTGGGCGGAGGTGTTCCAGCACCGCTTCGGCGGCGACGGCGCGCTCGCCGGGCACGCGGTGGGCAACCTGCTGCTCGCCGGGCTGTTCGAGGTGCTCGGCGACCCGGTGGCCGCGCTCGACGAGGCGAGCAGGCTGATGGGCATCTCCGGCCGCGTGCTGCCGATGTCGCCGGAGCCGCTGGAGATCGAGGGCGAGGTCAGCGGCCTCGACAGCGAGAACCCGGACGCGATCCGGCGGATCCGCGGCCAGGTCGCGGTCGCCAGCACGCCCGGCCAGGTGCACCGCATCACCTTGCACCCGGCGGGCCGCCAGGAACGCCCGCCGCGCGGCTGCGCGGAGGCGATCGAGGCGGTGCTGGAGGCGGACGTAGTGTTCCTCGGCCCCGGCTCGTGGTTCACCAGCGTGCTGCCGCACGTGCTGGTCCCGGATCTGCACGACGCGCTCGTGCGCACGAGCGCCACCAAGGTCGTCGTGCTGAATCTTGTCCCCCAACCGGGGGAAACCGGCGGATTCTCCCCGGAGCGGCATCTGGACGTACTCTTCGAGCACGCGCCCGCGCTGCGGGTCGACGCCGTCGTCGCGGACCGTGATTCCGTCCCTGACCCGGCAAGCCTGCGCCGGGCGGCCGAACGCCTGGGAGCGAGGGCCTGCCTGGGGGCGGTGGCCGACCCGGTCGTGGCGGGACGGCATGATCCTGGTGCGCTCGCCCAGTGCATGCGAGAGGCACTAGGCCTCGGCGGGGAGCACTGTGGGTGACGGCGGGCGCGCAGCGAAAGGCAGGAGGGGCAGTACATGGCGATGACCGCCGCGGTGAAGGACGAACTGAGCCGGCTCGAGATCACGAAGATCGGGCCGCGCCGGGCGGAGGTCGCGTCGCTGCTTCGCTTCGCGGGCGGGCTGCACATCGTGGCCGGCCGCGTCGTGGTCGAGGCGGAGCTGGACACGGGTTCGGTCGCGCGGCGGCTGCGCAAGGAGATCCACGAGCTGTACGGGCATCATTCGGACGTGCACGTGATCACCGCGAGCGGCGGCCTGCGCAAGGGGACGCGGTACGTCGTGCGCGTGGTGAAGGACGGCGAGGGCTTGGCTCGGCAAACCGGCCTGATCGACCAGCGCGGACGCCCCGTGCGCGGCCTGCCCGCCGCCGTGGTGTCCGGCGGGGTGGCCGACGCCGAAGCGGCCTGGCGCGGTGCCTTCCTGGCGCATGGCTCGCTGACCGAACCGGGCCGTTCGTCGTCGCTGGAAGTGACCTGCCCGGGTCCGGAAGCGGCGCTGGCGTTGGTCGGTGCCGCCCGCCGGATGGGCATCCAGGCGAAGTCCCGCGAGGTACGGGGCGCGGACCGGGTCGTGGTCCGCGACGGTGACGCCATCGGAGCCCTGCTGACCCGCCTGGGCGCGCACACGAGCGTGCTGCAGTGGGAAGAACGCCGGATGCGCCGGGAGGTCCGCGCGACCGCCAACCGCCTCGCCAACTTCGACGACGCGAACCTGCGCCGCTCGGCCCGCGCGGCAGTCGCGGCGGCTGCCCGGGTGGAGCGCGCGCTGGAGATCCTGGGCGACACCGCCCCGGACCACCTGCTCGCCGCCGGCCGCTTGAGGCTGTCGAACCGCCAGGCGTCGCTCGAGGAACTGGGCCAGCTGTCCGACCCGCAGATGACGAAAGACGCGGTAGCCGGACGAATCCGGCGGCTGCTGGCGATGGCGGACAAGCGGGCGAAGGAACTGAGCATCCCGGACACCGAATCAGCGGTGACGCCGGAAATGCTGGAAGAAGAAGCCTGACGGCTGCTGCTGGCGCCGCGGCCGAGGGGAACGACGGCTGCGGCGCTGGCAGGCGAGAGGCGCTCGGCACGTGGCTGAGGGCGGCGCGGCTGCTGGTGCTGCGGCCGAGGAGAAGGACGGCAGCCGGTGCCAGGCAAGGCGAGAGGCGCTTGGCACCTGGCTGGGGGCGGCGCGGCTGCTGGTGCTGCGGCCGAGGAGAAGGACGGCAGCCGGTGCCAGGCAAGGCGAGAGGCGCTTGGCACCTGGCTGGGGGCGGCGCGGCTGCTGGTGCTGTGGCCGAGAAGAAGGACGGCAGCCGGTGCCAGCCAAGGCGAGAGGCGCGCAACGCCCGCGGTCCCAGCCGCGACGAACCCGCGAGGAAGCCCTGGTCCGCTGCCAGGCGGGCTCGTGCGTGGCGATGCCGGTGAGAACCGGGATTAGCGCTCACGAGGGCACCCGGACCGCACCCCGCCCGGCTCAGCGGCGTCGCCCCGGCAAAACCCCGTCCACAGTGGACAAATCACCCCCGCCACACCACCGGGTTCGCTACCGTGGGGGCCATGATCGATGTGCCGCTTTCCGCACTTGAACTCGCGCTCGTCGAAGCCGGGCAGTCGGCCACGGCGGCGCTCGGGCCGCTTTCCACAGTCGCTCGGCGGCTCGACGACCTTGGCTACCACCGCCTCTGGTTCGCCGAGCATCACGGTTCCCCGGCCATCGCCAGCGCGTCCCCGCAGGTGCTCGCGGCGTACGCGGCCGCGGTGACGTCGCAGGTGCGGGTCGGGTCCGGCGGGGTCCTCGCGCCGAACCACGCGCCGTTCGCGCTGGCCGAGCAGTTCGGCACGCTCTCCGCTCTTAGCGGCGGCCGTGTTGACCTCGGCGTCGGACGCGGGCCCGGCGCGCTTGATCCGGAGATCATCCGGGCGCTGCGCCGAGGAGCCGAACCGGCGGGAGAGGCCGACTACCACGCGGATGTCGACGAGTTGCTGAGGCATCTCGGCGGCGAGAAGGTGCTCCCGGGCGGAGTGACCGTTCCGGAGCCGTGGCTGCTCAGCTCCAGTCCGGCGGGCGCGGAGGTCGCGGCCGAGCGCGGGCTGCCGATCGCGTTCGCGCATCACATCCGGCCGGACAACACCGCGCCCTCGCTGGAGCGGTACCGGGAGAAGTTCCAGCCGTCGAAGTGGCGGTCCGAGCCGTACGTGCTGCTGTGCGTAGAGACGATCTGCGCGGACACTGACGCCGAGGCCGAATACCTGTCCGGGCCGATGAACGTCCTCAAATCCCACCTGCTCACCGGCGGCGGGGGAGACCAGCCGATGCTGACGCCGGAGCAGGCCGCCGAGTACGAGTTCGCGCCGGAGATGGTTCCGCAGCTCGCGCACTTCCGCGCGGCGCAGGCGTACGGCGAACCGGAGCAGGTCCAAGCGCGGCTGGCTGAGCTGGCGAAGCAGACTGGTGCGGACGAAATCATGGTCACGGTCCCGGTCTTCGACGCGAAGGCGCGCATCCGTTGTTACGAACTGGTGGCCGGAGCCTGAAAGAATGAGGTGCGGCAGGGGTGACCGGCGCCGCTCCGGTCACCCCTGCCGCGGCTTATCCGGCGATCGCCGCGCCGGGGAACTTCAGTTGCACCACCACGTTGTCGATGGTGTCCGGCGTGCCGCCGAGCTTGTCGTTGTTCGTCGAGGTCACCCACAGGTGCCCGTCGGGGGTCTTGGTCACCGAGCGCAGGCGGCCCCAGCGGCCGGAGAACACCGCGGACACCGTGCCGATGCTGTCGCCCTTGATCTGCGTCGCGAACAGCTGCTTGCCGGTCACCGCCGCGATGTAGATCCAGTCGTTCACGATCTCGATCCCCGACGGCCCGGCCTGCGAGGTCGGCCACGTCTTCTTCGGCGCGATCGTCCCGCTGCAGTCGCCGATCGTGCCCTCGCAGGCCGACCAGCCGTAGTTGCCGCCCTTCTGGATCAGGTTCAGCTCGTCCTGGCTGCTCTCGCCGAACTCCGACGACCACAGCCGCCCTTGCGAATCCCAGGCGAGGCCCTGCGGGTTGCGGTGCCCGTAGCTCCAGACATACCGGGCGTTGCCGCCGGTGGCGTAGAACGGGTTGTCGCTCGGCGCGGAACCGTCCGGGTTGAGCCGCAGGATCTTGCCGTTGAGCGAGCTCTTGTTCTGCGCGTTGGCCTTCACCTTCGCGTCGCCGACGGTGGCGTACAGCTTGCCGTCCGGGCCGAACGCGATGCGGCCGCCGTTGTGGTACTGGTTCTTCGACATGCCGGTCAGCACCGGGGTGGTGGTCTTCGACAGCGTGGTGCCGTCGTAGGTGACCTTCACGATCCGGTTGTCGCTGGACGACGTGTGGTACAGGTACACCGCGTGGTCGGTGTTCCACTGCGGCGAAATCGCCAGCCCGAGCAGCCCGCCCTCGCCGTTCGTCGTGACCACGCCGGGGATCTTGCCGAGCGTCGTCTTCTTGCCGTCCGGGGTGATCTGCAGCAGTTCGAACCGGTCCCGTTCGGTCACCAGCGCGTTGCCGTTCGGCAGGAATCCGACTGCCCAGCCGAGGTCGACCTTCGCGATGTCCTTGTCGTACGAAGGGATTCCACCGCCGGCACCGCTGCTGTTGGTGGTCTTCGCGGTGACCGCGTTGCTCGCCGCGGACGCGTTTCCGTTGGGGTCACGCGCCTTCACGGTGAACGTGTAGGACGTGTTCGGCTTGAGGTCGGTGACCGTCGCCGAAGTCTGCGTCGTGGTCGAGACGACGTCCTTGCCCTGGTACACGTCGTAGCCCGCGATCGAGCCGCTGTCGTCGGTGGAAGCCTTCCAGGACAACGAGATGCTGTCCGACGTGCTGCCGGTGGACTTGAGCGAACCGGGCACGCTCGGCGGGGTTTTGTCGTCGCTGGGCGGGGTTTTCACGCCGACGACGTTGCTCGGCTGCGACGGGTTGCCCGCCGCGTCGTAGGCGATCACCGAGATGTCGTACGACGTGTTCGGCGTCAGCTGGTCGACGGTCGCCGAGGTCGTTTTGCCGTCCACGACCTTCAGCGTGTTGCCGCCGCGGTTGATCTCGTACCGGGTGACGCCGACGTTGTCCGTCGCCGGGTCCCAGCGGAAATCGGCCGCGGTGGGCCGGATGTTCGACGCCTGGAAGTTCTTCGGCGGCGTCGGCGGCTCGTTGTCGGCCGGTGCGCTGAAGCTGTCGGTGATCTTGTCGGTGTTGGGCCCGCCGTTCGCGGACGCCGAAACGGTGCGGACGTGGTTGACGCCCGCGGTGAGCTGCACCGTCGCGGTGACGGTCTTCCACGTCGTCCAGGAACCCGTGGCGGGGAAGGAAACCGTGCCCTTGTCGCCGCCGTCGACCACGAGCTTCATCGGCCGGTCGTCGGCGGTTCCGTTGGCGTAGCGGAAGGTCAGCGTGTGCGTGCCGGCCTGTGCCGCGTTGACCGAGTAGTCGGCGTAGCTGCCGACGAGATTGTCGAAGTCCACGAATCCCTTGCCGGAGTACCCGGAGTGGTTCGTGGCGATCTTGGCCTGGGAGAGTGTCGCGTCCTCGGACTCGTAATCCCCGGTCGCCGCGGTCGCGGTCACGGGGGTCAGCAGTGCGCAGCCGAGCGCGGTCGCCGCGGTACCGGCGAACAGCGCGCTCAACGTCGAGCGTCGTGCCACGGGGGCCTCCTGCTTGAGGGGGATCGGGGCGGCGGCGGAAATGCTCAAGAGTCTTCGTTAGGAAAGTTTCCTATTTATCGGGACAGATCACACACCCTCGGCAGGTGCGGTGTCAATAGTGCGATCGCGGCATCACGCTCCGCAGCGAGTGCCGCGGAGCGTGCTGCCGGGTGAACCGAAGGTCAGAAGCCGGCGATGTCCGCCCGCGCGATCACCTTCGTGATCCTCGCCCGGACGAGGGATTCTTCGGGGACGGCGTTGCGCTCGCCGTAGGCCGGGCCGTTCTCCTCGCCCATGTACCGCGCGCCGAGCCGGGTGGCCCACTCCCGCATTTCGTCGAGGTCGTGGTGCAGCTCCGCTTCGGCGGTGAACTGGACGTACGAGAACGGCGGCCGCTGGTCGTCGACGGCCAGCGAGAGCCGCGCGTCGCGGCGCAGGGCCTTGCCTTTCAGCGTGTCGGTGCCGGTGGTGAAGATCAATTCGTCACCGGCAGGCCCCTCGTTCAGCAGAAACCACACCGGCGTGACGACGGGCGCCCCGTTGGCCCGCACGATCCCCAGCATCCCGGTCCGCGTGCCCTCGCTCGCGAACTCCCACCACTCCGCCCTGCTCATCTCCCGCATGCCCGCCACGCTAGCCGTCCGCGTGTGCGGGCGCCCGGGCAGGCCGACTAGCCTGACCTGCTGTGCGATACGACGAGATGGGCGCGGCCGGGCTCGCCGACGAGGGGCTGACCCGTCGGCTGAAGGCGCTCGCCTGCACCGCGCCGTTGCACGACCTCGACGCGCGCAAGGCGAAGCTCGACTGGGCCGACGCCACCGTCTACCAGATGGCCGAGATCGCGCTGCACACGATCGACCAGGTCACCATCGCGATGGACTTCGACACCGGCGCGGGCCACGACCAGGTCATCGACCGGCTGCTGCCGTTCATCTCGCTGCAGGCGCCCTCGCGGATGCCGGAAGAGCACGTGCGCGTCGCGAAGTGGGTGCTGGACAACCTGATCAACGTCGGCACCACCGACCGCGGCTTCCGGCGCGTCTACGGCTCGCTCGGTCCCGGCGGCTACCAGCGCCGCCAGTTCGACTTCAAGCTCCTGGTCGAGCTGGCCGCTCCGGATGGCGAGGTGTACCTGCGCGCCACCGACGAGGCGATCAACGTGCTGGTCGGCGCGCTGGACACGGACGTCGAGTCGGCGCAGATCGCGGCCGAGGTGAAGCTGGAGAACCTGATCAACCGCGGCCGCCTCGCCGACGCGAAGCTCGCCGCGGAACAGGCGCGCTACCGCACCGTGCAGTACGGCGAGACGCTGCGCGCGAAGCTCGATGCCACCCGCCGCGACGTGCGCGCGGTCGACTGGGAGAGCGAGGTGCCGGAGCTGATCGAATCGGCGCTCGGGCACATCGAGTCCCGGTTCCGCGCGGAAAACGCGATCCTGAAGAACATCACCACCGCACGGGACGAATCCGAGGACGCCGACCACAAGCGCCGCGCGGCCGAACTGGTCGACATCGTCGCCGACTGCATCCGGCGGCACACCCGGCTCCAGTCGCGGCTGGCCGACGCCGGTGCGGTCTTCCGCGCCGAACAGGACCGCCAGCAGTTCTCCGGACCGCCGCAGCGGGCCACGATCGACCTGTTCGGCCAGCTCCTGATGCCGACGCTCGGACTGCCGCTCGCCGACGCCACCGCGCCCGCCGAGCACTTCTTCCACGCCGTCGCGGGCATCACGACGCCGGTCGTGCCGTCGCTGTCCTCGCTGGTGTCGCTGTTGCTGCGGCCCGCCCCGGAACGTGACCAACTGGTCGGCGAGGTGCCGGAACCGGAGCTGGTGCCCGCCGAGGTGACCGACCGCTTCGGCGACGACGTGTGGCGTCTCGCCGACGAACTGCTCGACCTTCCCGACGTGCCGCGCCGGCTGTCCGGGCTGCTGGAGGACGCGCGCCGCTCCGGACAGCCGAACCTGGCGTCCCTGGTCGCGCTGCGTGCGGTGCACGCTTACAGTCCCGAGGTCGGCGCGGCGCGCCGGCAGGGGGAACGCCACGTGCTGCTCGCCGTCGACGACGGCACCCTGCTCGACGACCCGGACTTCGGCGGGGCCGATCTGCTGCTGTCCACCGCGGAGGTCGAACGAGCTGACGACGAGACCGAGGAGGTCGCTTGAGCAAGTTTCTCTCGGCGCGCCTCGAACGCCCCAATGCCACATTGGGTGCGTGTGCTGCACCGAATGTGGCGTTGGGTGCATGGGACGCACCCAATGTGGCGTTGGGTGCGTGCGACGCACCCAATGCCACATTGGGGCGCTTTGCGATCGGCCACGACGAGCACGACGAGACCGAGGAGGTCGCCTGATGCCCGTGACGCACACGAGCGTCGACGCCGAGGCCGCCGCGCGCCTCGTCGCTTTCGGCATGCGCCCGAAGCAACTGCCCGCCCGCGACGTCGTGTACGGCGAGCTGGTGCGCCGCTACGGCGAGGACAACGCGTTCAAGGCGCTCACCCACGCCGTCGCGTCCGGGCTCGGGCTGATGGTGCTGGAGGTGACGCAGCAGGCCGGCTGCGTGCTCGCCGCCACCGACGAGTCCGTCTTCGAGATCAAGATGGACAGCTACGCGCGGCAAGCCAAGATCCGCGAGCGGCGCGAGACGGAAAAGGTGCTGCACGGCCTGATCCACCTCGCGACGGCCGCGCTCGGCTACCCGCGGCCGGACGACCTGGCCAACGACACCTACATCGGCCGCGTGAGCGTCGAGCAGGTCGACGCGATGGTCCGCGAAGCCGCGCGCGTGCTTGACGAGCGGGCGCAGCTGGCCGAGGCGAACAACGACCCGCTCGCGGACGCGCCGGAGCTGGAGCAGGCATGGCGCGCGTACGCCCGCCGTCCCGCCGCCGCGGCGACGAAGGACGGCCGGATGGCGGCGGACACGACGCGCGGCATGGTGTCGCGGGCGCTGCGTTTCCTTGCCGATCAAGGCTTTTTGGTGCAGGTGAGCGACGAACAGGGCGGCACTTACCGGACGACGCCGCGGTATCAGATCCAGGTGCGGGAGCTGGCCGCGGACGCCGCGTTCGACGACCTGCTCGCGCTCGACGTCGTCGCGGTCGCCGGGGCCGGGGGAACACTGCGCGCGACCGCCTCGGACACGCTGCAGTGAGGGAACCGAAGTCCGTGAGGGGAACCCTGAGGGAATCAGAGTCCCTCAGGGTTCCCTTCACGGACCAGCGGGCGGAACAGGCGCGGTAGAGGGGAAACGGATGTACGAGCTTTCGCGGGTCCGCCTGCATTCGGTGGGCCCGGCGGGCGCCCGGTACCAGGACGTGGTGCTGGACTTCAGCGGCGTCGGGGCCACGATCACCGCGCCGAAGCAGGACGCGCTGTTCTCCGCGGGCATCCACGCGGGCGGCCCGGTGCGCCGCCCGTCGCCGGCGAGCGTGCTGTTCCTGGAGAACGGCGGCGGCAAGTCCGTGCTGATCAAGCTGATCTTCTCGGTCATGCTGCCCGGGCGGCGCCAGGTCGTGGGCACCACGAGCACGAAGGTGCTGGAGAAGTTCGTGACGGCCAAGGACGTCGCGCACGTGGTGCTGGAGTGGCTGCACGTCGAGACCGGGCAGCGGGTGATCACCGGCAAGGTGTCGGAGTGGCGCGGGCACGTGACGTCCGCGGACTCGGAAAACCTGGTCGACTCCTGGTACTGCTTCCGCCCGACCGCCGACGTCGCGCTCGATTCGCTGCCGCTGACCGAGGACGGCAGGCTGCTGACGATGTCCGGGTTCCACGACCGGATCGCGGGCGCGGCGATGGCCGAACCGGAGCTGGAGCTGTTCTGGACGCGCCGGCACCACGAGTGGACCGGGCGGCTCGACCTGCTCGGCCTGGACACGGAGCTGTTCCGCTACCAGCGCGCGATGAACGCGGGCGAGGGCGAGGCGGCCGACGCGTTCCAGTTCTCCACCGACGAGGCGTTCGTGGAGTTCCTGCTGCGCGCGGTGCTGTCCGAGGACGAGCCGAAGGACCTCGCCGAGGTCGTGTCGACGTACGCGAACAACCTGTCGCAGCGCGGCGATCTGATGGCGGAGAAGGACTTCGTCGAGGGTGCGCTGGAACTGCTGGGCCCGCTTGCCGAGGAAGAGGGCGTGGCCGCGGCGTCGCGGCGGATCGCGGAATCGGCGCGGGAAGACCTCGGCGAGCTGGCCGGGCGGATCCACGCGCGCAACGAGCTGGAGAACGCGCGGCTGTCGGGTCTGGAGGAGCACGTCGAGGAGGTGCGGTCCGCCGAAAAGCTCGCCGAGGGCGACCATCGGCGGCTGACCGCGGGTGTCACCGAGCTGCGTCGGCTGGTCGCGGTGCTGCGGCTGGAAGAAGCGCAGATCGAACGGGAGCGCGTCGACGGCGAGCTGGCCGAGGCGAAGACGCAAGCCGAGGCGTGGCGCGAAACCGCGACTGTGCTGAACCGGTTGAACGCCGCGCGCAAGGCGAAAGACCTGCGCGAGCTGGTCGGAAACCGCGAGGAGAAGGCGAAACCGGCGCTGGCCGCGCGGGATGCGGCGGCGGTCGCGTTGGGGCGCGGGTTGATTTCGCTGGCGCGTGATGCCCAGCGGCAGGCGGACAAAGCCGAGGCGCACGCGGACGCGTTGCGCGCTGAAGCGGAAAAGGCGCAGACCGAGCGGGACGAGGCGGCGAACCTGGCCGCTGGCCGTCGGGCTGAGGCACGCGGGCTGTCGTCGCGGATCGCTGAGCTGCGCGAGGAGATCTCGGAGTCGGTCCGCAGTGGACTGTTGACGTCCGGTGCGGACGTCGCCGAGTCGGCCAGGGCGGCGCGGGCCGAAGCGGAGGCCACGACGGCGGAATCCGTTCGCCGGGAACAGGAACTCGACCGGGCCGGCGAGGATCTGCAGGCGGCGCAGCGTTCGGTCAACGAGGCACACCAGCTCGCCGGATCCACTCAGGACCGTCTCGTGCGCGCGGCCGAAGACCTCGAACGCGCGCACCGGCGTACTGACGCGCTGGCCGCTGAGCCGCGGTTGATGGAGCTGCTCGGCGCGGACGACGTCAAGCTGGAGAGCGACCTTCCGGTGCTGCTGCAGCGTTTGCGGGACGCGAGCGCGGCGGTGGAGAAGGAACAGACCGCGCTGCGGATGGAGGAGTCGGCCGACGAACGCGCGCTCGCCGCGCTCGGTTCGGGCGGGCTGCTGCCGCCGCCGGAGGACGTGCAGGCCGCGCTGGATGCGTTGGAGCAGGCCGGAATCACCGCGTGGTCGGGCTGGCGTTATCTGTCCAAACTGGACTCGGTGCGGCGCGACGAGGTGCTGGAGCGGATGCCGCAGCTCGTCGCCGGGGTGCTGCTGAACGACGCGGCGCAGGTGAAGCGGGCGCGTGAGGTGCTGTCCTCCGAGCGGCTGCTGCCGAGCGCGGTCGTCGCGGTCGGCACCACGGACGCGTTCCAGGATGCCGATGTCCCGGCGGCGGCGGGCGTCGAGTTCCTCGTGCCGCCGAACCCGGCGATGTACGACGAGGAAGCCGCCGACACCGAGCGGGAAGCCGTGGCGCAGCGGCATGCGGAACGGCAGCGCCGGCTGGAGCAGCTGTCGGAGTCGCTGGCCAACGACGGCGCGTTGACGTGGAAGCTCACCACCTGGCGCGAGGACTACCCGGCCGGTGCGATCGGGACGCTCGCTGAGCAGGCCGAAACCGCTCGCGTCGCGCGGGAGACCGCGCAGACCGCGCTCGGGCAGGCGGAGGCGGAATTCGCCCGGTTGAGCGAAAAAGCCACCTCTTTGCGGGAACGTGTCCCGGCATTGCGGACGGCTGCCGCGGAAGCCGAGGAGAAGGCGCGTCGGCTCGGCGAACTGTCCACTCGGGCCGCACGCGTCGCGGAATGGACCGAAGAAGTCGAGCGGGCAACGGAAATCGCGGAACGCGCGGAGACGTCGGCAGCCGAGGCGTCGGCGCGGGCGGCGCGGTTGCGCGAGCAGGCGGGGGAGGAGCAGCGGACCGCCGACGGACACCGCCGCACCGTCACCACCGCGCGTTCCGAACTGGCTGAGGTGCCGGGCGCGGCGGAGCTGCCGGAGGACGTCGAAGCGCCTTCGGAACCGGTGGACGCCTTGCGGCGCACCTTTGCGTCGGCGTCGGAGTCGTATGCGAAGGTCGAGGTCGGCAGCGACCTCCGCGCCGAGTTGGAGCAGGCGGAATCCGCTGAGGCGGCGGCCTCGTCCGCGCTGGAGGCACTGGACGAAGAGGTCCGAGTGCGTGCCGCGACCTTGCTGGAGACAGCGGACGGTTCGGACGCTTCCGCGCGGGCGGCGGCGTTGGCGCGGGCGCGGCGGGTCGTCGACGCTTTGGAGGAAGAGCGCACCGAGGCGATCGGCCAGGTGTCGACGCGTCGGGCCGAGCTGGACGTCCTGCCGTTGCAGACCGGCGTCGCTTCTCCGGCCGAGCGACCGCGCGACATCGAGCACGGTCTTGAGCTGATCGACGCGGCTTCGCTGGAAGTGTCCGCGGCGGCCCGGAAGTGGGAAGAGCTGCAGGAACGCCGAGCGGCGGCGGACGCGACGCTGGACGCGGCCAAGGTTTCGGCGTCCGGCTTCGGGCTGCTGTCGGAATCGTTGGCGCACTTGCGTTCTGAGGATCCGGCCGATGCGTACGACGGCGATGTCGAGTCCGCGCGGACTCGGTACAACCAGCTCAACACCGTGCTGAACGACGCGCAGTCGGCGGCCGACTCCGGCGACCGGCGGGTGCGCGCGGCGGCGGACCAGCTGGCGCAGTACGCGACCGAGAAGCGGTTCGAGAAGCTCAGCACGCCGGTGCGGCAGCAGGTGATTTCCGTCAAGCGGGACCAGCTTCCCGCGCACGCGGCGGAATGGGGCGAGGCGCTGCGGCCCCGGTTGCGGACCCTCACCGACGACCTCGCGCAGATCGACCGGCACCGCGGCGGCATCATCACGCGGCTGCAGGGCATGGTCGAGGGCGCGTTGCGCACCCTGCGCTCGGCGCAGCGGGTGTCGCGGCTGCCCGACGGGCTCGGCGACTGGTCCGGCCAGGAATTCCTGCGGATCCGGTTCACCGAGCTGGAAGACCATGTGCTGGCGGAAAAACTGGGCGAGGTCGTCGACGAGGCGGCCGCGGGCAAGACCGCCGACGGCCGCGACGTGAAGCGCGACGGGCTGTCGCTGGTGCTGCGCGGGGTGCACGTCGCCTCGCCCAAGGGGTACCGGGTCGACATGCTCAAGCCGGACTCCGTGCTGCGCACCGAACGTCAGCGGGTGTCCGAAATCCGCGACGTCTTCTCCGGCGGCCAGCAGCTGACCGCGGCGATCATCCTGTACTGCACGCTGGCGGCTTTGCGCGCCAACAACCGGGGCAAGGCGCGGAACCGGCATTCGGGTGTGCTGTTCCTGGACAACCCGATCGGCCGTGCTTCTGCCGGGTACCTGCTGGAACTGCAGCGGGCCGTGGCGGAGGCGTTGGGCGTGCAGCTGATCTACACGACTGGCCTGTTCGACGCGGGCGCGCTGGCGGAATTCCCGCTGATCGTGCGGCTGCGCAACGACGCGGACCTGCGCGCCGGGCGGAAGTACCTGTCGGTGGACGC
This sequence comes from Amycolatopsis halotolerans, assembly GCF_042647905.1. Classification (NCBI taxonomy): domain Bacteria; kingdom Bacillati; phylum Actinomycetota; class Actinomycetes; order Pseudonocardiales; family Pseudonocardiaceae; genus Amycolatopsis; species Amycolatopsis halotolerans. Next base: position 211,947 of record NZ_JBHRWI010000029.1, read on the forward strand.
GACGATCCGGAACTCCCTCGACGACCTCGGGGATCCGGACGGGGTCGCACGGCTTTCGGCGACGCGGATGTTCAGCCGGGCATCTACTTCTCCTTCGGTGGATTCGCCTGCCGAAGAAGAACAACCGGCCTGACGGCTGGCGCGCGGTCTGTCCTGGCGGCACACCGCGCGCCGAGACCCGTCAGCCGACGGGCACGTATGCCAGCCCGTGTCCGCCCGGTGCTCCCGCCGCTTCGGTGTCCAAAGTGGTCACCAGGGTGCGGGTCTCGAGATCGATGACCTCCACCGCGGTCGATGCCGCTCCGGACACGAAGGCGATCCGGCCGTCCGGATCGGACAGGATGGCCAGTGGAAACTCCGTCCGCAGCTCCATCGAGCCGAGCAACTCGTTGCTGGCAGCCGAAAACGCCAGCAACTGCCCGCCCAGCTCGGCGGCGAGCACCTCGCCCGCGGTTGTGCAGTGGATCGGCAGCACCGGACGTTCCGTCTGAAGGACGGTTTCGAGCGACCCGGTAACCGCGTCGAACACCCGGACTCCGGGCGTCGCGCGAACCGGCTCGGTGCCGTTGTCCAGATACGGCGTCGCGACGTACAACCGCTTGCCGTCCCGGGAAACCTCCAGCCCCTCGCTGCCCGGCACGGAGACGCGTTCGACCTCTCCACTGTCCAAGTCCACAAAGGACACGAACGGCGCTTCCTTGTTGGTCACGAACCCGCGCCGCCCGTCCGGGCTGATCGTGACCCAATGCGGCCCGGGCGCGCCGGTCGCGAGATGCCGCACCGGTCGCCGCGTCGCGGTGTCGACCACCACGAGACCACCTTCGCTCCCCGGGCCAGCCTCGACGGTCGCGTACAACAGCCCTCGCATCGGGTCGACCGCCAACCCGTGCGGCGCGTGATCCGGCGAGAGATCGACGACCTCCAGAATCTCACGCGAATCCGGATCGATCGCCGTCAGCTCGGTCGCCCGCTCGCCGTGGCGGTGATAGGCCCCGTCGCGGTACGCGCTCGCGCACCAGACCAGCCGGTGGACCGGGTCGAAGCAGAGATCGTGCGGCTGGGCAGGCACTTCGACGGTGCCGAGATGCTTCCCGGACCCGACGTCGAAGAACGCGACCGCGGGCCCCTTCGCTCCCGCGACCGCGAGTATCGCTTCTCGCATAGGTTTTCTCCTCTGGTGGCTTGCCAGCTCCACTCTGGGCTGTCGCGGATTGCGCGTCGATGCAAGAATCGGCACGGAATTCTTCCGCTGCACGCAAACCTTCCGGATGGCCATGGACCTCAACCTCTTGCGCGTACTGGACGTCCTTCTGCAGGAAGGCAGCGTCACGCGCGCCGCGGCCAGACTGGGCAGCTCGCCCGCCGCGGTAAGCCGCACCCTCGCCAAACTGCGCCGCGCCGCCGGTGACCCGCTGCTGGTGCGCGCGGGCCAAGGCCTGGTCCCGACCCCGCGCGCGCTGGAACTGAAGGACGAAGTCACCGCCCTGGTGCACCGCGCCGACCGCATCCTGGGCCCCGGCCCCGGCTTCACCCCCGCGGACCTGCGTCGCACCTTCACCATCCAAGCCGCCGACCTGGTGGTCAGCGGCCTAGCTGGCCCCCTTGCCGCGTGCATCCAGGCCGAAGCCCCGCACGTCGAGGTCGTCTTCCTGCCTGAGTCCACTGAGGACAGTGGTGCCCTGCGCGACGGCCGGGTAGACCTCGAGATCGGTGCCGCCGGTCATCACGACCCCGAAACCCGCACAGAACCTCTGGTGCAATCGGCAGTCCTGGGCATTGCACGGCAAGGAAATCCACTCTTCGACGCGCGGGTGGATCCAGCGCGCTTCGCCGCCGCCGAGCACATCGGCATCTCCCGCCGAGGCAAGCAATCCGGCCCGATCGACACCGCGCTGGCTCAGCTGGGCCTGCATCGCCGAGTCGCCGTAGTAGTCCCCGGCCACCCGAGCGCCCTGATCCTGGCGAGCAGCAGCGATCTCGTGACCATCGGCATCGCGGGCTGGCTGGACCCGTTCCTGACTGCTCTGGGCTTGCGAACCTTCGACATCCCGCTGGACCTGCCCCCGATCGAACTGGGCCTGGCCTGGCACCCGCGCACCGCCGCAGACCCCGCCCAACTGTGGTTCCGGGCTCGTGTACGCACCGCCATGCTCGCCGGTATGTCCACTTGACCAGCGCGGAGGCGATTTCTGTCGGACCCTCCTGGTAGGAATCGAGTCGTGAAGATGACCCTCGCCCAGCGCCGGGCCCGCCTCGGCGTACGCCACCACCTGGCGGCCCGGACGACGACCGTCGAGGAAGCAGTCGACGGCGTCGTCGCGCTGCACGCCACCGATCCCGCCTCGGTGTACCTGTCTTCGTGGTCGCGCGTGCACGGGGTCTCGGTCGCCGATGTCGAAGAAGCCCTGTACTCCCGGCGCACCCTTTTGCGGTTGTTGGGCATGCGGCGCACCGTGTTCGTCACCGATGTCGCCACCGCCGCCCAGGTACAGGCGGCCTGTTCCTACGACATCGCCGCCCGCCAACGCCGCCTGCTGGAAAAGCAATTGGGCACCCTGGGCCACCCGGACAACGTCCCGAATCCCGCCGAATGGCTGGACGAGGTGATGGCGAGTGTTGAAAAAGCCTTGCGCGCCAGAGGATCGGCAACCGCCCAGCAACTGGCGGACGACGAACCGCGGCTGCGCCAGCAACTGCAGATGGCTAAGGGAAAGCCGTACGAGTCGATCGGCAACGTGACCAGCCGGGTGTTGTTCCAGCTGGCCGCAGAAGGACACATCGTGCGGGGCCGCCCGCGGGGGAGTTGGCAAAGCACGCAGTACTACTGGTCCCCGCTGACCGATTGGCTGGCAGAAGGCGCCGCCGGATCCGGCTCTGGCCCTGACGACAACCCGGGCCGCCCCGCCGCCCGTGCCGGTTCGGGTCACGCCGACCCCGGCGGCGGAACCGGGCGAGGCCGCTCCGATTCGGAAGCCGTTGGCGGTTCGGGCCGCTCCGATTCCGGTGGCGCAGCCGGGCGAGGCAGCTCCAGTTCGGGCGCTGTTGGCGGTTCGGGCCGCCCCGCGGCCGGTGCCCGTTCGGGCCGCTCCGATGCCCGGCCACCTCGTCCCGCCCCTGGTTCCGCTGACTGGCCAGCCCTCTCCGAAGACGAAGCCCGAGCCGCCCTGGCCCGGCGATGGCTTTACGCCTTCGGTCCCGCCCCGGTCGCCGACCTCCGCTGGTGGACCGGCTGGAATGCGGGCCAAACGAAAACGGCGCTGGCCGCCGTCGGCCCGGCAGAGGTGGACCTGGACGGCGAACCGGCAATCGCCCTGCCCGACGACCTCGCCCCGGTCCCCGCACCCGACCCGTGGATCGCCCTGCTCCCGGCCCTGGACCCAACGGCGATGGGCTGGCAGTCGCGAGACTGGTACGTCGGCCCGCACCACGCCGCCTTGTTCGATCGCAGCGGCAATATCGGCCCCACGGTCTGGAGCGACGGCCGGATCGTCGGAGCCTGGTCTCACCGCCCGTCCGGCGAAGTCGTGGTTCGCCTGCTGGAGGACGTGGGAGCCGACAAGACCGCCGCGGTGGACGCCGAGGCAGCCCGGCTGAGCGAATGGCTGGGGGAGGCGCGAGTGGTGCCGAAGTTCCGCACCCCGGCGGAGAAGGAGCTGTCCGGATAGCCGCCTCCGCGGGCAGCCCGGCAGATCGGGGAGGCTTCAGCTGCGTTCGGGCGCGGGTCGCGAGAACGTGTGCGACTGCTCGCCGTTCGCGGTCAGTTGGGCGGCGGTGAGGCTGGTGACCGCGCTCGAGCCGAGGTCGCCGGGCAGCTGCCGCTTTGCTGATTGCCGTCGGCCAGGGACTCAAGCTGCGCAGCCCACATCCGCTGACTATCCACAAAGGACGCTAACAGTGTCGGAATGCCCGATTTGTCGCCATGTGGCCGCGTCCTGAAGTCCGTGAAGGACTCCTTGAGGGTTCCTCTGTGTTTGTCAAGTGGTTGGGTTCGGGGC